>CAMAWP010000009.1 GCA_945861765.1 Akkermansia muciniphila | reverse complement strand
CATCGTGGCCAAAATCATCGGCACGCTGACCGTGCGCAACGTGGCGCCCATCGTCAATGCCGGTTCGGATCAGGAAAAAATTGCCATGGACGAAGTCATGTTCAGCGGCAGTTTCACCGATCCGAGCAGCCCGAGCCACATCGTGGCCTGGAGTTTTGGCGACAGCACCGCCAACGTCATCGGCACTCTCACTCCGAAGCATATCTACGATAAACATGGACAATATACCGTGACGTTGACCGTGACGGACAGTCACGGGGCCAGCGCCAGCGACACGTTGGTTGTGACCGCCATTAGCTCGCAAGGGCTTCTGGCCGAAACTCTCGAATCGTTGACGCTCGTGGCATCGCAATCCAAAGACTTGCAGAAGGCAGTGCAATCTCTTCAGGAGACATTCGAAGCGCGCTTCTGGGTCGATGAAATGCACTTGCAGCCAGGCACAGGAGATAAGCTGTGGAAACTGTGGGTCAATGCCGTCAGCGGAGCGCGGGTGTCTCACCGGAGTCTCGCCCGCGCGTTCAGCAGCTTATTTGCGGTATGGTTCATTAGATCAACTCGCGGGCGAGACGCGGCGAGACGTCCGCGCTCCTGGAATCTTCGCGGCCGGCAACCAGTTTCTGACTCATTCCCGAAGCGCCTCATCCAAAGTGTCCACGATGGCTCTCACCAGCGCGATCATCACCAGAAGTTGCTGCGGTTCGGGCCGCTGTTCGCGCGGCAACTTGCTTCCTCCGTCCAATAATTCCAGTGCGATCAATTGAGTCAGCACGTACTGTCGGCTTCCCCCAAAAAACCGTTCCATAGAGTTCTGGGCTGATTGGCTGGCTGATTCGATCAAGCCCTACATGGCCGTCTCGAAAGCCTCAGCCAAATCGTCGAAATCCACGAATGGGGGTTGCGATCCCGGTGGGACGAGCGCGAACCACTCTTGGACGAGAAGGATCATCAAGTAGTTGAAATCATGCTCGTCCAGACATTCCGCTGCCAGTTCGTTCTCCGCATTGTTGATCGAACCCGGCGATAGCGTGATGGCCGCGTCGGAATCGACCGCACCCAAGAGTCTGACTGCCGTGGCCAGACGCCCGGCTCATCCGGTGCTCATTCGCAATGAACACAATCCTTTGTTGCGAGTGATCATTGAGGCGCCCGCCGGTCTCGAGATCCGCTTGAGCACGCTTTCGTTCACACTTGAGCAAAGCGACGATCCGTCTGACATCGAGTCGTTAACGCTCTTCGCCACCGGTGAGAAGGAGGAATTCTCGACGACGCAACCTGCGGCAGAGCCGATCCCCTCGCGAGCAATGTTTACTTTTCGCGCCGCGCACAACTTGAAAGCTGGGAAAAACGTGTTCTGGTTGTCCGCCAAACTGAAAACTTCAGCCGATCTGTCGCATCGCATCGCCGCTGCCTGCAGTTCCATCGAAACGACGGCTGGCCAGTTGATTCCGAATTTATCGGCTCCTGGAGGCCGGCAGCGCATCGGTGTGGCCCTGCGCAAACACCAGGACGAAGGTGTTCATACCTATCGCATTCCGGCGCTGGCCACGACGGCGAAGGGAACTGTGCTCTGCGTTTATGACATGCGGCGCCGGATGGGCCGGGACTTGCAGGAGGACATTGACATCGGACTCAGCCGCAGCGCCGATACCGGACGGACGTGGGAGCCCGTGCGTGTCATCATGGACATGGGGAAATATGGCGGATTACCGGAGGAACAGAACGGTTGCAGTGATCCAGGCATTATTGTGGACCAGCAGACGGGAGAGATTTTCTGCTTTGCCGTCTGGATGAATGGCAAGCCAGGCAAACATCAATGGAATGCGGACGGTTCCGAGCCAGGCTTCGAGATTGGCAAGAGCGCGCAGTTCCTGATGGTACGCTCGATGGATGACGGCCGCACCTGGAGCCAGCCGGAGAACTTAACGCGCAAGTTAAAGCGAGCCGAGTGGTGGTTGCTGGCTCCGTCGCCGCAGCAGGGCATCCAACTGCCGGACGGCACCCTGGTCATGCCTGTGCAGGGACGCGGCGAGCAGGGCGTTCCTTTCGCCACCCTGATGACCAGCCACGGTCATGGCGCGAACTGGACCATCGGCGCACCCGCTTTCAGCGGCGGCAACGAGTGTCAGGCCGCGCAACTCGGCGACGGCTCGATCATGTTGAACATGCGCAACGACCACGATCGGTTCCGCGCTGTGTTCGTCACGCGGGATCTGGGCCGCACGTGGGAGCCGCACGAAACCAACCGCAAAACCTTGATCGAGCCTAACTGCAACGGCAGCCTCTTGCGGGTGGATTACGGTCCGCCGCGCGAACGGAAACACGTCTTGCTGTTCGCCAACCCCCACTCGCAGACGAGCCGCACGCATCAGACCATCCAGGTCAGCTTCGATGACGGCCGGACTTGGCCCGAATCCAAGCATCTGCTGCTCGACGAAGGCCGGGGCGCGGGTTACCCAAGCCTCACTCGCATCGACGCCGATCATGTCGGCATCGTCTATGAAGGCAGCCGGGCTCATCTGGTGTTCGAAAAGCTTTCACTGGAGGAACTGCTGAAGCGATGTCGGAGAACGCGCGCGGCGCCTTCAAGCTGGACAAATTCCCCACCAGGTCCGTGGCGCCCGTGATCGCTGATTCGCCCCCTGTAATCGGATGGATAATTCCCGCGGATGTTCCTGCCGCTCGATTTCAGCCCGGTGGTTCCAGCATTCCGAAATAGAGCGTCGAGTCGCATCTGCGCGGCCACAAGAACCTGGTGAAAAAGAGTGGAGCACCGGCGAATTCTAGCTATGCTGCGTTGAACAGCCTGCATTCTCGAAACAATGACGAAAGAAAATGGTGTGAGCGAACCCCTCAAGACAACGTCTCGGCGTGCTTTTCTAAAATCGGCGGCCGGGGTCGTGGCGATTGGTTTTCCGACCATCGTGCCCTCCTCGGTTCTTGGCAAAGGTAAACGGCCCGCACCGGGCAGCCGTGTGACCGTGGCCATTATCGGGACGGGAAACCAGGGCACGAACGACCTCAAACACTTTCTCAAAGACGAGCGCGTGCAGGTGGTCGCGGTCTGTGACGTCAACCGGGAAAGCGAAGGTTATTGGAATGGAGCGGTCGCCGGCCGCGAACCGGCACGAAGGATCGTGGAACAACACTACGGTGCGGCGATGCCCTCGGGGAATTACCGAGGTTGCTCGGCCTTTGAAGATTTTCGCGACGTCCTGGCGCGTGGCGACATTGACGCAGTGGAAATCGCGACCCCGGATCACTGGCATGCCATCCCGGTCATCGCTGCCGCGCGAGCTCGCAAAGACATCTATTGCCAGAAACCACTCTCCCTCACCATCGCGGAAGGCCGCGCTATGAGCGATGCAGTGAAGCGTTATGGTTGCGTCTTCCAAACCGGCAGCCAGCAGCGCTCCGACAAGATCTTCCGGCACGGTTGCGAATTAGTGCGAAATGGGCGGATCGGGAAACTGCACACAGTCAAGTGCGGGTTGCCCGCGGGAAGCCCGGATTTGGGAAAAACCGGCCATCGCAAGGCGCCGGAGCCGGTTCCCGAAGGATTCAACTATGAGTTCTGGCTGGGCCCGGCTCCCCAGGCTCCGTATTCCCCGGCCCGCTGCCACGTCAACTTCCGCTGGAACCTGGACTATTCAGGAGGCCAAGTGACGGACTGGGGCGGGCATCATCCGGACATTGCCCAGTGGGGTATGGATACTGAGCGAACCGGTCCGGTGCTGATCCAGAACGCCAAGGGAGAGTTTCCACCGCGGTCCGAGCTCTGGAATACCGCGAACCACTATTATTTCGAGTGCCTCTATCGGAACGGTGTAAAACTGATCGTTTCGGATCAGATTCCCATGGGCGTGCGGTTTGAAGGAAGCGAAGGATGGATTCATCTCGACCGGGGCAAGTATCAGGCGAACCCGGCTTCCGTGTGGGACTCCGTCATCGGATCCAGGGAAATTCACCTCTACGAAAGCGCCCATCACTTTCGCAACTTCATCGATTGCGTTTATTCGCGGCGGGAACCCATCGCGTCATGCGAAGTGGCCCACCGCTCCATCACGATTGCGCACTTGGGCAATATCGCGATGCAGTTGGGCCGTGACCTGAAGTGGGATCCGCGACAGGAAAAGATTCCCAACGATGCGGAAGCGAACAAGCTGCTAAGTCGTCCTTACCGAGCGCCCTGGAAAATGGGATGAAGCGGCCCGTCATCTTGATGCCACCATGATCGAACGCCAATCCCGTGAAGTCTCGCGCCGCGCGTTCCTGGAGACGACCAGCCAAGCTTTTGCAAATGTCACGCTTGCCTCGGCATTCCTAGGTTCGGCAAACCTCACCGCGTCCGCGGCCACGCGAAAGCGGCTCCGCGTCGCGGCCATCGTCACGGAGTATTCCTACCGGAGCCACGCTCACGTCATCCTGGAAAACTTTCTCGAACCCTACCTGTTCAACGGCACGCTGACCTCGCCTGGAATGGATGTGGTCAGCCTGTACGTGGATCAGGTTCCGGCCAATGAGCTCTCGCGAGTCATCTCGGCCAAGTTTGGTGTTCCCATCTACAAGACCATTGCCGAGGCACTCTGCCGCGGCGGCGATCGATTGGCGGTCGATGCGGTCCTCTCCATCGGCGAGCACGGAAAATATCCGGTCAATGCCAAGGCGCAGATGGAGTACCCGCGCAAACGTTTCTTCGATGAGATCGTGGCCGTTTTCCGCCGAAGCGGACGGGTCGTCCCGGTCTTCAATGACAAACACCTGTCGTATCGCTGGGATTGGGCCCGGGAAATGCATGACACCGCCCGGCAGATGAAGATTCCCCTCATGGCGGGCAGCTCGGTCCCGCTCGCCGAACGGACTCCGCCACTTGAACTGCCCCGGCGAGCGCGAATCGAAGAAGCGGTTTCGATTCACGGAGGCGGCGTCGAGTCCTATGACATCCATGGACTCGAAGTGCTGCAGTCAATGGTCGAGGGCCGGCGCGGCGGAGAAACGGGCGTCACGCAGGTCCAGTTTCTGGAAGGCGCAGCACTCTGGCAAGCGGCGCGAGAAGGACACTGGTCGCCCGATCTGGCGGCGGCAGCCTTGGCCGCGAAGCCGATTCCAGGGTTGCCCTCCGCCCAGGAGCTGATGCGGCCCATGGCTCAGGTGGGCAATGATCGCCCTTTCGTTTCACATGGGATCCTGATCACCTATCGTGATGGCACTCGCGGCACGATGTTGGCCGCTGGCATCACGAGCATTCGCTGGTATTTTTCCTGCCGGCTGGCGGGCGAGACCACTCCGCGGGCCACGAGCTTCTACGTCGGCCCGTGGCAAAATCGCAATCTCTTCAAGGCCTTGTCCCACGCCATTCAAACCCATTTTCGTGAACGCCAGGCGCCGTATCCGGTGGAGCGGACCTTGATGACCACGGGCATCCTTGACGCGGCGATGGACTCGCGCGTCCAGGGCGGCGCGGTGCGGGAGACGCCCCAATTGCTGTTCGCCTACAAACCGCGCGATTTCCGAGCGATGCGCGAGATGGGCGCGAGTTGGAAGCTGATCACGGAAGATCGTCCCGAGCCGAAAGGAATCGAGTACGGGGGGCAATGACGAGGCTGCGGCGTGGCGATGGATACGGGTGTTCCAGATAGGGCTGAGCGGTGTCGAAATTTGCTTTTTGAAAGGGAGGTTGCATCATCCGTCTCGGCCTCAATCGCTCGTCACTTCTTCTCCGCCTCCTTTTTTTGTCCGGCGGGTTTTGACAGCACGGTCAGCCAGAGCTGGTCGATCGAGTCGATGAGCAAATCAGTGTAGCCGCCCGGCACACCGTTGTCCGTGGAGCTGCCGATGAGTTGGGCGGCAATGACGCGTTCGGCTTCACAGGAGGGATCTCGCACGAGCAACTGAAACGCCTGGCTCGAGGGCCTGGCTGTATCGCCCGCCCGCAGCTTGAGGATGATTTCGCCACCTTTTTCAGGGACGTCCACCGCGTCGCACAAAACGCCGTCGGGAAGGCCGCGCATGATTACGCTGAGTTTGTGATCAAAGCCGCGCAGGCGGTTGACCGAAATCTTGAGTTCGTTAGTCGAGCCTGCGGTCAAGCGGTAGGCGGCGGCGCCAAGCGTCGCTTTGAAATCAGGAAGCACGCGCCTGACGGAGAGCTGGTAGAACGCATTCAGCCCCGGATTCCAGGCCAGGCTTCCGACCGCCACGACGAACTTTCCGCTGGCCGGCGCTTTCCACTCCACTTGCGGATCGCTCGAACCGTTAGCGTCGTCCGAGCGAACGAGTTCCTTGCCGCCGGTTTCTTCGATTCGCAGCCAGGCATCCAGCGGCGATCCGAGCGCGGCGGCCGCCACACTCGCGTCGACGTAATCGTCCTTGTTCGCCTCGAAGACAAATCGATCCTCGTCTCCGGCGGGTGAAATCGAGCCGCGCAACGAGATCGGCAGCGCAGCGGGCTGCGCGTTCGTCAGGCTGTCGTTCGGTTCGATCTCAAGTCCGATCTTGGCTGTGGGCGCAGGCGCCGGATTTTCCATCTCAAGATGGAGCCGGTAAACGCAGCCGTCGCCGCCCGTCAGGCGCACTTCCGCGTCGGCTGGGAATTTGAAGCCCATCACCTGAACGACAAACAGTCCGTCCTCCGGCGCGGCCCAGGTGAGCTGCGGATCGAGCGTGGCGAAGTCATGGTTCCACGCGAGCTGAAGGCCATTGGTCGTGACCAACCGGAGCAGTCCATCCATTTTCGAAGCCAGGGTGTAGGCCTCGAGCCGGGCTTGCAGCGTTTGCCCGCGCTGGAGCGTGACCGCGAAGCAATCGACATCGCCGGACTTGTCCAATTTGCCATTGATTGTGGCAGGCCATTGCTCGACTCGCTGCGGCTTGGCGAAGTGGTCGTTCGGCTCGGCATCGAGCAATTCAGGTTGCTCGGTGATGATGACGAAGCGCGGCTCGCTGGCGCCGTCGTCGTTGTACAGCCGGACGAAGCGGGGTCCGAGCGGAGCATCCGCCGCCACTTCAAGGCGGAACCTGCCCTTGTTCGTCTCCGCATTGAACACGAGGCCGGGCGCGCTGGTCCAAACCTTCGGCGGCCACGGTTCGAACTTGCCGGTGATGGTGATCACATTCGTCGCGCCGCGCGCGGCGCCGACCGGGAAGACGTGTTCCAGTGTGGGTGGTTCGGCAAAGGCGGCGAGGCAAAGAAAGGCAAGAAGCCATTTCGCGCCCGCTGCCCAAGCGCCAGAGGACTGGCGCTGTCCAAGACCTGCCGGACTTCCGAGCGACCTCTCCGTTCGCGCGGCGTCTTGGAATGCAGGCCTTCTCCGCGACTTTTCCTCCGGAAAATGATGATGGGGAGGACAAGGTTTCGCTCGCCGTCGCGCCGCGAGGCCTGGAAGCAGCCTATTTGAAGAGGCGGTGGCTTTCATGAATGGAAACAGAGATTCCCACCCTTGGCCGCCATGTCACTCCTCACGCGAACAACTCCTTGATCACCCTCCCGCCATTCACCAATTGCACCGGACGTCCGGTGTTCGTGTGCAGGACCTGGTGCGGGTCGATGCCCATCTTGGTGTAGAGCGAGGCGGCGAAATCCTCGGGTCTGTAAACGTTCTCGGAGGCGTAATAGCCTTTGGCATCGGTCGCGCCGACGACTTGTCCGCGCGGGATGCCCGCGCCGGCCATGAGCACGGACATCGCGCCGGGCCAATGATCACGGCCCGCGTCCTTGTTCACCTTGGGCGTGCGGCCGAATTCGCCGAGCGCGATGACCATCGTGTTGTCCAACATCCCATGCTCATCGAGGTCGGCAATCAACGCGGCGAGGCCCTGGTCGAACTTCTTCATGAAGTCGCCCTTGAAGGTTTGGAAAATCTTGGTGTGATTGTCCCAACCACCGTAATAAACAGTGACGAAACTCACGCCCACCGCGACGAGCCGCCGCGCGAGCAACATGCGCTGGCCGAGATCGGTCCGGCCGTAGGCGTCGCGCACCTTGTCCGACTCGCGCTGAATGTCGAAGGCTTGCTGCGCTTGCGGAGAGGCCACGAGGTCGAGACCCTGCGCATAGAACTGGTCGAAGGTCACCGCCGGATCCTCGGCCAGCTTGTCGGCATAACGTTTCATTTGATCGAGCGACTGGCGCATGGCCAGGCGATTCGCGGCGCGGCCTTCGCTGATCTCCGCCGGCAACACCACGTCGCGGACTTTGAACGCTTTGTCGTTGGGGTTGCCGTCGATGACAAACGCCGCGTGCTGGCCGCCGAGGAAATTCGGCCCCCCGGAGCGCGACACGTTGGGCAGAGACGCGTAGGCGGGCAGACCATTGCGCAGACCGCGGTCGTAGGAGACCATCGAGCCAAATGACGGGTGAAAGGTGACGTAGGCGCCGCAGGCCACCGGCACCGGCGTGGGCGCGCCGGTCATCATGTAGTGGTTGCCCCCGCCGTGGTTCGGGTCTTTGTGCCAGATCGAGCGGACGATGCTGATTTTGTCCGCCACGCCGGCGAGCTGCGGCACGCACTCGCTGAACTGGATGCCGGGAACCTTCGTTGAAATGGCCTTGAACTCGCCGCGAATCTCCGATGGGGAGTCCGGTTTCGGATCGAAGGTCTCGTAATGCGACGGCCCGCCATCCATCCAGACGAGGATGCAATTGACGTTTTTACTGGCGAGCTTGGGCGCGGCTTTGGCAATGGCCTCGCTGCTGTTCGCGCGCAAACGGAGCAAATCGCAGAAACCGAGCCCCAGCGTGCCGCCGAGGCCGAGTTGGATGAAGTCGCGCCTGGTAAAACCGGCGCAGTTTTTCGTCAAGCGTGTCATCGTCATAGTCTATATCACATCGCTCTTCCTATGGAAACTATTCTGAACCGCTCATCTCACCGCTCGGACTGTTTCGTTTTTCCAAACTGCCGATCCGCGAAATCCAGGAACTGCTTCCAATCATACGCCGTGATGTCATGCGCGCCGGTGCGGACGTGGTAGCCGATCGCCCGGCCGACGGGCTGGTCCGCGGGCGGAATTTCGGTAACGCCCAGACCTTCGAGGCCGAAGAGCTTCCAGGCTGGCGCGGCGTGTTTGCCGGCGAGGAATTCGCCGAGCGGGTCGGCCCACCGATCCTCGACCGCACTGGCGATATAGACCGGGCGCGGCGCGCTTAAGGCCACGAGCATGTGCGCATCGACCGGCATTTCGGCCTCCCGATCGGCGTAGCGCGCGTAGTTGCCGCAAAACCAATACGGCGCCCCGCGGACGAGGTCGCTGACGCGCTCGCCGTAGGTGCGGCGCGCGATGGAAGCGCCGCCTTCTCCGGAGTCGTTCGAGATGGTGATGGCAAACCGCTCGTCTTGCGCCCCCGCCCACAACGCGGTCTTGCCCTGCCGCGAGTGGCCGAAGACCGTCACGCGCTTCGCGTTGATGTCGGGGTCGGTCTCCAGGTAATCGAGCGCGCGGCTCAAGCCCCAGGCCCACGCTCCGATGGCACCCCAATCCTCCGCGCCGAGGGGACGGTCCGTACCCTGGGCCATGTGGCCGCGAATGCCATCGCGCCAGCCGTCTTGGTGGTCCGGCTCGATGTCGCCGTAGTAAAACGTCGCCACCGCGTAGCCGCGCTCCATCACGAGTTCGAGCGGCCAGCGCGAGGCCTGCTTGCCGCGCGAGGCTTCAGTGGCTCGATTGTTTTCGATGCCCATCTCGCGGGCCGGTCGCATCCAACGTTTCGACATCGTGATGCCAGGGTCGGCGTTTACGCTTTGGTTGCCGTAGTAGTTCAACCCGAAAAACACGGGCCTGGGCTTGGTCGTGGCGTTCGGCACGTACACCATCAAGTCGATGCGCGGACCGTCTTCCTTGCCGTTGAGAAGAATCGCGATTTCCTTCCGGGTCGCCTTGCCGCCGAGCGCCTGCCGATCGACGGCACCCGGCTTGAACTTCATCTCCGCCGGACGGCCCGGCGCGCGACCGTAAATGTGCGCCTCGAACAGCCGCAGCAATTCTGGCCGCCGCTTCTCCCGCCACGTCTTCACGTCCGTCACTCTTATCCCGCCGGCGCACGTCAGCAATTCCGGCAGGGTGTACGGGACGACTTTCGATTCGTCGTAGTTGGGTTCGGCTGCCGGTGCCATTCCTCGCATCCAAACAAGGACAAAAAAACCCACTGTCGAAAATCTTAAACTCATGCTGGCATTTTTGACGATTTGACGCTCAATGATTCAACACAAACTCCGCGGAGTTCAAAAGCGCCCAGAGCACGTCCTCCGCTGCGGTTTGGCGCGTGGCGTCTTTGGCATTAAAGGCGGCGGTGGCGGTTCTGAGTTCGCCGGCGGTGGGTGGGCGACTGACCGTGGCGAAGTAAAGTTCGGCCACGATTGCTTCCGGGGCAAGCTGGCTCTCCGCCAGTTTCTTCACCCGCCCGTCGGCGTGGGCGAGTTTCTCCTGGAGCCTCTTCGAATTCATCATGTGCAGCGATTGCACCACACTCGTGCGCAGGTCGCGCTCGCACGGGCAATCGCTGCTGGAATTCGGACGTCCGAAGGCGTCCATGAACTGGGAGTTGATTTTGTAGCTCCACGTTTGCACGGCGCGCGTGCCAGGCGGGCAGCCGTTGAACTCGTCGGGCAGGCCGGTCACGTCGTTGACGGCATCAAGCAACACTTCGGCGGGCAAGCGGCGGCGGAGCGAGCGCGAGAAGTTTTTCGTGTCCGCAAGGTTGAACTCGTTCGGGGTGGAGCTGAGTTGGTAAAGCCGGGAGCTGGTGATTCTTCGGATGAGGTGTTTCAACTCATAGCCGTGCTCCGCGAAGTCCTCGGCCAGCGCGTTCAGCAGCGGCTCGTTGGTGGGCGGGTTCGATACGCGGAAATCGTCCACCGGTTCGACGAAACCGCGCCCAAAGAACACCGCCCAAACCCGGTTCACCGCCGCTTTGGCGAAAAACGGATTCTTCGGGTTGGTCATCCAATCCGCCAAAGCGGCCCGCGGATCCGCCTTTTCGCCCGAATCACAGACCGGGCCGTCGGGTGGCTTGGGCTTCATCACCTCGTCCGTGAGGGGATGTTTCACCGAGCCGCCCGGCGCGAAATAAAATGTCTCAAAGCCGGCGGAGATGGGCGGCGAGAGACCGGCGCCCTTTTGCTTGAGCGGCCCGAAGAACGCGGCGAATTGGTAGAAGTCGTCCTGGCTCCATTTTTCGTTTGGATGGTGGTGGCACTTCGCGCACTCCATCCGGACGCCAAGAAAGAGCTGGCTGAACATGGTGGTTAGCTCGGGCGGCTCGCGGCGGTCGCGGTAAATCACGGCCGGGCCGTCGCGGTGGTTGCTGCCTTCCAGAGTAACGATTTCGCGGACGAACTGGTCGTACGGTTTATTCGCGCGAAAGGCTTCCCGCAACCATTGGTCCAGGGTGAAGATGCTCTTGACGCCGACACGGTCGGGGTTCGGACGGAGCAGGTCGGCCCATTTGTTCGCCCAGTAATCGGCGAATTCGGGGCGGGCCAGGAGGCGGTCGATGCCCTGGAGCCGCTTCGAGGCATTGGCGTCGGCCAGGAACGTCCGCGCTTCCTCCGGCGTGGGCAAAACACCAATGGTGTCCAAGGAGGCGCGGCGGAGGAATTCCGCGTCGGTGCAAAGCTCCGAAGGGAACAAGCCGAGCTTGCGGAATTGCGCGTAAGCCAGCTCGTCTATGAAATTGGATTTGGGCAATGAGGCGTAGCGCTCGTCGGGCAAGGTCTGGTCGGCGGGCACGGTGACGCGCGCGGCATCGACCTGGCCCATGAAGCGCGCGACGATGACCCCTTCGCCGCTCAGGCTGCCGATCTTGATCCGCCCTTGCTCGTCCACCGTGGCAATTTCTTTTTCGTTGGCAATGTAGTCCGCCAAATGAGTGACATCCCGATCGCTGCCATCATCGTAAGATGCGGTCACGAGCAACTGCTGCCGGGCGCCTTTGCGGTGGCGGCGCTCGCGTGGCTCGACGCTGATCTTCACCAGCGCGGGTTCATTGGTGCGCTGGTAGATCATCCCACCGCGAATCCAGGCTGCGATCGTGCGGTAAGTTTCCGAGCCCGGCTCGATCCGCTGCCCGCCGCCGTGATCCAGGGTCATGGTGGGTTTGAGCAGAAGCAAACTTTCCTCCGGCGCCGCGGGAAAAACGCGCCGCCCTCGGCCTGCCTTCACGATCTCAGCGTAATCAGCCTTCGGATCGTAACTGAAGACGGAGAGCTTGAACCCGTTCTGGCCTTCGGGTTTCGCGTGGCACGAACCGGCGCTGCAACCCGCTTTCGCAAGCATGGGCAGGATGTCATGAACGAACGACGGCTGAGAACCTGGCAGGGCAGTCGGAGTCTTGGAGTTCTGTGAAAGAAGTGCGGAAGCGCTGGTTTTTCGTCCCGGCTCCAGTCTGGCCAATTGCTTCCCTTCGTGGTTCACGACGTAAACCGCACCGTCCTGCCCGCCGGCGAAGACGCGCTGGCCATCCGCGCTGACCGCGACCGCGTGCAACGGTTCCGGCCAATGACCCAACTGGCTTTCGTCCGCGGTGGCGGAGCTTTGCTCGCCGGTGTGCCGCTTGAAATTGCTGAAGCGGAACAAGCGCCCGTCACCGGCGGCCGCCACAACCGTCTTGCCGTCCGCCGACCAGGCGAGGGCGTTGAAACCTTGCTTGTGTCCGCCCACCGTCACGACGCTCTCGCGGGTTTTCGCATCCCAGAGCTTGAGTTGCTTGTCGGCGCCAACACTGACGATCTCGCTCGCGTTGGTGTTGAAGGCTGCGCCGGTCACCGCGCCCGCGTGGCCTTCGAGCCGGGCGACTTCCTTTTGCGAGACCAACTCCCACAACTTCACCAGCTTGTCCGCGCCCGCCGTGGCGAGCAGGCCGCCGTCCGGGCTGATCGCGAGGTCGAGCACGGAATCGGTGTGAACGGGCCAGCCGGCGCTCAGCTTTCCGGACTCGGCGTTCAAAATGTGGACCCAGCCTTCCTGCGTGGCCATGCCGTCCGCGGCGACGAGCGCTCCGCCGTACGGTGAAAACTTCAGCGCCGTCACGCGTTCGATCAGTCCGTTCGTCATTGTCCAAACCAGCTTGAGCGTCGCTGCGTCCCAAAGCGTGATCTCACGAAACGATCCGCTGGCCAGCCGCCGCCCGTCCGGGCTCCACGCGAGCGAGCGCACGGCGTCGCCATGAGCTTCCACTTCGCCGAGCACGGTGAAATTCGTCGCGGCCAGATCGTAGAGCACGATTCGATTGGCACGTCCGACCGCGAGCCGTTTTTCGTCCGGCGACAATCCGAGCGTGAGGACGGGCGTGTAATTGGCCGGCGGCGCTTCGAGCTTGACCAGGCGTGGCGGCTCGGCGGCCTTCAGCGCGGCGTCATCCCACGGCAAGCCTTCCGCAATCCAGCGGCGCACCAGGTCGATCTGGTGCGGCGCGAGCTGCTTCTTCGGTGGCATGTGCGGGTCCGAGTCCGCCGCTAACACTTTCACAAGCAAACTTGCGTCCGGCTGCCCCGGCGTCACCGCGGCCCCGCTGTCTCCGCCCTTGAGCACGGCATCTCGCGCCGTCATGGCCAAGCCGCCCTTCTGTTTTTCCGCGGAGTGGCAAGAGAGGCAGTTGGCTCGCAAAAGCTTCATGGCTTCGGTCGCGAGTCCGGGCTTGGGTTCTCCGACTGAAGCTGCCAGCGACCGCAAATTGAGGCTGAACCCGATCAATACCATGAGAGCGAGCACGAGCGACCGGCTTTCTCGCGAGCGAGGCGCTGGCCAGGCGTTCTGGAGAAACTCCGCGTCGTTCAGAGTGGCTTGGCGCGCTGGCGTTGTTCTGAGGGCTGGCACGTTGGGAATCTAAGCTATCCCAGCTCCGATTGACAAGGTGAGTTTTGGGGTGGAGAATTGCTGACGGGGCATGACGGTGGCGAGCAAGGAGGCAGGGCCAAACCCGAGGATCATCCCAATATTGACTCGGTGCTGGTGAAGTTGCGGCCGGGTCTGTCCACGGCGGTTCCCTGGGTGGCGCTGCCATACAAAACGGAGGAAGGTGCGGCCAAAACGTCAAACCCCTCCCATCTAAGACAAATCCGCACCACCTTGCGAGATCGCTTATCAGTTGACTTCGTTAATGCGGTCAGAAAAAACTTCTTAATGAAAAGCCCGTTCCCCAAATTCTTCCTCTTGTTCTGTTCTGTGACTCTGTTCACTCAGCCTGCGGGAGCTGACGGGTCGGGGTTCACCTTCGCTCGACGGAACGTGGAGCCACGACAACATTGGGGACGTCTGGGATGGTTCCAAGATCGGGGGCAAGTTTGAGGCCGGTGTGAACACGCCGGGCGGGGTCATGACCCTCACCGAAGGGGGCGTCGCCTTCCTTCGCTTGCAGGATACGGGCAATCCGAGCCAGTATGACAGTGGTCGTCGATCCCGCAACCGGGGAAATGGCGTGCCCGTTTCCGGATCCACCAGGCAGCAGCCGGAAGATTTTTTTATCCCACGACCTTACCGCGGAGGGGGTTTCCGACACCTTCATGGACGACGGCGTCACGCTGACCTTCCGCGCCCGCATCCCCACCCCCAAAAAGACCACGGGGCCATTGGATACAATCTATCGGCATGGAGGAGCCGAAAAGGGTCCCAAGCCTTACCCCGAGGGAGGCGACGGGACGCTGATCAATGACCAGGGGTTCTCCAATGTGTACCTCAGTCAACCACGTGGGGGTGGATCGGTCGGGTTTGGCTTGACCGTGCCGGATGACAACTTCACCGGCAGTCCGGAAGACCCAACATCGGGATTTTCTGGCCTGGTCCCTGCGGCCGGGCTGCTCTGTTTCGTGTCAGATTCGTTCATCATTAGACTCCTTTTCTGTCGTAGGGTCGAATCAAGTTGACCGCGTCGCGGTTGAGTTCGAGGCCAAAGCCGGGCGTCGAAGGAAGCGCGATGTATCCGCGCTCGGGCAGCGGTTCGCTTTTGAACATCTTGCCAAAGTTAGGTTCAATCTTGTCGGCCCTTTCACTCATCATCATGAACTCGGCCAGGCGGATATGATCGAAGGCCATCGCCATGTAGTAACCGTAAACCCCGCAGCCGTGCGGGACCAGGGCCACCGATTGGGCAGCGGCGAGAGCGACGATTTTTGTAAACTCGGTGGGCCCGCCCATCCACATGACGTCCGGCTGCAGCAACTGGACACCTGCGTCGATCAACTGCTGGTAGCCGAATTGCGTGTACTCGTGTTCGCCCGTGGCAAAGGCCACGCCGCCGCCCATGCTTTCAAACCTCCGTCCCAGTTTCGCATGACCCGCGTAATCATCCGGCATCAAGGGCTCTTCGATCCACGTCAGGTCGCAGGGCCTCAGCCGGTGAGCAAGGTCGGCGGTGTATTCAACATCGAGAGCCATGTAGCAATCGAGCATCAATGGGAAATCCGGCCCGACTTTCTTCCGCCATTTTTCGATGAACGCGACGTTGGATTTCATTCCCGCGTGGCCGGCGGATGGGCCGTAGGGAAGCGGAATCTTGGCTCCATGAAACCCAAGGTCTTTGGCGATGTCAGGACGCGAAGTCGTGACATAAACCGGAACGCGCTCCTTGGTTCGGCCACCCATCAGGTTATACACCGGCTCATGGACGGTTTTTCCGTAAAGATCCCACAATGCGAGATCGATGGCGCTGATGGCATGCAGGGCCAGTCCCTTGCGTCCATAGTGGATCGAGGCTCGGAACATTTGGTCCCAGATATGGGTTCGGTCACTGGCCGTCTGCCCCTCGACGAAGAGAGCCAGATGTTTCTCGATGAGGAAAGCCGCGGCCTCTCCTCCCGTGCTGAGACCAATGCCGACGAGACCGTTTTCGTCCTCGATTTCCACGATGACCGAAGGAACATTGGCCACTCCCCAGGATTTCCGCGAACCCGAATACTTGGGAAACCGCGACATGGGGTTGGCGATGGGCGGGTGCGTTTTCTCATGATCCCAGCTGCCGTCGTCGGCGGTTTGCCCCAGGATCCAATGAGTCTCCGGAGTGTCATGCACATCGCTGGCGCCGTAGCCATCCGCCCTTGAGACAAGGGCACGGACCTCCTTTATTTTAGGCCCGCCACGATAGGGATGGACGTTGCTGAAGGGTGTGGGTTCGAGAAGCATTGGGGGTCTTTCTTGATTGGTGGGATTCAGGCAACTGGACGTTTCGCCCGCCGGTGTGATCGATCGCCTGAGTTCGCTGGTCTTGCGGAGCCCTCCCGCTCATCTGGTTCTGTACGCCTGGCTCTGGATCAGTTTCAAAAGCAGATCGTCCTTGTTCTTTTTGCTCTCGCTGCTGTGGCATTCGGAGCCGTGCTCCACCAAAACCGATCGAATCTTCGCCTCGAAAAACAACACGCCATCCGCAGGAGGCTGTGCTGCTCTTGTCGCATTCATGAGGCCTGCGCATAGCGCGATAATCTGCATGCAGATCAAGAATTTCCCTCTACGCGATGATCTGTTCAAGCACGTTGCCGTGGATGTCGGTGAGCCGGCGGATGCGGCCGGCGTAATGGTAGGTCAGGTGCTCATCGTCGAGACCCAGGAGATTGAGAAGGGTCGCATGGACGTCGCGGATGTGAATCGGTTCATCCACCGCACAGAGGCTGAAGTCGTCGGTCGCGCCGGCGGTGGCGCCGCCTTTCACGTCGCCGCCCGCCATCCACATGCAGAGAGCGTGACCGTTGTGATCGCGTCCGACCTTTTCGCCCACGGTCCCGTTGACAAACGACGTGCGTCCCATCTCGGATGCCCAGACGACGAGCGTTTCGTCGAGCAGCCCGCGCCGCTTGAGGTCGGCCAGCAGTCCGGCCACCGGCAAATCCACCTCGCGACTGTGTTTGATCATGCCGTCCTTTACGTTGCCGTGGTCATCCCAACTGTCCTTGCCGATTTGCACGCCGTGCAAGAGGAGAGTGTGGCGCACGCCCCGCTCGACCAGGCGGCGGGCCAGCAGGCATTGGCGTCCAAAGCCGGCGGTCTTCGGATCGTCCAGTCCGTAGAGGGCTTTGGTCTCCTCCGTTTCGCCCGAGAGATCGACGAGTTCAGGCGCGGCGGTCTGCATGCGGAAGGCCAGCTCGTAGGCGCTGATGCGGGCCTCGAGTTCACTGTCCTTGCCATCGTCGCCGAGATGCCGGCGGTTAAGCCAGGCGAGCGAGTCGAATTCCTGTCGCTGCTGCGCGGCGGTCACGCCTTGCGGCCGGGCGAGATCCACGATCGGGGTCCCGGTGGGACGCAGGAAGGTGCCCTGGTAGGCCGCGGGCAGGTAGCCGTTGCTCCAGACCGCCGCGCCGTTGGTGGGCGCCCCACGGGGGTCCTGAATAACGACGTAGCCCGGCAGATTCTGGTTCGCGCTGCCGAGCCCGTATTGCACCCACGAGCCGACCGACGGGCTGCCCGGAAACGGGCTGCCGGTCGCGACGTGCAGCGTGGCGGGGCCGTGATTCTGGTTGTCCACCTGGATGCCGTGAATGAACGCGAGGTCATCGACATGCCGGGCAAGGTTCGGAAACAACTCGGAGATATACCGACCCGACTGGCCATACTGCTGAAATTTGAACGGGCTGCCCACGCATTGATGGGCAAACGTCAGGCGCCCTTGCAGTTCGCCGGAGGCAATCTTGGGAATGTGCGGAATCCGTTTGCCGTGGAACTCGTTCAGCTTCGGTTTGTATTCGAACGAATCCACCTGACTGACGCCGCCGCACATGAAGAGCATGATGCAATTCTTCGCCTTGCGCGGAAACGGGGGCGCCTTGACGGCCAGCGGATCGACGCTGGCAGCAGCGCCCTTCGCCTTGCGCGCCAGGAGGCCCGTGAGCGCGAGCCCGCCGAAACCGTTGAACATCCGTCCGAGAAATTCCCGGCGGCTGGAACCGTATCCCCGCGACCACCGCGCGTCCTGAAATGGATTATTCGACATAGACAAATTCGTTGGCATTGAGCAGCACGCGGCAAACTGCGGCCACTGCATCGCTGCCTTCCGTGCTGGATTTCATCAGCGCCTGCATACGTTCGGATTCGTCGGGAGCGGGCTCGCGGCCGAGCGCGATCTTAAAGGCCAGTTGAATCTGGGCCGCCAGTGAATCACGGGCCTCCTTGCGGACGCGGGCGGCAAAGTGGGTGGCTTCTTCGTTGGCGAAGCGACCGTTATACATGGCCAGCGCCTGCAATGGCGTCACCGAAGCCTGCCTCCGGTCGCGCGTGCCGTCGCACACCACGGAGTCGAAGGTTTGCAGGAACGGCATGGTCATCGAGCGTTGCTGATAAATGTAGATGCTGCGCTTGCGTCCCTCGGGACCGTCCTGCGTGTCCCACTTGCTGTCATCAAACTTCACTTCCTCGGCCAGCCCCTCGGGCAGCGGAGGGAAAATCGGGAGCCCAAATTGCTCCGGGTTCAATCGGTCGCTCACCGCCAGCACGGCGTCGCGCACCGCCTCGGCCTCGATGCGCCGCGAACGGAAACGCCAGAGAAGCGTGTTTTCCGGATCGACCGTTTCCGCCTTGGGATCGTGATGCCTGGACGATTGGCGATAGGTTGCGGAGTTAAGGATCAGCCGGTGCATGGTTTTGACGCTCCACTTCGAACCGGTGAATTGCCGCGCCAGCCAGTCGATCAACTCGGGATGCGAGGCTCCGCCGCTGAGTTTGCCGAAATCGCTCGGCGTGGGCACGAGACCGCGCCCAAAGTGCCAGTCCCAAAGCCGATTGACCATCACCCGCGCCGTCATCGGATTCTCGGGGCTCGCAATCCATTGGGCGAGAGCCAGGCGGCGGCTGCGGCTCGGCCAGCGCTTGAAGGGATCGAGGCGAATCGGCGCTGGCTCCTGATGGCCGGTGATGACGCTCGGAAATCCGGGTTCGACGACTTCGCCGGGCTTGTCCCACTCGCCGCGATTGAGCACCCGCGTCTCCGGCACACCGGGTTCGAACGGCGGGCCGTAGGAGTGACGCAGCGACATGGCGACGGGCTGCAGGCGCAGGAGATCCTGTTGCAGCAGCCGGACGCGCGCTTTGGCTTTGCTCCGCTGCGCGAGTTGCTCCGGAGTGAGCGACATTTTGGGATCCGACTTCTTGCCGACTTCCTCGATCTTGTCCAACGCCGCCACGAGCGAGCGCGGCTCAGCCAGCTCTGCGTTGCGCTGTTCGGTGAGCTTCGCCGCCCATTCCTTTTCCCCTTTGCGATAGAACGCCGCGGGGAGCGGCCCGCCGATCTGGAAAATATCCCCCGGCCGCGGACGCTGGAGCTGGACCGTCGAAAAGAAGGCCTTCATCCGATAAAAGTCCTTCGTCGGAATGCGGTCGTATTTGTGGTTGTGACATTGCGCGCAGCCGACGGTGAGACCGAGGAAGACGGAACTGACGGTCGCGGTCATTTCGCTCAGCATCTCATGGCGGGAGGCGTCGCCGCGCGGTTCGGTGAACGGAGCCAGGCGCAGAAACGTCAGCGCGACGGTGGGCTCCGGCTTCGGATCCGGAAGGTCGCCCGCGCCCATGAGATCCTCGGTTTCATCGCCCGCAATCTGGTCGATCACGAATTGATCGTAAGGCTTGTCCTGATTGAAAGCGCCGATGACGTAATCCCGATAGCGCCAGGCGTGCGGCAGATCGGGATCCCCCTCGTAGCCGGCGGTGTCGGCATAGCGGGCCAGGTCGAGCCAGAAACGGGCCCAGCGTTCGCCGTAGCGCGCGTCGGCCAGGAGCTTGTCCACGAGCTTCTCATACCCCTTGGGATCGGGATCATTCACCAACGCGTCCACTTCGGCGGGCGACGGAGGCAACCCGATCAAATCGAAATAGAGCCTGCGGACGAGAGTGCGAGCGGATGCCGCGGGCGCGAGCGTGAGGCCTTTTTCCTCCAGTGCGGCCAGAATGAAATGGTCAATCCCGTTGGTGACCCGTTCGACATGCCGGACCACGGGAGGCTTGCTGTCGGCCGGTGGGGTGAAAGGCCAGACAGCGACGGAATTCGTGGACGACTCTGCGAGCAGCACATTCGCCAGCAGGCAGCTCGCAAGAAAGCAACCGACGATTGCCGCTGTTGCGCTGCGACCAAGCGGGAAGGGCTTCTGCGTCTGGTTCATTGGCGGTGACGTTTTGCCTTTATAGACGGGTGTTTGCCAGTTACGCCAGCACTCCCTCAACCATCTCCCCAGAAACATCCGCCAACCGGTAAAACTGAACGGATAGGAGTTTGCTTTGACCCTGCGCGGTTCAGTGCCCCGTTTCATCGCACATCAGACAAGGAATAGTAGATGTTCCATGACCCCTGGGTGCCTGCGATGGCGATTTGACCGACTCTGCCTTTACCATCATTATACCCCCGATACCAACGGACGTGACCATCTTCAAAAAGGAAGTTCCCTCCTTCGAAGATTCCGTCCTTGCCCGCATGACTGCTCAGAGGAATGCGACCGTTCGCAAGCCAAGTCGTGCCTTGGCTTTGAAGATTATCCATGAAGATCGGGCCGTCTCGGTATTGACCATCCATCTTTTCTCGCAATATCCAGTTCTCAGCGTTCGGACAATTCGTATTGACCTTGTAGTTGTGCCCTCCCAAAAGTTGCCGAGAGTTGCTGAACAGCGTCTTGTACCCGATCAAACCGTTCCGCACCGCACCCGCCAGGTCACTTCCATGAACCGAGCGGTGAAACTTATCCGTCGGGCAGAATAACAGATTCTCGGTTTTCTTATGAGAATTCGTATCCATCTTGAGCAGATAGTTTGGGAAAAAATTCTGCAACATCGATCCGGAGACCCATTCAAAATCCATACTGTTTCTTATGTGGTCGACTCCCATGTTGGGAAAGCCACCGTCATTATCCAAGGAATACAGCCGGATCGCGATGCCCCACTGACGCATATTACTCGCGCACATGATATTTCTTGCCTTCTTTTTTGCGTTGGACAGGGCCGGCAACAGCATGCTGGCAAGAATGGCAATGATCGCGATGACCACCAGCAGTTCGATCAAAGTAAAACCGCGCTTCCTAATGAAAGAACAGCGGTTGGTCATAATGGTTTGGAACCGATAGAAGTTTGCTTTGACCCTGCGCGGTTCAACGGAGAATTGCTTTCGTACCGGATGCATTTGGATCGATCCTCTTCCTGCGGGAGCAGATGTCAATTACTTCTTCCGTGTTGTCCCTCCTGCTCCAACCGCGCGAGAATGAAATAGTCTATCGCATTCCTCGGCCACGACTTGCTTCTGACCTTCGGCAAAGCGCTGCGCCACGGTGACTCGAACCGAGAAGCAGGAAGGTGAAGAATGTGAGGGGAGTTTCATTTCGACGGCTTGCGGCTTGATCTGGCCAAGCGTCACTTCTTGCCGATACGGAATAGATGCTCCGCGCCGCGAATGAACAGCGTCCCATCGTCCACCGCATAGCTCGCCAACGTGCGCTCGCCCAGTTCGTTCTTCGCGAGTTGCTCGAAAGTCTTCCCAGCCTTCAGCACGTAGCCCACGCCTTCCTCGTTCTGGAAATAGACACGCCCGTCGGCAAACACCGGGGACGCCGAGAACCCTCCACCCAGTCGTTCGTTCCAATGCGCCTTGCCCGTCTTCGCATCGGCGCAGGTCGCGATGCCGGCGTCCGACACGAAGTAGAGTTCCGAACCCACGACCAGCGCCGAAGGCGTGCTGGGCGCGCCGCGTCCGGTCTGCCAGGCCAGATGAGTCGAGGTCACGTCGCCTTCGCCTCCGGGCCTGATCGCGAAGAGCTTCGGGAAATCGTAGTCCGTGTTTACGAACAGCAACCCGTGCGCGAACACCGGCCGGGGAACCACCGAAAAACCCGCGCCCGTGCTCACCTTCCACAGCGGCCGACCCGTCGCCGGATCATACGCATAGGTGCCGCCCGCGCCGGGGCTGATGAGTTCTTCACGGCCGGCGTTGGTGATGAGCAACGGCGTGCTGAACGAAAATTTCCTTGGGACGGAATCGTTGTCGCGCGGCGTCTTCCACCGCACCTCGCCCGTGCGCCGGTCCAGCGCCACCACGACAGGGTTGGTAATTCCATCGCAACTGAAGATCAGCCGTTCGCCCGCCAGGACGGGCGAGCCGCCATTGCCATGCATGGAGGGATACTGGATCGAACTCTGCCGCCACAACACACGGCCATCCCGGTCCAGGCAAGCGGTGCCCATGTGTCCGAAGTGAACGTAAAGCCGGCCCTCGCGCACCAGGGGCGTGGGACTCGCGTAACTGTTCTTGCGATGGAGACTCGAACCATCCTCCGGGCTGAACACGTTCGTGCTCCAGAGCGACTTCCCGTCCCGGGCATCCAGGCACAGTGCGATCAATTTCAAACCCTTCCCACCCTCGGTGGACGTCGCGGTCGTGAGATACAACAGACGTCCGTTCACGAGTACGGGTGAAGACCATCCGCCTCCCGGAATCGCCGTCTTCCACGCCACATTCTCCGTCGCGCTCCAATGAGTCGGAACGTCCTTCGCCGGTGAATGCCCCTGTCCGGTCGGCCCGCGAAATTCTGGCCAGTCGTGCGCGCACAAAGTGAACGCATGCCAATGCGCCGCTACCGCCAGGCCCAAGGATATCAGGGACAAAGGTTTTCGAAGCAGGTTCATGGGTTGATGTGTTAAGCAATTGCCGCCCGAGGCCAAGACTCATTTGTGCGCGTAGCTGACCTCCTGGGACATTTGCCGCGACGATGTGTGGACGTCAAACAGATTTTTCGTTCGAGTGCGTTTTCATCATTCGGTTGCTGACGTGGGGAACGTCTGAGTTTATCAATGGTTCTATGAACTCGATCCCTTTTGTTTCGGCGATGCGTCGGCCGATCCTTCTGGCACTAATCGCCGCCTTCGCTCCCGTGTCGGTTCGCGCCATCACTCTGGAACTGCAGCGCCGCGATCCGGTGACGGGCGCGATCCTCCTTCAAAAGGAGGAGGTCGATCCGAAACGTGTCGGCGTCATCGCCGTGGATGTCTGGAATTTTCATTGGTGCAAGACGGCGACCATGCGCGTGGATGCGTTCGTGCCGCGGATGAACAAGGCTCTCGAAGCCGCCCGCGCGCTCGGCATGACGGTCATGTTGTGCCCGAGTGACGTGGTGGAGAACTACGCGGGCTACCCGCAACGCGAAGCCATCTTCGCCCTGCCAAAAGTCACGGTGCCCAAGGTGATGGACGTGACGTGTCCGCCGGTGCCGGATGCCGGCGGTTGCGCCTGCGGCCGCGAACGGTGCGGGGGGAACTTCGGTTGGGACGGCATGCACCCGGCGCTGGTAATTGGGCAGGACGACCTGATGCCCGATACGCAGGCCGAGGTGTACGCCATCTGCCAGAAGTACGGGCTGACGCATTTGATCTATGTCGGGTTTCACACGCAGGTATGCCTGCTAGGCAAGCCGATGGGACTGCGGGCGATGAAAGCGGCGGGCCTCCACTGCGTCCTCGCGCGAGACATGACCGACGCCCATCCGGGGTATGATCCGTCGCGCAACTTCACACCGGACCTCAATACGGACCAGGTAGTGGAACATTTCGAGAAGCACCTCGCGCCCACGATCCATTTCCAACAGGAGCTGACCCGCCTCGGGCAGTGGGATTCAAACTGGGTGTTGGACCCGGTGCGCATCGCGCCGTGGGGCACGCCGATGCGCCCGCATCTGTTCGAGGAACCCATCACCGTGACGCTCACCGCTCCGCTCAATCCCGGGGCGGAGATTCGTTACACCTTGGACGGTTCGAAGCCTTCGCCCACCTCCACTCGTTACACCAAGCCGCTCGTATTCACCGACACCACGCATCTGCGCGTCACGGCGTTCCGTGACGGACGGGCCGTTTGCCTGGAGTCGGAGGGAACGTTCGCACGCATGAGCCCGATGCCGCCGGTGCCGGACATCGCCATCGGCGATCTGAAGCCAGTGCGCAACGTCGGCTTTGGCCACACTTACGGCGGCGAGGTTCGCTACTCGGGCCACACCAAACCTCCGCAAAAGGACAAGTCGAACCTGGGCCAGCCCTTGAAGGTCAATCGAAAGACCTACGACGTGGGCATGGGCGTCCATGCTCCTTGCGCCCTGATGTATGAGATCAAGCCGGAGTGGAAACGATTCGTCGCGCTGGCCGGCGCGGATGAATACCTGGTCAGCATCAGCAACGGCTCCAACCTCGCCCTGCACCCGAGCGTGGTCTTCAAGGTGTTCATCGATGGGAAGGAAGCTGCCGCCAGCCCGGTCATGCGGGTGCTTTCGCCGGCGTGGCATTTCGATGTGCCGATCCCCGAGGGCGCGAAACGAATCAGCCTCGTCGCCATGGATGCCGGCAACGGATCCCGCGAGGACTTCGCCAACTGGGCCAACGCCGGATTCGTTGTCCGAAAGTGAAACCCCGCCGACCTACCTATATCCGTATCCGTATCAGCGGCTCATCTTGCGCCAGGCCATTGAACGGGCCGCGTCCGCGCCACCGTCGATCACTGTCCAAGCCCCCATGTGTGTTCACGCGGTCGCCATGCGCCAGCAGAAGAACGGTGAACGACTGGTGGTGCATCTTTATAACGACGTGAACACGACCGCCTTTCATGCGCTGCCCAATGAGGACGTGCCGTTGCGCGAGGAGACTCTGCCCATCCACGACATCAAGATAACCTTCACCGGCTATCGCATCGCGAAAGTGCATTTGGAACCCGAGGGCACGCGGCTCAAAATGAAGCGCACCGGGCGGGGGACGGAAGTGACGGTCCCGAAACTGCGCATCCACAGCATGGTCGTGGCGGAGTTGGAAGGAGCGGATCAAGACGATCCCTGACTGGTTGCGACCGTCGGGGATTTTTTGTTGCTGGCAGTTGGCGTTGGCTCCCCTTAGTTTATGGGCTGCAAATGAAAAAACAGTTTGATTCCATCGAGTCCGTCATCGCCGATTTGCGGAAAGGCAAACTGGTCATTGTGGTCGATGACGCCGACCGCGAGATCGAAGGCGACTTGATCATGGCCGCCGAACGGGTCACGCCCGAAACCGTGAATTTCATGGCCAAGCACGGCCGTGGCTTGATCTGCGTTTAATGAGTCAGAGCACGACCATACCTGAATTCAGGTCCTCGCGGCTGGCGGGTCAAGCCCCTCCACCGCATGCTGCTCTTGTCGCGAACTTACCAGCTTGCCTCCCGTCATCCGCAACACGAAGCGTGTGCCAAACTTGATCCCGACAACCGACTGCTCTGGCGAGCTCACTTCCGCAGGCTCGAGGGCGAGGTTCTCCGGGATTCGATGCTGGCCGTGAGCGGCCGGTTACTCCTCACACCTGGCGGCCCGGGCTTTTTTGACGAGTTGCCTCCGGAAATGGGGCGCGATTTCTCGATGTTCAAATGGAACCTTTCCGAAGAGGACCACGCCGCCGCCGCAGCCTTTACCAGTTTCAACGCCGCAACCTGATCGTCCCGATGATGGAATCCTTTGACGCGGCAGACATGTCCAGTTCGTGCCCCCGCCGGAGCGCTTCCGTGACCACGCCGCAGGTCTTCTCCCTTTTTAACAGCAAGTTCGCTTACGAAACCAGCCGGCATTTTGCCCGGCGCGTGCAACGCGAAGCCGGACCGGTGCCGCGCCGCCAGGTGGAATGGGTCTTCAGCTTCGCCTTCGGCAGGAAGCCAGCCCCGTCTGAACTGGAGGCAGGCGCCCGATTCCTCGAGAAACAGTCCGGCGCGGACACGGCCGACAGCGAACCTGCGAAAGCGCTGGCCGACTTCTGCCTGGTCGCCTTGAACGCCAATGAATTTCTGTATTTGGAATGATGCGAATCTCACCATTCCACTCGCAACGGATGCCACCGGCCTCGCCAGAGCCCTCCGAAGCAAGGCGCGAGGCTTGCCCTGTGTTTCCTACTCGTCAAGGTTCTTGTTTGAGGAGGAATTGCTCTGCATTGCTCTGCGTGACGATTGCGGTTGGACGCGGCCCTAAAACATCGTCCTTCCCGGGCCATTATCGCCAGGACGATTGAGCCCAAGGCACCGAACCTGGCCGGTCACCTCGGTCACCTCTCGAGAACGAAGCCACCTCTTGACACCAACCATTGCGTCATTAACTTCCTGGTTGTCCCACATTAAACATGTCTTGAAAGACCTATTCGTGCATGAAAACGCATCCAAAAACGTGGTCCTCCGGCAAATCCTTTGCGGGCAGTGGCTTCACGCTCATCGAACCATCGAACTGCTCGTGGTCATTGCGATCATTGCGATTCTTGCAGGCATGCTCCTCCCGGCATTGTCCAAGTGTGAGCTTTATTCGGGACCCTGCGCCCGTCGTCATGCCAGCACGGACCCGTGCAGGCTCGAGAGGTTTGCTGGGCGCCAAGTGCCTCCACAGGCAACAACCTCTGAACTCCATGAACATCTCTGAACCAACCCGCCTTCCCTCATTGCTGTCCGCAATTGTTTCCAGGCTGCTGGTCATTCTTGCGGTCTGCCTGCCTCAGGCGCGGGGCGCCACCATTCCAACCTTCGAGCTGGCCGACACGGCACCCGCGCCGGATTGGGCCGTCTGGCAGCGTCGCGCACTCGCGGAGATGTTTCCGGCAGCGATGGAATTCGTCCAGCGCTACACGTTGGCCGATGGGACGATCATCTGGCGGGATGTCTGGCCGGGCATGGATGGCTCGGACGACGGCTATGAGAGCTTTTACAATTTCCCGCTCTACCATTCGCTGGGCGGGCCCGCGGAGTTGCATCCGCTCTCGGTGAAGTTGTGGGAGGGGGTGACCCGGCAGTTCACCCGGTATGGGCAGGTGCACAACGAATTCGACGGTTACTACGATTGGATGCATCACGGGGAGAGTTATGTGAACTTTTACTTCTTTGGGCTGTCGGATCCCCATCATCCCGCGATGCGGGCGCGGGCGCTCAAGTTCGCCGGGCTGTATTTGAACGAAGATCCAACGGCCAAGAATTATGACTTTCAGCATCGGATCATCCGCTCGCCTCTCAACGGGAGCCGGGGCCCGCGCTTCGACACGACGGTCGAGGATTGGTCCACTCACCGGGATGATCTCGCACCGTACCCTTTGCCCTACGAAGACATTCCGGGCGTCACCAGCGGGCGCGACTGGCTGGATGATGTGAAGGTTCAATCCATCATCGGCACGATGAATCGGCGGATGATGCGCGGGGATGTGCCGCTGAATCTCAGCGCGACGAGCCTGATTCTGAATGCCCACATGCACGAGGCCCAGGCCAAGTACCGGCGTTGGATCATCAGCTATGTCAATGCCTGGCGCGAGCGCGTGCGGCGCAACGCCGGCATTCTGCCGGACAATGTGGGGCTTTCCGGCAAGATTGGCGAAAACATGGAGGGCAAGTGGTGGGGCGGATACTACGGGTGGAAATGGCCGCACGGCTTGTTCAATCAAGTCGAGGGAACTTTGATCGGCGCAGCCAACGCTCTCACCCTGTCCGGGGAGCGCTCATTTCTGGACTTGCCGCGCGGGGTGATCGAGATGGTTCGCCGCGAAGGCCGGATGGAAGAAGGCCGTTTCGTCGTTCCGCATCGGCACGACGAACGGGGCTGGTACAACTTTCAACCCCTGCAAGCAAGTTACTTGATTCACCTCTGGTATCTCTCGCAAGAGCCCCAGGACTATGCGCGGATCGAGGCGATGGCCGCGACGGAGGGTTGGACGAAACTCGATTACCGCAAGGCCAAGGGCGATTTCGGCCACGAAGGACCCTGGTTGCGCTTTCTTGAAGGCAAGTATCCGGGCTATCCGGTGGACATTCTCAAAGCGGGTCTGCAAGAAACGGCGCGCCGGATGGAAAATGTCCGGGCGGATCGAACGACTGTCGAGCAGCAGGACGTGCATCACTGGCAGCAGCGCAATCCTGTGGTGCTCGAAGGTCTGGTGCAAACGATGCTGGGCGGTCCGAACCACATCTACCATGGCGGTCTCTTGCACGTCCGGCTGCGTTACTTCGATCCGCAGGCCCGACGCGCGGGGGTGCCGCCCGACGTGGGCGCGTTGGTGGAGAAGCTGTCTCCCGAATCGGTGGTGCTCACCCTGGCGAATTTGAGCAAGACGGAGGCGCGCGACGTGGTGGTGCAAGCGGGCGCTTTTGGCGAACATAAATTTACGCGCGTCCAGCGCCACGGGGTGTCACGGCGAGTCTCCGGGAAACACCTGCGTTTTCGGTTGAGTCCTGGAACAGCAAGCACGGTTGAACTTGGGATGAAGCGCTACGCCCACGCGCCGAGCTATGAATTTCCTTGGTGAGCCTATGGTCCCATGATTGGCTAAAGCCGCCCTCGCCGACCTCCGCCCGTCCCCCCGGGTGATGCCCCGGCCCGTCCTCGAGGCGGTGATCGACTCGCTCACGCACGGGGCGGAGTATCCGACCGATGACGTGCCGCGCTGGGGTTACGAGACGCTGGAGGCGGAACGGACGGAGATGGCGGAGTTTCTGGGATGCGCCAAAGAGGAACTGGCCTTCACCCACAATTGCACCGAGGCCATGAGCATCATCGCCAACGGACTCGACCTCCGAGTCGGCGATGAAGTGCTGCTCACCAACCAGGAACATGGCAGCGGCACAGCCCCTTGGCGCTTGAAAGCGGCCCGCGTCGGCGTTTCGGTTCGTGAGGTTGAAATCCCCGTCACGCCCAGACAGCCGGAGGAACTGACCGATCGCCTCATCTCGGCCATTGGCCCCAAGACACGCGTGATCAGTTTTAGCGGCATCACCAGTCCCACCGGCCTGAGCCTGATGAGGTTTACTTGGTGCAACGGGGGCTTGATCTCAAGCGTGAAATCAACCAGGTCATCCTCGTGGACCGTCTGGCGCTCGAAGGGTGGCGGCTTGATTGGAAACGGCTGCGTCGGCGATGTCTTTTCGCCGGGGACATCCGGACGTGGATCCGAGCAAGGTGCGCATCTCACGCGATGATGTCGCGCACGACCTGGCCGTGGATGTCGGTGAGGCGGAAGTCGCGTCCGGCGTAGCGGTAGGTCAGGCGTTCGTGATCATAGCCCAATAAGTGCAGCATCGTGGCGTGGAGGTCATGCACGGAAACCGGATTCTCCACCGCGCGAAAGCCAAACTCGTCCGTCGCGCCGTAGATCGTGCCGCCCTTGATCCCGCCGCCGGCGAGCCACAGGGAGAATCCCCAATGGTTATGGTCACGGCCCTGCGCGGCACCCGAGCCGTTCTGCCCCATTTCCACCGAGGGCGTGCGCCCGAACTCTCCGGTGCAGAGGATCAGCGTTGTCTCCAACAGTCCTCGTTGCTTGAGATCCATAATGAGCGCCGCCAAGCCCTGATCACACTGGTTGGCGACCTTGCGATGCTCTTCACGGATGTTCGAGTGGCTGTCCCACGGCTGCAGATTTCCATGCCACGTTTGCACAAAGCGGACACCGCGCTCCACGAGCCGGCGGGCGATGAGCAATTGCCGGTTTTGCGGCCCTTCGCCATAAGCTTTCCGGATGTGCTCGGGCTCCTGCTGGACGTCAAAGGCGTCGGTCGCCTCCAGTTGCATCCGATAGGCCAGTTCGAAAGAACGGATGCGTGATTCCAGGGCTGCCTCGCCGGGACGGGACTCCAGATGCTGGGCGTTCAACACCCGTAACACCTCGAACTGTTCCCGCTGGGCCTCAGCGCTGAGCCGCCCGTTGCGGATGTGGTCGATCAGCTTCCTGGGATCAGCCTGGGAGGTATCAACATGTGTGCCCTGATACGATCCCGGCAGAAATGCGGAACGCCAGTTGGCCGCGCCGCCGACGGGCAACCCTCCCGGACAAAGCGCGATGAACCCCGGCAGATTCTGGTTTTCGGAGCCCATTCCCCAAGTCAGCCACGAGCCGAAGCTGGGACGCACCTGTCGCTGGTCGCCCGTGTTCATGAGCATCAACGACAGCTCGTGGCTGGGCAGTTCGGCATACATGGACCGGATCACGGCCAATTCATCGGCGCACCGCGAAAGATGAGGGAACAGGTCGCTGATGGGGATTCCGCTCTGGCCGTGGTTTCGAAAGGTGAAGGGCGACGGCAAGGCCACCCCGGTCCTGCGTTCGGTCTGGAGGTTTTCAAATGGAAGCATCTGCCCGCCGCGTTTGGTGAGCTCGGGCTTGGGGTCGAAAGTGTCCACCTGGGACACGCCACCGTTGAGAAACACGTGGATGACACTCCGGGCGCGCGGCGGGAAATGCAGGCCTGATTCGCCTGCGCACGCGGGTTGGCACATGAGGTCCGCCAGCGCCAAGCAGCCGAAGCCCATGCCGCAGCGCTTCAAGAAGTCTCGTCGCGTGGATGGATGTGGGCGGTTCATGGGTTCAACGGTTCATGATTCTAATCAACGAAGGCAAACTCGTTGGCTGCAAGCAACACGTGCGCGATCTGTTGCCAGGCACTGTCCGGGGATGAAGCGGCGGCGGCGCGCTTGAACTTCAGCAACCGCTCCTGTTCCGCAGGTTGTGGTTCGCGCGAGAACACTCGCACGTATAATTCCCGGATGCGCCGCGTGTCGTCGTCTCCAGCCGCGCGCGCGGTCAGTGCAGCGAGGGCCGCGGCCCGGTCCTGGATGAACTCCGAGTTCAGCGCAAAGAGGGTCTGTTGGGGCACGCTCGTGTCTGGGCGCTTGGCGGTGCAAGCGCTCGGGTTCGCGCCGTCGAATGTGCTCGAGAGGCTGGAAACGATGTCGCGATTGACGAACGCATAAACGTTGCGGCGCAGCACGCCGGTCTGCGCTTGACGATCGAAAGGTCGTCCTCCCAGGGTTAAGTCCAGTTCCCCCGAGACGGCCAGCATCGAGTCCAGCATCGACTCGAGGTCGAGGCGACGGCGCGGCATGCGCCACAAGAGTGCGTTGTCGGGGTCCACCGCGCGCGCGCGCGCCTCCTCCGTAGCGGCTTGCGCGTAGGTTGCAGACAGCATGATGCGGCGGTGCAATTTCTTGAGGGACCAACCGTCCTCGGCGAACACGGATGCGAGGTAATCGAGCAATTCCGGATGGGTCGGACGGTTCCCGCGCGTGCCCCAATCGTCTGGAGTTCTCACCAGGGCCTGCCCAAAGTGATGTTGCCAGACCCAGTTCACCAGGACTCGACGCGTCAGCGGGTTGTCGGGAGACACCAGTGCCCGGGCCAGACCGAACCGGCGCTTGCCATCCGGGAACGGTTCGGCGCTCGTGGAGGCCAGCACGGACAGGAAGCGCGGCGGCACCACGCCGCCGCGGGTGAGTGGATTCCCTCGCTTGAGCACATGAAACGGTTCGGGGGATGGATCCTCCTTGAGTGCCATCGCTCGCGCCGGGGATCCGGAGGAATCGACCTGGAGATTGTGGATAGCCCCACGCCGTCCGCTCAGGTTGTCGCTCACCGTCCGATTCAACAGATGTTCCGCGAGGTCATCGGGGACCGCCGTCGGGGTGTTGGTGGCATAAAGGTGGCGTCGTAACTGGCGGTTGACCGCGCTGTTGATTTCCAGTTGTTTCAAGTCCTCATCCGGCACGATCTCGGCGCCGGGCGCCGCTTCCGCGGAGGCATTTTGCAGGCTCTTCAACCAACCCTGATGCACGCTGGCCAACAGTTCGCCATAGGCGTCCGCGACGTCTGTCATGGACTGAGGCGACTTCTTCGTGATCGCCTCCAGCACCCTCGGGTTCCAGCGCGGCGCTGGGGTCGCGAGCTTTTGCAGGTCCTTGAATTTGGTTGGATCCCCATTCTCGGTTTCCAGGGTTCGGAGCAGATTCGTGGCTGCAACTCTGAAATCAGACGATCCCAACCGAGAGAGTTGGACCCAGGGGCCGAAGACCGGGTCGCTCTCGGGCATTTTCCGCATGTAGTCTCGCCAACGGTTCAAAACAATGGGGCGAAAATCGTCGGTGCGGTAAGAGAGAAACGCCGTTGACGTATCCTGCTCGGGAGCGCCCTTGGCGATTTCGCGCAGATACATTCCTGCCTGCATTCGAAGCCGGCCCCGCATCACCTCGTTCTGCTCGGCCGCCATGTCGTCGTGACTCGCCTGGCGGCGCGCCAATTCGCGCAGATATTCGCGGTGCGTTTCGTCGTCCTTCGGCTGCTCGATGACCGGAAGTTCGTCAGGCGCACGACTGCTGGCGAGGGTGGCGTAAAGCCCGTAGTAGTCCTCGGTGGAGATGGGGTCGAATTTGTGGTCGTGGCAGCGCGCGCAGGCCACGGTCAATCCGATCAAGCCCCGAGAAATGACGTCGATCTGGTCATCAATCACGTCATGACGGTTGCGGTATTGCAGGCCGACGGTGAGGAAACCCAAGCCCGCGCGCGCGGGATCCTGTTCCTCGAGTCCGAGTTGGTCGGCGGCCAGTTGTTCCGTCACAAAACGGTTGTAGGGGAGGTCGGTGTTGAAGGCGCGGATGACATAGTCACGATAGGTGTAGGAAAAGGGGAACTTGGTGAAACCGATGGCGCTGCCGCCGTGCGTGTCGGCGTAACGGGCCAGATCCAGCCAGTGACGGCCCCAGCGTTCGCCGTAGCGGGGGGAACTCAACAAACGGTCGATCACCTTCTCCTGGGCATCCTGTGAGGTATCCTCGACGAACGCACGGACTTCCTCCCAGGTCGGCGGCAATCCGATGAGGTCGAACGTCGCACGGCGGATCCATTGCCAGCGCGGGAGGGGCGCCGACAGTGACAAACCGCGGGCTTGAAGCGCGGCGACGATGAAACGGTCAATTTCGGTGGATGCCGAGGTCGGTTGCGCGGGCAGATTGGGCTTGGTTATCGGTTCGAACGACCAGTGCTTCGCCGTATTAAAACTTGGCGGAGTGGCCGCGATCACCGCCGAGAGAGCCAGCGACCCTGCAAACAAACTCAGTGCCCGCGTCAGCAGGTCCGCGTGAGCCCCTCGACGTGACAAGGTGAACTGTTTGTTGGTTCGGTCGTGCATTCCTACTGGCTCGAGTCTCATTCGACGAGACAAACGCGGCTCACGAAGAAGCTTTGTTTATTTCTGCTCGCGAAGGGACGATCAAAATTGCATCTCGCGCCGCGCACTATTTCCCGACGTATTTCAGCCGGTACACCTTGTTCCCGGTGTCGTCGCTGAAGAGGAGCGTGCCGTCCGGGGCCTGCGTGCAATCGGTGGGACGACCGAGAATCTCCGTGCCGTTCTTGAGAAAGCTCACCACTTTCAACTCGCCATAAGGGTGGCCATCCTCGAAAAAGATTCGGGACAGGCAATAGCCCACCTTGGCAGTGGCGTTCCAGCCGCCTTTGAGGGCCACGAAGGCATCGCCATGCGCCCCGGGAATCTTGTCCCCCGTGTAAAAGGTCAGCGAGTTGGCTGAACAATGCGCGGGCAGCAGCCACTCCGGGATCTTGTTCAGTTTGGCATATTCGATCAGTTTCGGGTGGTCGAGGAAGTTCAAATTCGGCTGATTCTTGCCAACGATCCAGGGGGTGCCCATAAAAGCCACCCTCGACATAGTGGTTGAGTTCTGCCGGCGGATTGTGGTCGGTGATCGGTTGACCGTGCTTGATGCGGTCGCCTTCCAGCTTCCAGGCCAGCATGTCGATGTCGTGGTCCACTCCCCAGATCTCATCGGTGCCTGGACGGACGGCCAGTTTCTCCGTGTTGCGGACGCCGGAGGCGAACAGCTTTTTGTCCGAACCATCCAGCGCAAAGGACCAGATCTTTTTGCGCTCCGAGGCGTCGATGGGTTCATCCGTGGCATTCGTCTGGTCGCCCACGTGCGTATAGATGCGGCCCTTGTGAATCAAAAGCGCACGCCACATGTGACCGCCGCGTGCACCGGTGGGGAGCTGGTCTGGCCCCAGCACCTGGATTTCTTCATCGGCCTTGCCATCGCCGTTGTTGTCCCGCGCCTTGGAGATCGAGTTCAACTGGGCAAACCAGAGCCAGCCGTCGTGCCATTGCATCCCTTGCAGGATGGTGTTGGGCTCCTTGCCTTCAACAAACGGGGTCAATGTCTCGCTATTGCCGTCACCATCGGCGTCTTTGCACGCCATGATTTTTCCTTCCTTGGGCACGCTGACGAACAGGGTGTTTCCCGGACCGGTCGCGAGGAAGCGGGGGGCTTTGATGGCGTCAACGGCGACCGAGAGCGCATAACCTTCGCGCACCCAGACACCGGCTGGAACTTGGGCTGAATGGGCGAGCGCGGCGCCGAGCAGTGAACAGGCGATCAGGCCGGCGTAGAACGATAGGAGGGAATGACGAATCTTCATGTTAGAATGACAACAAGGGTTAGTAAATCAGGTTGGCCGAAACTATGCCCGAAACGAGATTGAGGCAACGGCAAAAGATGCGAGACGGACAAAGCCCTCCCAAAGTCACAAGTTGGTGCCAGGATAACGCAAGGTTGAACGATTAACTCTTCGAGAGATGCTTCCCGAGAAGCACATTCTGCAAACTCTGAATGGACGTCCAACCTGCCCCACTTGGGCCGGCTGGCGAGACCTGGAAAGTTGAATTGCCCCTCGCGGACTTTCGACCGCTTCACCCGCAGTTGGCCTCTTCACCGGATGGATTGGAATTGACCGACGTGTATGCCCTGACGGTAAAGGAGGATGCAGGTTTGGAAATCAACCACATCGGGTTGCTGCCCCGGGAATAGTCCGTTCCCATTGCTTCTGCTTTTCGTTTTGCGGACGGGGGATGAATTCCTCGTTCGAAACGACCTGAGTCGGGATCGGCGAGTCCACGCCCTCGTTTCGATCACGCTGCCATTTTGGGATCCACATAAGAGTTTTCCTTCTTTGGATTGAGGTTTACCTGGGGCATGAAAGTCAATTGTCGCCAAGGGCCAGAGCAACCAGTTCGCCTTTGCCCTGGGCGGAGGTCGTCGAGATGATCAGGTATTGCCGTCCTTGATGCAGATACGTCATCGGCGTGCCCAAAGGATACACGTCCAGCTCGATCTGAGCGACGGGTTCGCCGGTTTTCTGGTCAAAGGCGTGGATCAACGCGCCCTGCTTCTGACGTTCGTCATCGTAGGCTTTGTCGCGAAACTGGCAAATGATAAACAGGCCGCCCGTCAGAATCCCGCCGCCCTTTCCTTCCGCAGAACTCCCAGCGTAGCCGAGTGGCCCGAGGTTGAGATGGCGAATGGCCGGATGGTTTCTGGGGCCGTCGCCCAGCGGAATTTGCCACGCATGTTCTCCTCGACTCAGGTCGATGGCCGTGACCCGATAGTACGGGGGCTTGATGATCGGCAATCCCTCCGGCCCGGCGGTTCCGCTGTAGGCGATGTTGTAGCGGAAGGAGGATTCGTTGCCTTCGGTTTTCTTTAGATTGAACCCGAGAGGACGGGTCCAGGATGGGACCATTAACAATCCTGTGTTCGGATCCACCGCGGAGCCGGCCCAGTTCGCTCCACCTCCAGCCGATGGCAGAACGAGCGATCCCTTCTTGCCAGCGGTTCCGGGAACGCTGGGCGGGAGAAACATCGGACCGTGCCGCCACTCACTCACGATCTCGATCGCCTTCTTCTTAATTTCAGGCGTAAAATCAACCAGGTCCTCTTCGTAAATGGTCTGGCGCTCGAAGGGTGGTGGCTTGGTTGGAAACGGCTGCGTCGGCGCGGTCTTTTCGCCGGGGACATCCGTCTGCGGGACGGGACGTTCCTCGATCGGCCAAAGAGGCTTGCCGTTCGCCCGGTCGAAGACATAGCAGAATCCTTGCTTGCTGACCTGCGCCACGGCTTTGACGGTTTTTCCGTTGCTCTGGATATCGACCAGGTTGGGGCCGCTGCAAAAGTCATAATCCCAGAGGCCGTGATGCACCGCCTGGAAGTGCCAGACACGCTGGCCGGTTTCGGCGTTTAGGCAGACCAGGCTCTCGCCGAATAAATTGTTTCCGAGCCGGTGGCCGCCGTAATAGTCATTGCTTGGAGTGCCGATGGGCAGATAGACGTATCCCAGTTCCTCGTCGGCGCTCATGGTGGACCATACGTTGGCGCCGCCGGTGACTTTCCAGGATTCATCCTCCCAGGTTTCGTGGCCGAACTCGCCCGGCTCGGGAATGGTGCGGAAAATCCATTTCATTTTTCCGGTGCGCACGTCAAACCCACGAATATGACCGGGCGGGGTCGTTGCGTGTGACGGATAATCAAAAACAACGGAACCCACGACGATCGTGTCCCGGCAGACGACCACCGGTGAATTGTAACCGAGTTGGGATTTGTCGAACTGGCGCCCAAGACCCTCAGCCAGGTCCACCATTCCATCCTGGCCAAAATTCGGGTCGGGCTGGCCGGTTAGAGCGTCCAACGACACCAGTTGACGTCCTCCGGTCGCGAGGATGATCCGGTGAATCTTGCCGTCGGTCCAATACTCGGCGCCGCGATGCTGGAAACCTGAGTTCGCCGGCCGGCCTTGCTGATAACTCTTCGGATCATAAACCCAGATGGTCTTGCCGGTGCCGGCATCAATCGCCGCCACCAGGCTGAAACAGGTGGTTGTGTAAAGGACGCCGCCGATCATCAACGGAGTTGGCTTGAAGGCGCCGGGGCGCAGGCTTGGGTTGGCTTTGGAGACATCGGCATCGACCGACTCCCAGCGCCAGGCCACCTTGAGACTTTTGATGGTCGCTCGATTGATTTGGTTAAGTGAGGAATATCGGTTGTGGCCGCGATCACCGCCGTAATGACGCCATTCCCCAAAAGCACGATCAAACCGGGCGTCCTCGATCGGGGCTTGGGGAAGGTTCGAGATCACTCCTCCTCGAACCGTTGAGGGGACAAGCTTCGGGATGACCAGATTGCCGTCGAAATCCTCGGCCGCTCGGAGCGCACCCGCAATCGGGTTCGTCACGTTCCGGGCGTAGGTTCCGCTGGTGAGTCCGTAAGCGGTCTTGGCCCGCTCCTTAAGGCGCTTGAGGGAAATCGCAAAACAGTCGGGAACGATATCGGGATTGCAAAACTGGCAGCACGTCTGCCACTTCAGATTCAACTTTTCAAATTGGGCAAAGCCGCCGGGATTGATTTGATCGGACACAGTGCACCAGACTGGGCTCATCACGCGGATGAAGTTATTCTCCCATCTCTTGAATTTGGCCGCTTCGACGAACCGTTCCGGGGAACTGCGGAATTCCTCCTCACATCCTCGCGCGTGACCCCGGTATCGGATTCCCTGATGCTCAAACTCAGGCAACGATGAATCCGATGAGACCAGATGGACCGGGCAGAGATCGACCGACTTCTCGAACTCCGTGATCTTGACCTTCGAAAGATCCACAGCATCGGGCGGCAGAAGCTGCGCCGTGGCTACTGTCGCCAACTTCACCGACACGAAAAGTGCTACCGCAATGGAAGGAAGTCCCGATGGGACACTCTTGCGCAATGCGCGGAAGATGGGATTAAAGATCCGCTGAGCATTTTCACTGGCATGAAACAAAACATTGTAACTCATACTCTCAACTAAAGTTGGCTAAGAGGCCGGGGCTGACTCCGCACTACCCGGAGTGTCCCCGGCCTCAGTTCCCCGAAACAGGAAATTCAGCTATGCGAGTAACTGGTTCCCTGAAATTATGCAGTTCCACTTTCACGTGATCATAAAAGCAAAACGGTTGGCGAAAGAAAAACCTGACGGCGAAGTCAGGATTGTTCTCATGGGAGCGTTTACTTATCAACCATGTTGTGTATCCAGTATCAATTCGTGAGCGACTTGAACGATTCCTGTCCTCACTTGCGATGAATCTCGCCACCAACGACGCATCACACCTGGCCACGCCCGCCGCGAAACGCCGGAGATTCCAAGGTGTGCTGGTGCGTGCCGCGCTGCCGGTCGGAATTCTCGCCGCAGGCTGCGTTGCCTACTTGATCCTTTCGGTGGAACCCGAGAAGGCGAAGAGCCCTCCAGCCGCAAAGCAGGCCATCCGGACCAAGGTGACGGAATTGCGGGTCCGCAATTACCCGGTCGTCATCAAGACGCACGGCTTTGTCCGGTCGCACGCTGAAGTCACCCTGAGCGCACAGGTCTCCGGGCAGATCAGTCACCTCAGCCCGTCGTTTGAAGCCGGCGCGTATTTCGCTGAGGGAGAGGTGCTGGTGGAACTGGATGCCAACGACTACAGGATCGCCGTGGCGGTAGCGGAAGCACGGCTGCTCGGCGCGAAATCGGCCTTTCAGCTCGCCACGCTGGACCATGAGCGGAACCTCAAACTCTTCCACGATAAACTCATCTCCGACGCCGCCGCGGATCAAACCTCAGCGACCCGCTCGCAGGCCGCGGCGGGCGTGGATTCCGCCATCGCGCAGGTCGAGCGAGCCAAGCGGGATCTGGATCGCACCAAAATCCGGGCGCCGTTTGACGGGCGCGTTCGGCAAAAGGCCGTCGGCCTGGGGCAATCGGTGGGCTCGGGCACGCCGCTGGGCGGCGTCTTCGCTGTCGATTTCGCGGAGGTCCGCCTGCCCATTGCGGCCCGGGAACTGCAGTTTCTCGATGTGCCGGAAAGGCTTGGCGATTCGCCGCTCGACGTGGAGTTGCGGGATGCCGTCAACGGCGCCTCCGAAACGGTCTGGAAAGCGCAAATCATCCGCACCGAGGGCGCGCTCGACGAAAATTCGCTGGAGCTGTTCGTGATCGCGCGAGTGGATGATCCGTTTGGGTTAAAGTCGGGCAAGCCGCCGCTCCGCATCGGTCAGCCTGTGACAGGGTCCATTGCTGGAAACGTGTTGACCAACGTGGTGGCACTGCCGCGCGTGGCGGTGCGTCAGCTTGACCAGATTCTTCTCGTGGACAAGACCGCGTTGACCTTGCTGGCCAAGACCGTCGTCCCGATCTGGTCGGATGAGGAATATGTCATCGTTCGAGATCCGTTGATCCTGGACGGGGGGTTGCTGTCCACGACGCATCTGGTTTATGCGCCGAACGGGGCGAAGGTCGAAATCATACCAGACATCCAAACCACGACGACGGCTCCGACGACGAATGCAATCACTGAAGCCAAGCCGGTCGCAAAATCGGGCGACAACAAAAAGAAACTGTGAACAGGACTGAGTCATGATCCGGTGGTTCGCCAACAATGGGATCGCGGCCAACTTCCTCATGGCCGCGATTCTGGTGGCCGGCATTTACACGGCCATCTACCACGTCCCGCTCGAGATCACCCCCGCCCTGAGCTGGAACACGGTGATGATCGAGATGCCCTACCGCGGCGCCACCGCCAAGGACGTGGAACGCGCGATCCTCATCCCCATCGAGGAAGCACTCGAGGGGGTGAAGGGCATCAAGCAACTGAATGCGGACGGATCCAGGGGCATGGCGCGGTTTTACCTTACGGCCCAACCGGGCACCGACTTGAGGGAAATGATAAACGATGTGAAGGCGCGGGTGGACACAATCACGACGTTTCCAAATGAAACGGAGCGGCCGCGGGTCTTCATTCCTGAATCGGGAAATTATTTTGCCGTGTTGAGCGTCGCCGTGACCGGCAGCCTGGGCGCCCACGACCTGAGAAAGGTTGCCCGCCGCGTGCAGGAAGACCTGCTCGAAATGCCCGGCATCAGCCGCGCGGGGCTTGAAGGCGGCCGACGTTACGAAATCGCCATCGAGGCCAAGACCGACAAACTGCTCTCCTACGATCTGACCTTCCAGGACCTCGCCGATGCCATCCGGCGATTCTCGATCGACCTGCCGGCCGGGGCCATCGACAGCGCGAGCGGCACGTTGATTGTCCGGACGCGGGGACAAGCCTACTCGGAAGCGGAATTCGCGAAGATTCCAATCCGTGCGGCGAACGGCGCGGAGGTTCTGCTCGGTGATGTCGCCCGGATCAGGGATGGATTTGAGGAAGGAGACAAACGAGTGGAATTCAACGGCCAGCCCGCCCTCTTCATCCAGGTGATGCGGACGGGCAATGAGAGCGCCATTGAGATTTCGAATAAAGTTCGTGAGTACGTGCGCACCGCCGACACGCGTTTTCCCGATGGCATCAAGCTGTCTGTTTGGAACGACGAATCGTTGTCCATCCGGGCCCGCTTGAGCTCGCTCACTTCCAACACACTCCAGGGCGGCCTGCTGGTGTTGATCCTGCTCGGGCTTTTCCTGCGCCCCGTGCTCGCGTTTTGGATCGCCGTGGGCATCCCGGTCGCTCTCGCTGGCGGCCTGATGACGATGCCCTGGTTTGGTCTCACTCTGAACATGATGAGCCTGTTTGGTTTTTTCATCGTCATCGGCATTGTGGGAGATGACGCCATCGTCACGGGGGAAAACATCTATGACAAACTGAAGACCGGCATGGCGCCGCTGGAGGCCGTGGTCGTGGGAACTCAGGAGGTGTCCACGCCGGTGACCTACGGCGCGCTGACGACGATCGTCGCGTTCATCCCGATGCTCTTCTTCGAGGGAACCTGGGGCGACTACGCCAAAGAAATCCCGCCCGTGGTGGCGTCCGTCCTCCTGTTCTCGCTGCTGGCGTGCAAGCTCTTTTTGCCGACGCACCTCAAGCATATCCGGTTCAAAAGCGAAACGAATGCCTTCGATCGTTTCCAAAGGCGAATCACCACCGGAATGGAGAGATTCGTCGAGCGGGTTTATCAGCCGACGCTCAACTGGGCGATGCGCCATCGGCCGACGGTGCTGGCCAGCTTCGTCGCCCTGAGCCTGCTGATGGCCGGCTACTGCCTCGGTGGCCGGATGAAGTTCGTCTCGTTTCCCTCGGTCGATTCCCGACGCATCACCTCGGTCCTGGTTCTGCCCGACGACACCCCTGTAGAGACCACGGCCAAATATGTGGACCGGATCTCGGCTGCCCTCGAACAGGTCAAGAAGGAGTTCGTCGATCCCGGCACCGGCGAATCGCTCATTCGCAACGTGTCGCGTGTCATTGGAGGCACCGAGCCGCGAGGCGGGTTCCGAAAGTCAGCGGGTTCCGTCTCGCTCGAGATCACGGACCCCAGTGAACGGAGCGAACCAGGCCCCCGCAACAGCCAGATTGCCAACCGGTGGACCGAAGTCATCGGTCCGATGCCCGAGGCCAGGTTTTTCCGGGTCTTCGCGGAACAGACGTTCGAAGGAGGCCAGGAATACGCCGACGGGAATCTTCATCTGGAACTGCGCGGACCAACTTCACCCAAGAAGGCGGAGCTCGCGGAGCGGATCAAGGCCATGCTGGAAGGTTACGGGGGCATTCGCACCGCCTGGGCGCAGGTGAACTACGGCCAGGACGAACTGGAATTCAGCTTGAAGCCGCGGGCCGCCGAGCTCGGACTCAACCAGGCGTTGCTCGCCCGGCAGATTCGCCAGGCGTTTTACGGCGAGGAAGCCCAGCGGGTGCAACGCGGCATCGACGACATCCGGGTCATGGTCCGGCTGCCCAAGGAAGCCCGGGAGACATTGCACACTCTTGAGCAAATGAAGATTCGGACACCGCGCGGGGCCGATGTGCCCCTCGCGACCATCGCGGAGGTGAAGTTCACCAAGGCCCCCTCCTTTGTGGAACGGAACGACCGCGCCGAGGTGATCCGCATCGGCTGCCAGCCGGTGGATGACACCATCGACGTTATCGGCATTTCGCGTGAGATCACGCCGAAGCTCACCGAGATGTGCCTCGAAGGCGAAGGCCTTTCATTCCAGTATAAGGGATACGTGGCCGAGGCGGAGGAATCGAGGAAACGGACGATCCTCGGCACCGTGGGTTTGCTATTGGCGCTCTATGCCTTGCTGGCCATTCCATTGAGATCTCTCACTCAACCGATCTTCGTCATGCTGATCATTCCGTTGGGTGCCATCGGTGCGCTCCTGGGCCACATCATCATGGGCATGACGCCGTCGTATCTCTCCATCTTCGGCATGCTCGCCCTGGCCGGCATCTCGGTGAACAACTCGCTGGTGATGGTGGATTACGTCAACCAGCGTCGTGCAGAAGGCATCACCCTGCTCCAGGCTGCATTGGAAGCGGGTGCCAGGCGCTTCCAACCCATCATCCTCACCTCGGTCACCACTTTTGTCGGGCTGGCGCCGATGATCTTCGACCGAACCTTGGAAGCTCAATTCCTCATTCCCATGGCTGTGTCGATGGGATTCGGAATTCTTTTCACCACGGTCATCACCCTGTACCTCGTGCCTTGCACGCTGATATTCACCGACGACCTCGGCCAACACTGGGCTCGTTTCCGGCAGTGGTATTTTCAGCCGTTCCGGGCATCCCAGACGACCGAGCCCGCCAGACTCCTCGGCGGGTCGCCTGAAAGCAAATCCGGTCACACGGCTCAACGATGAAGCTGACAGATGCGCAACACACCGGGCACGCGTGGCTCAGGAAGGATCCCCTGCTCGCCACCCCTCTGTTTGTTGACTCACATTCATGGACGCCGAATCTCCGGGTCGCCCGTCCGCTGGAGGTGCTGAAAGTCGGCCAGGTTGAGCGTGTAGAGGACGGCGGCGTTGGCTTTTCTCGCCGCCACGAGGTGCATGTAGTCCAATACGCCTCCACCGCGCACGCCGCGGTTTCTCGCACTGCCAAGGGGACTCCATGAGTTGAGAAGCGAGATGACCATCACATGCAGTCCTTTCGAATTGTTTTTCTGAATAGCTCACCGAGAATGCCAACATGGCCCTAACCGAACAGGAAGCGTTCCAGTTGCTAATGGCAAGGCGGACCCGCGTATCCGCCGCGGCGTGGGTCGTCGTCCGCGATGCGCACGCGGCCGAGGACATCTTCCAGAACGTCGCGCTCAAGGCGATGACCCGGGAGGTGAGCTTTGAAACGGAGAGCGCCCTCATGTCGTGGGCGTTCATCACGGCACGGCGCGAGGGCATTGACTGGCTGCGTCGTCATCAGCGGGAGACTTCCCTGGACGCGGGGATTCTGGAACTGTTGGAACACGAGTGGCAGTCCGAGGCGGCGCATCCCGCCGGCGCGAAGATGGAGGCGTTGCAGGATTGCCTCGAAGCGACGCCCGCGTCCGCGAGACGCCTGCTCAAGCTTCGCTACTTCGACGGCTACAGTTGCGAGGAAGTGGCGGAGCAGATGGGCATCGGACTCAACGCGATTTACAAGCGGGTCTCCCGTCTGCACGAGAATCTGAAGGACTGCATCGAGGGCAAACTGCGCAACGCCGAAGTCCCCGGAGGGCGGGTTCCATGAATCCGAACGATGCACCGCGCGAACTCCTGTTGCGGCACCTCGACGGTCGCTTGACGCAGGAGGAACGCCTGCGTGTCGCTGAGCTGTTGCGCACCGATCCCGCAGCCCGGGCGTTCCTTCGTGAGGTGGCGGAACAGGCGGTCATGGTGGCGGACCTCGAGCGGATCGCGGCTGGTCGCCAGGAAGCGCTTCATCCCCGCCCGATCCGGTTGGCGGATCAGGGACGCAAGGTCGTGCCGGTCAATTTTCGTTCGTAGCAATGGGGCCTGGCCGCCGCCGCCGCCGTCACAGTTCTGGCAGTCATTGCATTCCAGTTACTCCCGACCACCAAGCCGGGAATTGTCCGTGTGTCCAAGGTGACCGGCTCCAGCCAATACTTTGGTTCCAACGGCAGAATTGAGAACGGGCTGACCAACGGAACTTCCCTCGGTGCCGGTGACACGTTGGAGACGCGCTCCTGTGATGCCTGGATCGAGCTTAAATTGCGCGATGGCTCAACGATCACGATCGCCGGGCACTCGACCTTGAGAATCCTCGATGCGGAGGCAGGCAGAAAACGGTTCAAATTGTTGCAAGGAAATCTCTGGGGAAGCCCTGCACCGGGAGCTGCCGTGGAGCCCTTGTTCATTCATACGCCAACAGTTGCCGCGGAGATGCTGGGAGCGCAGTTCGATATCCAAACCTCCCCCACCGAGACGATGCTGCGGGTCAACGAGGGCTCCGCGCGGGTCAGACGGAATTTGGATGGCAGCGCGGTCGCGGTGCCGAAAGGACACCAGGTGGCCGCATCGCTGAGCAGGAAGGAGCCACTCTCCGTGACGCCTCAACCCAGGCCGATCAACTACTGGGCTTGCGATTTGTGGCAGGTCCCCGAAGTGATCTTGGGCAAGTGGCTGCCCCCGACAGGGAATGAGCGGGCTCGTTTGGGCGCCGATCCGTTGCTTTGGCCCATCCCGGGCCGGGACTCGGTGATGCTTTACGCGGTGGCCATCGCAGCCTGGAAGAGTACTGAACGGCCAGTGTTGTTGAAGTTCGACTCGCGGCTTCGTTTTCGGGGGCGAACGGAGCGGGCGCAAACCGTGCGCTTCGGATTTAGCGCTCAAAAAATGCGTGGCGCCTTCGCGGGAAAATTCGAAATGGACGTCCAACCTGCCTCTCTTGGGCCGGCTGGCGAGACCTGGGAAGTCGAATTGCCCCTCAGGGACTTTCGACCGCTTCAACCACAGTTGTCTTCGTCGCCGGATGGATTGGAACTGACCGACGTGTATGCCCTGACGATCAAGGAAGACGCCGGCTTGGAGATCAATCACATCGAGTTGGTTCCCCAGGACGGCTCGAACAAACGTGCGCCGTGATAGCGCCGCAACTCAGAGAAAGGGTGTCTGCTCCAGCTCCAAAACCGGGCAATCGAATTGAGAACAACCGCGTGAAAGCAACGAACAACTCAACAAAGCGAGTCTTCGCGATAAGTCGGCATCTGCTCCTGTTGAGCCTCGGCTTCGCCCACTGCTTGCTCGGGTATGAGATCTTCGCTGCCCCAGCGACGGAGAGTGCGGCCAAGACGCTCTATCGCCAATAGCGGTGACAAAACCCGCCACTTCGTCGCATGGTGGCCACAGGATCCTTGGCTCGCTGGAAAAGGGAATTCGTCGTGGGAGCCTACGCAACCATCACCTCACCATACCAGACAGGCGACATGTTTTTTCCCGACCAATGGTTGCAAGCGAACTGCAAGCGGCCGTCGCGAACGGCCGGGACGATTGCAGGATGGGCATAGCTGAGGCGGCGTTTGGCGGCGTCGGTGGTCAAGGGCTGGAGGGCGGACCATGTGTCGCCGCTGTCCTCGCTGAAGGTGTAGCCCAAGTCGTAGAACCCGTCGTTGCTCCGCTTGTGAGTGACAATCGCGTGCAGCCGACCGTGCCCATCCTCGGCGAGCGTGGCGTAGCTGGCGTCCCGATCAAGTTCCGTGCAGAGCAGGCTGGGCTTCCAACCATCGGCGTCCCGCCGGAGATGTTTCACACGGACGTTCGGTTCAGCCTTCGCGCCAGACGCGGCGCCGAAAGCGATCCCGTACGGACGCGAGTACCAGTAGAGCACATGGGGACGCCCGGCCCGATCCACGAGCAGGCTCAGGTTGTGCGTGTTTGCCTCGCCGCCACCGGTGTTCTGTGTGCCGGAGAGTTGCTCGAGTTCACCCGATTTCCAGTCCACCGGCAGCGCCAATGCCCGGCCATCGCTCCGGCGCCACGTCGCGCCACGATCGTCGGAACGCATGTAGAAAACGCCTTCGTAAAGCGCCGGACCGGGATTCCATCCGCAAAAAATCAGATGAATCGATTCCCCGCGACACACCGCGGCGGGATAGATGCACGGGCCGCTCGCCAGCGCCCGCGTCAGGCTCCAGCTCCCGCCGGCGTGCTTTTCCCGGAAACCAAAGGCGTCCAGTCCCGCCCCGAAATAATAGAGCGTCCCGTCGTTGCCGAGGGCGGCGGCCGAATAGTTCTTCCCATAGACCTTTTCGCCTTCGTCGAACTGCCCGACGACCTGCGGTTGACTCCCGGTGAAATGCCAGACCTCTTGGGCGCTGCGGACGCTGCGCAAGCCAAACACGTGGAGGAAGCCCGCTTTGTCCTGCACCAGATAGGGACGCTGAATCGGCAGCAGGGCGCCGCGGGTCCAACCCTTCTCACCTTTCCTCCACAGGACCGACCCTTGCGGTGTGGCGTATCCCAGCACCGTACCGCCATCGCTGGTCGCAAGAATCTTCCCGCCCGCCGCCGAAGGGAAGAACGCGTTGTTGTCGCCGTCCGATGCAAGCTGCTGGAGGTGGAACTTGCGCTCAGCGGGACGCCGGCGCCACCGGGATGCGCCCCATGCCGGAGCACAAGAAAGCATGGCACCGGCGGAGCTGGCCAGGGCGTGGCAGAGAAATGTTCGACGCTTCATATCAGCGAAGGTTATCAAACACGGGACACGTGGACAATATGTTGCGCCATCAAGAAAATGGTTCGTCAGTCAGGCCGGGTCCATGCTATCCAGACACCCATGTTATCACACGACGAGAAGCAGCTCCGGCAGCGCGCCGTGCTGAGCGTTGATCGACTCGCGGTCGCACGGCAGCTGGTGACCGCTGCCAACAGCAGCGCCGCACCGACCATGGTGGAATACGGCCTGGCCGCGAAGGTGCGATTTGAGACGGAGTTTCTCACGCCGTGGGTGCATCGTTCAGTCCCTTCGCTCATTACTGTCTTGGCCTGGGGCCGGGGATGGAAAGCGCGGCAGCGGAGGGGCCATAAAGCTTGAACGCATCATGAGACGACGCACTTTTATTGGAACGATGGGCGCCGGAGCGGCCTGGACGCTTGCGCCAAATCTGCTTCGGGGCGCCGAGGCGCATCCGGCGGAGGCAGTGCAGGTTCTCTTTCCGTCCGGGCGATCATTGGGTTACTTTCCGAATGTCATGGGACCACGCCTGCTGGCCGCCGACGAAGACGCGCCCGCCGTGCTGATCCATTCGGTCAGCGACACCGTCCTCCATCGAGGCGGGCGCAAATTGTCGCTTGGATCCTTGGCTCGGGCTCGGATGGTTACTGATCCGGACGGCGTGATTCATGTGGCGGGTCTGCGGGATGACGGACTGTGGCTTGTGCGTGTGAAGAAATCAGGCAAACCCACAGCGACCCAACTGGCCACCTTTCCCGAACCACATCCCGCCGCCGGACTCGACGTTGTGTGGACGGCAGAGGGACTCCGAATCATTGGTCCCGGGCCAACTCCCCGCACGATGGCGGTTTACACCGGCAAGCCCGAGGCCAAGCCGCTGGTGCTGACCATTCATGCGCCTGTTCATCCTTTGCTGCGCTACGACGCCGGGTGTCAGCGGTTGCACGCGGTCTTTTGTCCCTGGAACGATTATTCGGCGATCTACGACACGGTTTATTATCTGCGCTCGGACGATCACGGTGCAAGCTGGCTCAAGGCGGACGGCAGCAAGCACGAGCTGCCGCTGCAACCGACGGCCCGCGAGCACGGGTTTGAACGGCCGAGGCCCGAGCCCATTTCGATCACCGGTCAGCCAGCCGGCGGACATTCCAACACGCTGGCGCATTGCCTGGAGCTCGACGCGGACGGCCATCCGCATCTCCTCTACACCTTCAACCGGCCCTATCACCTGGCCCGCGAGCCGTTCATGCGCTGCGTCCACGTCTGCTGGGACGGGGCGAAGTGGTCGCTGGACAACTGGGACGGTTCGAAGTGGAAATCCGGCGAGCTTTCCGCCGACTTCAGCGTGGACATCGCCGGCGGCTGTCTCGACATCGTGGATCGCCAGACGATACGCGTGCTGCTCATGTGCAAGGATCGAAAGGCCCTCTGGCTCGATCTGGGAATCGCCAGCAGCAACGACGGCGGGAAAACGTGGAGCGCCATCAAGCCGATCACGACCGACGCCGGCGCGAAGGCCGCCCACTACGTCGCCCCGAGCTGGGTCCGACGCGGGACGGATTATGACTTCGTTTGCGCCGGGTTTAACAAGGAACCGGAGGCGCCCGTTTACCGGGGAACGATCCCAGGACATCTCTTCGCATGAACATCTCATTGCGGGTCATCGAGACCAACAGCAACGTCAACGGGCTGTTCAGCCAGAACAAGATTGTCAGCACGGGGGAATTTCTCTACATCACCTACGAGAGCAGCGACCACGGATCGGTTCTCATGCGATTCGACGGGAAGAACTGGACAAGCAAAGGAGATTTTCCAATTGGCCCGCCTTATCTGGCGGTCGATAGCAAGGGGATCATTCATCTGACAGGACAGCACCGGAAGCATCGGGATCAGGTCTGGCATTATCACAGCGCACAAACTCACGCGCTGGAATCGATGAACGACGGGGTGGCGATTCGCCCAAAGAACTATGCGACGATGACGTGCGATCCTCGCAATGACACGCTTCTCTATTTCGGAGCGGCCGGCAACAGCGGCGTGATCGACTTCATGCGGCGGCCCGCCGGCGGGGAGTGGACCAAACGCATCCCGATCGTCGAAGGCCAGGCGATCTATCCCAACGCCATCGTGCGCGACGGCGTGCTGCACCTGATGTTCACCGGCTGGGAGCCGAACCCGGCTCTTTACCAAAACATTTTTTACCTGCGCTCACCGGATCAAGGAAAGACCTGGACCAGGGGCGACGGCAAGCCGCTTCGCATCCCGCACCAACTCAACCCCTGGCTGCCGGAAACTGTCGAGGCGCTCGACCGGGTCAACCTAAGCTTTCGGGAAGGCCAGTTCGCGTGCGACACCCATCAGATCAAATTCTACGTGGATCGGCAGGGCCGGCCGCACTCGCTCTACGGCTACATTCCCTCCTACTTCCCGACGCCGGAACCGCTGGCGAAATATTACACCGTCCACGCGCGGCGCGACGCGGACGGCTGGAAGCATCACGTCATGGACCCGCAGATCAGCGGGCCTTCCATCATCGAGGATGCCAGGGGCCGTCTGCATTGCTTGTTCGCCTTCACCAGGGAGAACGCGGCGAAGTTCAACGCAGGCTACATGTTCAGCGACGACGGCGGCGATCATTGGTCGGCGATCGAACCGGTCACCTGCGACGGCGATTTGAAGGCGAGCCTGAGCGGGGTTTATTGGGCTGCGGCCCCGTTCCAGGGCCAGCTCTCGTTTGTCACGAACAATGGATCGACGCTCTACTTCGGACAATTGCCAACGGAGTAGCACTCCTTCCTACCGCGGACGATGTTCGCCAAAACAACGAGATGGACGTCCAGGTGGATCACTGATCTTCCCGGCGGCCGGCACGTCCCGGTTCACACACGCGAGTCATTGGCGGACGATGAACCCGGCGTTGGCCCAATCGGCAAAATCCTCACGTGACCCGTCACCCGCATCCATTGCGACGAGACTGATCAGCCGGGCGCCCCCGGGAATCTCCACGTCGAACCTCCAGGCCGGAGAGGGCACGCGCATGACCGGGCTTGTCGCCGATTCCTTACCGTCGATAAAAATTTTGAAAACAACGCTGGGATACTTCGAGAGGTTCGAGCCGTGACTAATGCTGACCAGGTTCTCATCAGCACCCGCCAGCGCGACGAAGCGTTTGTAGTCCGGTTTGATCTCATACATGAGCGCGCACGGGGCATGGACGCCCATGCCCGTTTGGTAAATTTTTCGATTGATCTTCAAGTCTTGGCCCAAGTTCGATTTGTCCTTTTGCGGCGGCTTGGTGTTGCCGGAATACCGGACGTTGCCACTGTAGGTATGACCGAAGCCGACGTTACGAACCGGTTTCAAGTCGCCGATGACGACATCGGGCATCGGAGGCATCGGCCCTATTCGCGCGAACGATCTCACTTGCCGGGCGAACACATCGATCGGCGGAACTCCCTCCGAATTCGTGTTTATTCGTGTTTATTCGTGTTTATTCGTGTTCATGCGTGGTTTAACTGCCGTCTTCAGGATGAAGTTTGGCTGGTGCCATTTGACGTGGACGCGATGAACTGGCGTCGGGTGATGGGCTTCATGGACAGGAAACTTGGGTGAGGAGGAAATTCCTGTCAAACAGATTTGAGGCGGAACTGCCCCTGCGAGTCATCGTTTCAGCAGTTCTTCCAGGGAAAGCTTTTCAAACACCAAGTGCGCCCGGCTGCCTTCATAGACGATGCCGACGTGTTCGTCGTCGATGCGCGTGAGGCTGGGGTAACCGGCACCGCGGCCTTCGTCCAGCAACAGATGGTGCGACTCGGGCCAGGAGCGACCGTCGTCGAAGCTGACCTGGATGGTGTGTTGCGTGCGGCTCGTCTGTGAGTGGGGATTGGCAAAAAGCAGAACGTGCTGGCGTTCCCGCGCCGGCCCGTAATCAACCCGCAACAGGCTGCCGTTGCAGTTGGGTTCGATGAGCGCCTTGCGGTTCGTTACATGCGAATGCCAGGTCTGGCCCAGGTCGCGGGTGACAAACACCGCGCGGAACCGATCATGGTCGTTGCGCATGTTGAGCATGAGGGAGCCATCGCCCAGTTGCACTGCCTGACACTCGTTGCCGCCGCTGAAGGCGGGTGCGCCGATGGTCCAGTTCGCGCCATGATCGTGGCTGGTCATCAGGGTGGCGAAGGGAACGCCCTGCTCGTCGCGGCCTTGTACGGGCATGACCAGGGTGCCGTCCGGCAGTTGGATGCCCTGCTGCGGCGACGGAGCCAGCAGCCACCACTCCGCCCGCTTTAACTGGCGCGTCAAGTTTTCCGGTCGGCTCCAAGTGCGGCCATCATCCGTCGAGCGCACCATCAGGAACTGCGCGCTTTTGCCGATCTCGAAGCCTGGTTCGGAGCCGTCGCCATTCCATTGATGTTTGCCGGGTTTGCCGTTCATCCAAACGGCAAAGCAAAAAATCTCTCCCGTCTCCCTGTCCACAATGATGCCCGGATCGCTGCAACCGTTTTGTTCCTGCGGCAACCCGCCATATTCTCCCATGTCCATGATGACACGGACCGGCTCCCAGGTCCGCCCGGCGTCAGCGCTGCGGCTGAGTCCTATGTCAATGTCCTCCTGCAGGTCGCGTCCCATGCGGCGGCGCATGTCATAGACGCAAAGCAGCGTCCCGCGCGGCGTGGTGGCGAGAGCGGGGATGCGATAGGTGTGAACACCGTCGTCCTGATGCTTGCGGAGCTCGATGCCTATACGCTGCCGGCCTCCGGGAGCCGAGAGACTCGGAATCACCCGCCCAGCCGTCGTTTCGATCGCGCTGCAAGCCGCCGCGACGCGATGCGAAAGGTCGGCGGAAGTTTTCAGTTTGGCGGACAGCCAGAAAACGTTTTTCCCAGCTTTCAAACTGTTTGCAGTGCGAATCGTCAACCTCGCTTTCGGCGGAACAGGCTCTCCCACCACTTGGGTCGCCGCGAACTCCTCTTTATCCCGCGTGGTGAAGAGTGACAGGGACTCGATGTCAGCGGGATCATCAGTCCCTTCGAGTGTGAAAGACATCTCGTCCACGCCGACATCCGGACCCGCGGCTGCTTCGATAATCACGCGCAGCAGAGGATTGTGTTCGTTGCGGATCAGCACCGGATGAGCAGGGCGCCGCGAAGAGGCGATCAGGCTCTTGGGCCCAGTCGCGTCGGGCGCAGCCCTGAGGCCTGTCTCCAGTCCAAGAGCCAGGCAGAGCGAGCTGATCCGGAGAACTATTGGCCATCGAAGTGCGTTCATGATGGTTTGTATTTACACAGTCTGGATCGTGTCCGGGAGGTCACAGTCCGAGTTTCCGACGTCCTTCATCGGTCAAGCGATTCGAGTTCCACGGCGGCTCCCAGGTTTGTTCGACGACCACGCGGCGCACGCCCGGGACTTTCAATAACACATCGCGCACAGGTGACGCGTTGCCGCCGCTGCCGTAGGCGAAGAAGCCTAGACGCGGGCGGCCACGATTTGGCATGGCCATGAGCACCTGGACGACATCGCCGCGAACGCGAAGGTCGTACACAAGCCCGAGATCAACGATGCTCGGCCGCGCCTCGTAGAGTTGTTCATCGCGGCAGTTGCCCAGCGCCTCCCACAGCGCCTTTTTCGAGATGGGACTGTCACCCGCTTCGCCGGGGCGAGCGAGCCTGCCGGACGGCGCCGAGGCGTCGATCACTGCAGGCAAGGAGGCAGGGCTGGCTACGAGAGAACTCAACATGCGGCGACGGATCCCCTCCACGATTTCAGCGCCGCCGGATTCCGGAAACGGCAGAGTCAAGTAGGCGTTCCTTTGACGAAGGACCGCTCCCGCGCGCAGAGTGGCGCCTTGATACAAAGCCCTGCTCCATACGTGACCATGCCACTTGTAGTGCAAGGTCGGCGTTCCCGTGTGGGTCAGCGGCGGGGCGTTTTCGGCGGTGTGTTCGAGGAACAAGCCGATGAACGCATCGCGCGTCTCGCGGTGAAAGAAACCCACGCCCCACAGATCTTCCGCCTGGCTCGGCGCGACCGGGCCGATGCGCAATTTGCCGTCGCGACCCATCCACAGGGTTTCGTTGAACGACATCCCGGAAAAGACCCACTCGTCATCCCGGAGATAGCCGATCTCGATATCCTGGATGACCTGCATGGAGCCCGTCTTGATAAACCACGGCGTGCCGGCATAGAAGCGGTACTCGACGAAGATGTTCATGCGCGACGGGGTGAACACCGGATGAATGGGTGAGGCGGGAAAACCCCATCGGCGCACGGTGAGCGAAAGCGGACCCCGAATCACCTCGTAATCAGGGCTGGCTGGCCAATTGGTGATCCGCAGCTTTTGGAAGTTGCCGGAAGTCACGTAATCGTGAGCCCAGTCGATGCCGGGTGGCTCGCCGTGACCTTCGCCGCCGGCGAACAGTTCCTGGCCGTGCTCGCGCTTATAGATCAGGCGTTCGAGTTGCCCCATTTGCTTCGAGAGCGATCCACGAAAATACTCATTTTCGAGATCCAGTCCAAATCCCTCACCCGTCACTTTCAAGTCCGTTGGATAATCGGGCAGTTCAGCGTCGGGGTTGCCGTAAAGGATCAGCCAGTGGGTGCGTTGACGCGCGGGTGAATCGACCAGCAAGGTCAACCGGCAATGGCGTTCGTGCCCGCGGCGGACCTCTTCAGTGACCTGGCTGCGAACTTCGCGCAGCACGGACCCTTCGACGCGCGCGACCCGCACTTCTCGCGCCAGCGAAGCCGTTTGATCCGCGCGAAATGCCGTCACCAACTCCACCGGTTCAGCGGCTCGGGCTTCCCCGGCGGTTTCCTCAAGGGACAACACCTTGGCGTAGGTCCAGCCCCGTGCCCAGTCGCGCCAGGCAGCCGGGAGGCTGGAGACGGGCACGAAGGCTTCCGCGCCGACCAATGCCGCGCCGAGGGACGATTCTTGCTGTTCCTCAAACTGCAGAGTCTGCCGGATCGAATCAGCCAGAGCACGAGCCAGACGAAAATCTTTCAAACGATACGCGCCCTCCAAGTGGCGCAGCTTGTCAGCAACCGAATCGGTGCGATCGGAGTAACGGGTTTCTCGAAGGCTTCTTGCGGCAGTTGCAGGATCAGAGGCCGCATCCGCGGCGAACAGAACTGAGCCTGAGACCATGCACAGCAGTATCGCAGTCCAATGAGTGGTGTCCAGACGTGGGCCTTTCATGGTGGGCATTTCCATAGCAGAAAGCGAATGTGGCAGGCAATGAGATACGAAGTGTGCGGCAGAGCTGCCAGGTAACATTGTCCGGCATGAGGGCGAGGCTGACCAATGAATCGAAACGCGTCGTTGCCAAATCTCCCCTCACGGAATAGAAACACAACACACCTATTCTGGAAATGCACACAGCTTTTACTAAACCCACCGGGCCTCGCCGATTGGATCGAGGCGTTGGCTTCACCCTCATTGAGCTCCTTGTCGTCATCGCGATCATCGCGATTCTGGCGGGCATGCTTTTGCCCGCGTTGAGCAAGGCCAAGACTAAGGCGCAAGGCATCGCGTGCCTGAGCAACACCAAACAACTGGCCCTCGGCTGGGTCATGTACGCCCATGACAACAGTGACGCGCTGGTCGAGAACATGAATCTGGGCGGACCCGGCAGTGTCGAAAACAGTTGGATCACCGGATTCCTGACCTGGACCACGGCCAAGGATAACACCAACGTGGCCTACGTCCTTGATCCGAAGTACTCCAAGCTTGCCGAATACGTGGGAGTAACCAAGAACATCTACAAATGTCCCGCCGACAAATTCGTTTCTGAAGCCCAACGGAAGCTGGGCTGGACCGAACGCGTCCGCAGCTACTCCATGAATTTTTTCGTGGGCGACGGCTCGCCCAAGGGCGCGAAGGATTGGGGCGCGGATAGCTGGCGCGGGAAAGTCTATAAGAAACTGGGCGATTATCAGCGGCTCTCCACCACGCAGGGCTGGGTGTTTGTGGATGAACACCCCGACACGATCAACGACGGCGCGATGTACACCGACATGAATAATCCCAACTGGGTTGACATGCCCGCCAGTTACCACAATCGCGCGTGCGGTTTTGCCTTCGCGGATGGCCACTCGGAGATCAAGCGGTGGCTGGTGGCGCGAACGGCCGTGCCGGTGCGCTTCATCAACTGGGACCGGGTCGGCTTCAATGCCGCCAGCGATCCGAGAGACATTCGATGGCTTCAGGAGCGAACGAGTGAAAAGCGGTAGCCCCAATAGTTATGCGTCTCCTGGAACGACCGGCAACAACAACCGAATCATGGCCGATTATGGTCCCACCGTCGAGGGCACCTGGATGGCAGCACTCAGCAATCTCTACAGCAATATTATTATAGGAAGATTGGCTGAATTCACGTAAGCTGGCCGGCGTCGAGATCACTACCAAACACATGAACCGGAACCTGAATCTCTTTCCCTTCCCAGGTCGATTGGGCGTTGTCCTGGTGCTGGTTGCGGCCGCCGTAAATTTCGGCGGAACCGAACTTGTGCGCGCGGCCGATCAGCGCCCGATTGATTTCAACCGCGACATCCGTCCCATCTTCTCCGAGAATTGCTTCGCCTGCCACGGACCGGACAAGAACAAGCGCAAGGCCGGGCTGCGGCTCGACCGGCGCGAAGAGGCCACGGCCATACTGGAGTCGGGCGAACGCGCGGTCGTTCCGGGTGACGTCGAAAAAAGCCACCTGCTGAAAGTTGTTTCCGCCACGGATGACGACGAGCGCATGCCGCCAAAGAAGACCGGCAAACGGCTGACACAGGAACAAATTGATCTGCTTCGCCACTGGATCGCACAGGGCGCCGAGTTCAAAGAGCACTGGGCTTACCTCACCCCCGAGCGGCCCCCACTGCCCGCCGTGAGGAATCCGAACTGGCCGCGCAACGAGATCGATCACTTCATCCTGGCGCGGCAGGAAAAGGAGGGATTGAGTCCATCCCCGCCGGCCGAGCCGCACACCCTGATTCGCCGGGTCACGCTGGACCTGACCGGCCTCCCGCCGACCGTTGCCGAGGTGGATGCCTACCTCGCCGACAACACGCCCGCAGCCTACGAGAAGCTGGTGGATCGATTGCTCGCTTCGCAAGCGTTTGGGGAAAAGTTCTCCCAGCAATGGCTGGACTTGGCGCGCTATGCGGATTCCGACGGTTACCACGCTGACACAGCCCGCTCCATGTGGCAGTACCGCGACTACGTCATCCGTGCGTTCAACGAGAACAAGCCGTTCGATCAGTTCACGACGGAACAACTCGCCGGCGATTTGCTCCCGCATCCCACGCCCGAGCAGCGCATTGCCACCGCCTTCAATCGGAATGGCATGAGCAGCACGGAGGGCGGCGCCGACCCGGACGAGTACATGAACAAGTATGTGACCGACCGCGTGAACACGTTTGGCACTGTTTTCCTCGGTTCGAGCACGGCTTGCACAGAGTGCCACGACCACAAGTACGACCCGTTCACCCAGCGTGAGTATTATCAGCTCTACGATTTCTTCAATCGCATCCCGGAGAAGGGCCTGGACAGCGATCCGGCGCCGCCCTTCCTGAAGGTGCCGACGCCGGAGCAAGCGGCGTCGCTGACGAAGCTGACGAACGAGATCGCCGCACTCGAACAGCAACGCCGGGGGTTACTCGATCTGAAGGACGATACTTTGAGCCGGGAACAGGCTGCGTGGGAGGAGAAGCAACGCCAACGGATTCATTCCGGCTGGGAAGTTCTCAAGGCCCGAGCTGTCACTGCCTTGAGCGGGGCCGAGTTAAGAACACTCGAGGACAATTCCGTCCTCGCCAGCGGCGCCAACGCGGTCCAGGAGACGTACTCGGTGTCGCTGGAGAGTGCTCAGCGTGAGGTGACCGCCCTCCGGTTGGAAGCATTGACCCACGACAGCCTTCCCCTCAACGGGACCAGTCGCGGCACCAACGCCAACTTCATCCTGACTGGATTTGAAGTCGAAGCCGAGAGTGCCGACGCGGCCCAGGAACCACCGCCGAGCGAGATCGAATGGGGCCAGTGGTCGGCGCTCGGTCCATTCAATGCGAGTTCGACGAAGGAGGTTTTTGAGAAAGCTTTCGTCAATGAAACTGAACTCGATTTCAAAAAGACCTACGAAAACGACAAGCTAAGCTGGAAGGAGAAACCAGATTGGAAGGACGGCACGGCGCAGGCGCTCTCGGGCGAGAACCAGGTGACCTACTTCTACCGGAAGATCACCGTGAAGACGGCGCGCTATATCAACCTGACCTTCGGCAGCGATGGCGGCATCCAACTCTGGCTCAATGGCGCAAAGGTCCAAAACGGAAAAGTCTTTCGTCGCGTCGCGCCAGCCCCCGATGAGGCGATGGTTCTGCTCAAGCCCGGTGAAAACGGTTTGCTCCTCAAGATGCACCACGGCAGTGGCGTGTATGGATTTCTCTTCACCCCTCCCAAACAGCCGGTGACGAAGTATCCGGTGGAGTTCGACCAGG
>CAMAWP010000008.1 GCA_945861765.1 Akkermansia muciniphila | reverse complement strand
CCGCGGTTGCTGGCGGATGTAGGAGATGGGGTCGTCGCCATCGTTGTTGGTGTTGGTCTTTTGCTCGTTCCGGTGCAGCGACGTCCGCTTCGTTTTGCGCTCGATATTTGCAATGCCAGCCGGATTTCCTGGGGCCTGCTCGCCTTGCTGGGTGGAGGCTTTGCGATGGCTTATGGGATTGAAAGGAGCGGTCTTTCCGGCTCGATTGCCGGTCTGCTCAAAGAAACGGGACGCTTGGATCCTTTCGCCGCGACGATCATGGTTTGTTTTATTTCCGTCGCCCTCACCGAAGTCGCTTCCAATGTGGCGACCGCCAGCATTCTGCTGCCGTTGCTGGCAGCGAGCGCCGACAGTTTTGGCTTACAACCACTGCCCCTCATGTTTGCGGCCACGCTTGCGGCTTCCTTTGGATTCATGCTCCCGGCCGGAACACCGCCCAACGCCGTTGTTTTCTCGAGCGGCTACATCACAGTCCCGCAAATGGCGCGCAGCGGATTGATCGTAGATCTCGCCGGCGGACTGCTCGTGGCAGTGGTCTGTTACTACATCACGCCGCTCGTTTTAGGAATGCGGTGAATTCGACTTTAGATTCCAATGTTCGAAAGCGTCACACAAACCTGGTTCACGATCTCGACGAGCTTGGGATGCGATTTCTCGAAGCCGACCACGGAGGAAGCAAGACCGTCCAGAGATAATTTGAGAAGTTCAGGATTCCTCTCGTCGCGCGTTGCCTCGTGAGCTGACACCGTCGTGAAGCCAGCAATGCTTTGCGCGTGTTCTCCATGTGTCCTCGATAGTTCGGCGACTTCGGATTTCAAAATCGAAAGCAACATCAGCAGCTCAGCCTTATTCCCATCCTCTACGGAGTTAGCGTGTTTAAGACGGGCTTCGATTTCCGCAAGCGTATTTTGAATCATAACGTACTCCAATCAGTTGACTGCATCGCTAAACAAACATAGCGGACGTTGATCGAAAAGAAAGCCGTGTTTCAACCTTGAGAGCCACGGCGCATCAACTAAAGTGCAGCACACTGCGAGAATTTGCCGCGCTTGTGAAAAAATTCACAAATTCACTTGCCTCTGTGGAGATGCCATGTTTAGTTTGCTTTGTTTAGCGCGTTAAAAAGTCAAGCTTGCTCATGCACACGAATACTGAGATTGGCTACAATTCCAAAGTCGAAGGCGACGTCATCGTCACACGCGCTGATGCGGTAATTAACTGGTTTCGAAAACACTCACTCTGGCCAATGCCCATGGGCCTTGCGTGTTGTGCTATCGAGTTGATGGCGGCCGGTGCCAGCCGTTATGATATTTCCCGCTTCGGTTCGGAAGTCATGCGATTTTCTCCGCGTCAGTCAGACGTGATGATCGTTGCTGGCACAGTCACCTACAAAATGGCTCTCGCGGTGCAGCGCATTTACCAGCAGATGCCGGAGCCGAAATGGGTTATTGCCATGGGCGCTTGCGCTTCGACGGGCGGCATGTACCGGAGCTATGCTGTTTTGCAGGGTGTTGATCAAATCATTCCCGTGGATGTCTATGTCGCCGGATGTCCACCCCGGCCCGAGGCATTACTAGATGCCATTATTAAATTGCAGAGCCTGATTGCCAAAGAACCCCTTTTATCCACTCAGCTGCAATCGGCGTAAATGGCGAATGTCTCCTGAAAACATCACTGATCGGATGCTCGCACTCGATTACGCCAATAAACTTCAAGCCGAGTTCGAGGCTCTGGTTTCCGCACCCGTTGAGTTTCGCGGCGAAATTACGGTAAGTATTTCGGATGCTGAACGGATTGCTGAGATTTGCGCCCTGGCGAAGCGGGACCTCGGCTTCGATTATTTGGTCGATATCAGCAGTGTGGATAACTACGGGGACGATCCACGATTCGAGGTGGTTTATGAGCTTTATGGTTATGGGCATCACTGTCATCTGCGCTTAAAAACACGCGTGAGCGAGGAAACCTCTGAGTTGCCAACAGTATCGGGCGTCTGGCGAACTGCTGATTGGCTTGAGCGCGAGATTTACGACATGATGGGCATTCGTTTTCGAGGCCATCCCGACCTCCGCCGAATCTTGATGTGGGACGGCTATCCGTATTTTCCGCTTCGGAAGGATTTTCCTTTGGCTGGAAAACCGAGCGAAATGCCCGATGTCGCTTTCACCAAACGGGCTCCTCTGGAAGGCGGGCCATTTGTGACGATCGCCGGAGGGAAGAACTCAGTGGCGCGCGAACCACGCGTTCGTATTCAAGAGACTGAACCTCCGGAGACTAGCGCTCGCTTGGATCGAGGAAATGGCATTCAAGAGTCCCATGGACACGCCTCCGGACCTGGGCCGATTGAATCAAAAAAACAGTCATGACCACCGTTCAAGACATCGAATTTAAGGAGCCCTCAGCACGAGTCGCAACCGCTCAAGCAGCGAGTGCCACCTCGGCTGATGAAACCGATATTCAGGGGGAGAGGATGGTCTTGAACATGGGGCCGTCGCATCCGGCGACCCACGGCGTGCTCCGGATTGTCTTGGAGTTGGATGGCGAGGTCATCACCAAAGCGATGCCTGATATCGGTTATCTGCATCGCGGCGACGAAAAAATCGCCGAGAACATGACTTACACCCAATTCATCCCGTACACGGATCGATTGGACTACCTCGCGCCGCTGGCCAATAACGTCGCCTACGTTTTGGCGGTTGAGAAGCTAATGGGGATCGACAAGGCCCTGACTCCGCGGTGCCAGTATATCCGTGTCATCTGCTGCGAATTGGCGAGGATTTCGGCGCACTTACTTGGATTGGGGGCGTTCGCCATGGACGTGGGAGCTATCACAGTTTTTCTCCATACCTTCACCGAGCGCGAGAAGATTTATAATCTCATTGAAGCCTTAACGGGTGCCCGGTTCACCACGAGTTACACGCGCATCAGTGGGCTGTCGCGGGATTTGCCACCAGGCTGGACCGATCAGTGTCGGCAATTCCTGAAGGAAGTTGTGGTCAACTTTGATGAGTCCGAGACGATGCTGACGCGGAACCGCATTTTTGTCGATCGCACCCGGGACGTGGGCATTATCCCGAAAGAAATCGCCATCGATTACGGACTAACAGGGCCGAATTTGCGTGGCAGTGGAGTGGACCATGATCTACGCAAAGCCCATCCCTATCTGGTCTATGATCAGTTGAAGTTTGATGTGCCGGTCGGTTCAGTGGGCGATAGCTACGACCGTTACCTGGTTCGGATGGAGGAAATGCGCCAGAGCGTCCGTATCCTTCATCAATGCCTGGACCAACTGCCGGGCGGTCCCATTAACATCCCGGATGGGAAAACAGTCTTGCCGCCGAAGGAAAAAGTTCTGACGAGCATGGAGGAGTTGATTCATCAATTCATTCTCGTCACACAAGGCGTGAATGCGCCATCTGGAGAAATTTACTTTGGAGCGGAAAATCCGAAAGGCGAACTCGGCTTTTACATCAACAGCAAAGGCGGCGGTACGCCACACCGATTGAAGATTCGCGGCCCATCGTTTGTAAATCTCAGCATCCTGCCGTATCTGCTGCCCGGGCACATGATGAGCGATACCGTGGTGATTTTGGGCTCGCTTGATTTTGTCATGGGAGAATGCGACCGATGAGCTCACCTGTCTCAGTCAATGCCAGTGCGCCGACCGGAGCCGTCGCGCCATTCCGAGTCCCGGCTCCTCTCGCGGCGGAAATTGATGAGGTCATCAGCCATTATCCTCAAAAGCGGAGCGCATCGTTAATGGTGTTGCATGCTCTGCAGGAACATTTCGGATATCTCTCCAAGGGAGCCATTGAATGGACCGCGAGCAAGCTTGAATTGCAGCCGATCAATGTTTACGAACTGGTGACGTTCTATCCGATGTTTCGTCAGGAAGCGGTTGGAAAATACCAATTAAAGGTATGCCGCACTTTGAGTTGCGCGCTGGGAGGATCGTATGAGTTGCACGATCACCTTTGCCACAAACTAGGTTTATCCAGCCATGCGCATGGACCCCAAACCACGAAGGACGGAAAGGTTACCGTTGAATTCGTCGAGTGTTTGGCAAGCTGCGGCACCGCGCCGGTGATGATGTGCAACGCAGATTTTTATGAATCAGTTTCCACCGCGAAAGCAAATGAGATTTTGGCTCACTGCAAATAATCCAAGCGGAAGCGTCGGACAGACGACAAAGACCAGCTTGAAGTTGGCTGCCCGACATGGATTTGAACCATGACAAGCAGATTCAGAGTCTGCTGTGCTACCGTTACACCATCGGGCAAACCGAAGCACTGAAAACGTAAAGAGTTTGGCTGGCTAGTCAAGCCAGCAACGCCGATATGCCGAAAGAATACCGTCTCATCTTAAAAAACGCTGACGCTCCGGGTTTCACCCGGGACTTGGATTGCTACCTGAGACATGGCGGGTACGAAGGTTTGAAGAAGGCTCTCGCCATTGCGGCGAAAGTTCACCCCAGTGGCAAGACTGTCGGCGGCCCGGAACAGATCCGCGATGAGGTGATGACTTCCGGACTGCGCGGCCGGGGAGGCGCTGGCTTTTCATGCGGATTGAAGTGGTCGTTTGTTGATCGCAGGAGCGGCAAACCGATTTACCTGATTTGCAATGCGGATGAATCAGAGCCGGGCACGTTCAAGGACAAGCAAATCATTTACAAGGATCCTCACCAGCTTCTGGAGGGAATGATTATTTCCTGCTACGCCAACGACGTGAAGCTCGCTTACATTTATATTCGCGGAGAATTTGTGGAGGGCGCGCAGATTCTTAACCGCGCTTTGGCAGAAGCTCGCTCGCGAAATTTTCTTGGAAAAAACATTCTCGGCAGCAGCTACGATCTCGAAATCCATGTCCATCGAGGCGCCGGCGCTTATATCTGCGGCGAGGAGACTGGACTGATCGAGTCTCTGGAAGGCAAGCGCCCGTATCCACGAATCAAGCCTCCTTACTTCCCGGCTGTGCTGGGCCTCTATCTCTGCCCGACCATCGTGAACAATGTCGAGACACTCTGCGCCGTGAAGCATGTTGTCGAGATGGGAGGCGCAGCTTTTGCCAAGCTCGGGACACCCAACAACACAGGAACTCGCATTGTCAGCATTAGTGGCCACGTCAAAAAACCGGGCTGCTACGAGGTTGAAGTAGGTCATGCCACAATCGGGCAGCTCATCTTCGATTTCGCCGGCGGCCTCCATGACGGGCGCAAGCTGAAAGCCGTCATCCCAGGCGGCTCTTCCGCCAAAGTTTTCAAAGCTGGAGAGAAGTTTAAGCTCAAGAAGAAAGGTCCCGACGGCAAACAAACGGAGCAAGATGTCGATATGCTCGATCTCCCGTACGATTTCGATTCTTTGATGGCAGCGGGAAGCATGTCCGGATCAGGTGGAATTATTGTCATGGATGATTCGACCGACATTGTGAAGGCGCTAGCCAACATTGCAGAGTTTTACGCTCACGAAAGTTGCGGACAATGCACTCCGTGCCGCGAAGGTTCCCTTTGGATGAGCAAGGCACTCCAACGCCTGACCCACGGTGAGGGGCGAGAGCAGGATGCGGATTATTTAATTCGCATTGCCGACAACATTCCGGGTGGCCGAACGATTTGCGCGTTTGGCGAGGCCTGCTCCTGGCCGGTGCAGAGCTTTGTCGGCAAGTTCAAAGATGAGTTCATCGCGAGAGGGGCTGCTGATGAGGCCAAGCGCGCCAGCCGCAGCGGTGGCCCGCGACCGGAACTGAAAACTGCTGCGAGTCCACACCCATGAGCGTCACCAGCGAAACCAAACCCGCGCCGCCGCCCGTCGAAACGATCGATGTGAAAGTGGACGGAAAGATCGTCACCGTGCCAAGGACAACGCCGGATCCGATCGGAGGCAAACCGCTTCCCACGACGATGATCCAGGCCTGTGCGTTGGCTCGCGTGGATGTGCCACATTATTGTTATCATCCGAAACTCCCGATCGCGGGCAACTGCCGGATGTGTCTCGTTGAATTCGGCACTCCCGCCATGGGCCCCGATCGCAAACCCATTCTGAATCCCGATGGCACGGCCAAGATCGCCAAATCGCCGCGTCCTGTCATCGCCTGCGCGACGCCTATTTCTCCAGGCATGGAGATTTACACGAACACGCCGAGCGTGAAGCAGATCCGCGAAGGGGTCTTGGAATTTCTTCTGATCAATCATCCTCTGGATTGCCCGATTTGCGACCAGGCCGGTGAATGCAAACTTCAGGAATACTCTGTGGACTACGGCCAAGCAGCGAGCCATTTCCATGAAGAAAAAGTTCACAAGCCCAAGCAGGTCAATCTTGGCCCTCGGATTGTCCTCGATGACGAACGCTGCATTCTGTGCTCGCGGTGTGTGCGTTTCACCAAAGACATCGTGGGCGACGATGCGCTCGGCTTCGTGAATCGAGGCAGCTACAACACCCTGACCCATTATCCCGGCAAGCCCTTCGACAACAATTACACCCTGAACACGGTGGATATTTGTCCTGTCGGCGCTCTGACTTCGAAAGATTTCCGATTCAAGATGCGCGTCTGGTTTCTCAAGGAGAGCAAGAGCATCTGCACAAGCTGCGGCACAGGCTGCAATATCGTGATCGGCTCGCGCCAAGACAAAATCTATCGCTATGAACCGCGCGAGAACGATGCCGTGAATTCCTGCTGGATGTGCGATCACGGCCGTTTGAACAATAAATGGATCGGACGCGAGGACCGGCTGACGGAAGTTAGAAAACAGAGGGCCGAAAGCAAAGGGCAGAAGACAGAAAGCGGGAGTGACCTCAGCAATTGGCAGACTGTATTGAAGGAAATTTCCGCAAAACTCAATTCCGCACCGCCGAACTCAGTCGCTATTGTCGCATCCGCGCGGCAATCGAACGAAGAGCTTTACTTGTTGACCAAGCTAGCGAAGCGGCTTAGTGCGCTGACTGATTCCGTTCCGAGGCTTGGCGAAGGCGACAAGCTCCTGCTGAACGCAGACCGAAATCCCAATAGCACGGGGGCTAAGCTTATTGGCATCGCAACCTCGCAGATGGGAACGAATTTACCGAAGATCGCGGAAGGAATCCGCAAGGGCACGATCAAGACCCTGATTGTTTTTGGTGAGGATGTGACCAAGCACGGCATCGGCGCAGAACTACTCGGGCAACTGGAGACGTTGATCGTCAGCGACATCCTGCCGAACGCGACAACCAAGCTGGCCCACTATCTCTTGCCCGGCTGCGCTCATGCCGAGAAACGCGGGACCTTCACGAATGTGAAAGGCCGCGTGCAGAAATTCATGAAAGCTACAGAGCCTAGCGGCGATGCTCGGCCTGAATGGGAATTTCTGCACGAGTTGGTTTTCCATGTCACTGGCCAAAACGGGTTCGTCAGCGTGGAAGGATTGTTCAACCAAATGGCCAAAGAAATTCCCGCATTCAACGGATTGACCTGGGCCTCTCTCGGTGAAACCGGTGCGACGGTCCCCATTTGATGTGAACTGCTATGGATTGGATTAACCATTTAACTGCGTCCCAGCAATTCCTGATCTTCAGCATCGTGAAAATCGTCTGCGTCATCGGGGTGATTTTGCCTACGTTTGCCTACACGGTCATGGCGGAGCGACGTATCTCTGCTTGGATTCAAGATCGGATCGGGCCAAACCGCGTCGGCCCCTTCGGCATATTGCAACCTATGGCCGACGGTGTGAAAGCATTGCTGAAGGAAGACTTCATGCCGGCGCATGTCCGCAAAATCTATTTCTGCCTGGCGCCGGCGCTGACAGTGATTCCCGCCCTTCTGACGGTAGCTGTGATTCCGTTCGGCTCCACTCTCGGCAACGCCAGTAACAAGATGGTGATCGCGGATTTGAATGTTGGCATCCTTTACACCTTCGGGATCGTGTCGCTCGGTGTCTATGGGATTGTCCTTGCTGGCTACGCTGCCAACTCGAAGTATCCGTTTTTTGGCGGCATACGCGCCAGCGCCCAGATGATTTCTTATGAGATCGCAATGGGAATGTCCGTCATTCCAGTGTTTATGCTGGTCGGCAATCTGAATCTCAGCTCGGTGATTAGTTATCAAACCGACGGACTCCTGAGCTGGCTGATCTTCAAGCAGCCGATCGCGTTTATCATTTTTATGATCTCAGCTTTCGCGGAGACGAACCGAATGCCGTTCGATCTGCCCGAGTCGGAGCAAGAATTGGTGGGCGGCTACAATGTCGAGTATAGCTCGATGAAATTCGCCATGTTTTTCATGGGCGAATATTTCAACCTGATCGCGTCGTCGGCCATGATGGTGACTCTATTTTTGGGAGGCTGGACGCTTCCGTTCTTCGGATTGGATCAACCCGCGACGAGTATTGGGGTCGGTTTGCTCCATATAGGTATCTTCTTCGGGAAGATGTTGGGGTTAATAATTCTGACGATTTGGGTGCGCTGGATGTTCCCGCGCTTTCGGTACGATCAATTGATGGATTTAGGCTGGAGACGGTTCGTGCCGTTGGCTTTGGCGAACATTGTTATTACAGCGACGATTTTATGGCTAAGAAGTTAGCAAGGCGATAATCCACCGCACCAGAAAACGGATTGGCACCTATCGCATCGAATGCCCAATGGCCTGAAGTATGATTGTTAAACGCAAACCACTGAGTTTTTGGGAGCGGCTTTACCTGCCGGCGATTATTGGCGGGTTCAAAGTCACGTTGCGTCATTTCTTCAAAAAGAAGGTGACGATGCAGTATCCCGAAGAGAAATGGGTAGTGCCAGAAGGTTATCGCGGCGCGCCGTATCTGGTGAAAGACCAAGAAGGGCGCACCAAGTGTGTCTCGTGCCAACTCTGTGAATTTGTCTGTCCGCCCAAAGCAATCACGATCACACCTCCCGGCCCCGATGGCGCGCCTGGAGCGGGCAACGTCGAGAAGGCTCCGAAAGAATTTGAAATCAACATGCTCCGCTGCATCTTCTGCGGCTACTGCCAGGAAGTTTGTCCCGAAGAAGCTATTTTTCTGATGAAAGATTACTCGCTCACAGGAACCACTCGACAAGAGATGATTTATGGCAAAGATAAGTTGTTGGCCCTGGGTGGTGTTCACAACGACCAAATCCAAAAGTGGAAGCATAAATGAATTTGGGGCGACTCGAGTTAGGGGTGACTAGTTTGGAGCCCATGGTTTATCGTTACGGAAGTATTTGGTAGAAGACTATCTCCGATGCAGGACTTGATGTTCTATCTTTTTGCGGCGTTGACTCTGATTTGCGGCATGCTGGTTGTCGCCAATCCGTTTAGTAGAAATCCTGTCACGAGCGCCATGTTCCTTGTCCTAACTATTGCGTCGATGGCCGGGCTTTTTGTCCTGCTGCATGCCTTCTTTCTTGCCGCCGTTCAAGTGCTGGTCTATGCCGGAGCTGTCATCGTTCTATTCCTGTTTGTCATCATGCTGCTGAACGTGAAAGAGGAGGAACGCCGAAAAATAAAGAAAGTCGGACTAGTGACCGGCATCATCGCAGTGATCGCGATCTCGAGCATTTTTCTCAAGGTGTTCACCCTTAGCAATGCTTCTTTGAGCGCCCATTTGCCAACGCCGACTCTGGAAGGCGGCACCGCGCCGCTCGGAAAAATTCTATTTACCGCATATCTGCTGCCATTCGAAATGTTGTCCGTGCTCCTGCTTGTGGCGATGGTCGGCGTTATTCTGCTGAGCAAAAGGGATCTTAAGTGAAAGACACGCATCCTCGCCATGAGCTAAACGAGTTGGCTCGACCCAACGACGGTCACGCTCGCACAACTCTCTCGAAAAACATGTGTACCAAGGGCATCTCTAACTGATCATGCACGTTGGCCTGGAACATTATTTACTGGTGAGCGCCCTGCTCTTCTGCATCGGCTTGCTCGGGGTGATCGCACGCCGCAATCTCCTGATCATTTACATGTCGCTCGAACTGATGCTCAACGCGGCCAATCTGGCTTTCGTGGCGTTCTCCCGATTCAACAACAATCTCAATGGACAGGTCATGGTGTTTTTCATCATCACTGTGGCGGCAGCCGAGGTTGCGGTTGGGCTCGCGCTCATTGTGGCGCTGTACCGCAGGCGTCAAACAGCCCATGTGGAAGACCTGACGACGATGAAGTTGTAGCTATGAAGGAAGCTTTACCTTGGCTCATCCTATTTCTGCCGCTTCTCTCGGCAGTTGCGATCACTTTGTTTACGAAAAAGGACCGAGGGCTAAGCGCCAAACTTTCCATCGGAGCCATTATCGGTAGTTTTGCCCTGAGCATTTTGTTTATCGCGTTGGCCGGGTGGGAACCGATCAAACAAGAATCGATGGTGACCTGGCTTGGCGTAGGCGAACTGCAAGTGGACTTCGGCCTGCGACTCGATGCGCTCAGTCTGCTGATGCTCCTCATCGTCACCGGGGTCGGCAGCGCGATTCACATTTATTCCTATGGCTACATGCATGAGGACCGCAGCATCTCGCGGTACTTCGCCAGCTTAAGCCTCTTTACCTTCTCAATGCTCGGCATTGTTCTAGCCAATAATTTTATCCAAATGTTCATCTTCTGGGAGCTAGTAGGCGTCTCCAGTTATCTCCTCATTGGATTCTGGCACGAGCGGCCAGCCGCAGCCGATGCCTGTAAGAAGGCTTTCCTGACCAATCGCCTCGGCGACTTTGGATTTCTTATTGGCATCCTGCTCGTATGGTCGGCGCTTGGATCTCTGAAGTTTAGCGTCCTGGAAATGGACCTGGCTAAGAACCCTCACGCGTTGGGAACTCTCGCCACGGCGGCTGGCTTGCTGATTTTTTGCGGAGCAATGGGCAAGTCCGCGCAATTCCCTCTGCACGTCTGGCTGCCCGATGCCATGGAAGGTCCCACCCCGGTGAGCGCTCTGATTCACGCCGCGACAATGGTGGCAGCGGGCGTCTATATGCTATGCCGCGTGTTCTTCCTACTCAACGCTCCAGCGTTGGCCGTGATTGGTTGGATCGGAGGGATAACCGCGCTCCTCGCCGCGCTCATTGCCGTCCAACAAAATGATATCAAACGGATACTGGCGTACTCGACGCTATCGCAACTCGGCTACATGGTGATGGCCGTGGGAGTTCACGCACCGTCCGCCGCCATGTATCACCTAACCACGCACGCGTTCTTCAAAGCGATGTTGTTCCTCGGCGCCGGATCAGTCATTCACGCTCTGCATCACGAGCAGAACATCTGGAACATGGGCGCGCTAAAAAGCAAAATGCCGATAACGTTCTGGACGTTTCTACTCGGAACATTGGCTCTGGCTGGGGTGCCGCCGTTCAGCGGGTTTTTTAGCAAGGACGAAATTCTCGTCGCTGCAAGCCATCAAAATGGGGTTCTCTTCGCGCTGGGTGTTCTAGTAGCGGCACTGACGAGCTTCTACATGTTTCGACTGATCTTCGTGGCGTTCCTCGGCCCTGCGAAATCTCCGGCGGCCGGGCACGCACACGAATCGCCCAGGGTGATGACTCTTCCTCTCGTGGCGCTAGCCGTGCCGACGGTGCTGGCGGGATTTTGGGGGATCGAAAACCTGTATGGGAAGCAATTTGGCCTCGTGGAGGAGGCTCATCCCTCGTCCTGGCTTAACCATTTGTTTGAACCTTTCAATCATGCTCCCCTAGCTGCTTTGGCAGGCCTCGGGGCGCTGGTTTTCGGGCTTTCGGCAGCCTGGCATCTTTACCGGAATGCCATCCGAGACCGATTGCCAGACACATTTGGAGATCTGACTCGGGTAATGCAGAATCGGTTTTACTTCGATGAATTCTACGCAACCCTTATCGCGAACACGCAGGATCTCGCGGCGAAAGCGGCAGACGCGTTCGATCGCTGGATCATTGCTGGGTTGTTGATCAAGGGCGGTCACGGAACCATCGAGCTTTTTGGACGAGCACTGCGGCTGATGCAAACTGGGAACCTCCAAACCTACACCTTTTTGTTCGTCGCCGGCGTGGCTCTGGTTCTTTTCTATGTGTTCGGCCGCTGAAGCTATGGATTCAAACCCCAACATTAGGATCGGTTCTTGTAGCACGAAGTTCGGACTCATCTGACCATGTCCACACTGACTTATATCTTGGGTTGGCCGCTGGTAGCGGCAATTTTGGTGGCCTTCATTCCGCGAAATTACCGGTTCACGATCAGGGTGATAGCTTTGGCTGCGACCGGCCTCTCCATGCTGCTGGCGATCAAATTATTCTCACAGTTCGATGTAGGTTCGGCCGAGCTTCAATTCGTTCAGAAGGTTTCGTGGGTGGACGCTCTCGTCATCAGCTTTCACGTCGGAGTTGATGGGTTAAACATTGGCCTGATCTTGATGGGTGCCATTGTCGCCTTCGCTGCAACCGCTGTTTCGTGGGAGATTAAGGAGCGTGAGAAAGAATTCTACATTTTGCTTCTAATCATGGCAGGGGGCATCCTTGGCGCGTTCGCTTCGTTCGATTTATTCTTTTTCTTTTTCTTCCACGAACTCGCCTTGATCCCGACCTTCATCATGATTGGCGTCTGGGGAAAGGGAGCGGACAAGAATTACGCGACGTTTCAAATTACGATTTACCTCACGGCTGGAGCGTTGATCGCCTTGGTCGGCTTGATTGCTCTTTATCTACAATCAGGAGCAAACACGTTCGACATCGTTGAATTGACGCGGCATGTGCGCGCAAATCCGCTCTCGGTCAATCAGCAGCATTTCATCTTCCCGCTGCTCTTGTTCGGATTCGGAATTCTGGTATCGCTCTGGCCATTTCACACCTGGGCTCCGCTCGGATATGGCGCAGCTCCTACGGCTACGGCCATGCTCCATGCCGGTGTTCTAAAAAAGTTCGGATTATACGGTTTGATTCGGATCGCGTTGCCGCTCATGCCCGAGGGAGCGCGGAGCTGGTTGCACGTCATCGCGTTTCTCAGCCTCGGCAACATCTTATATTGCGGCCTTGTCGCCATTCGTCAGAAAGATTTGAACCTACTGATTGGAAACTCCAGCGTCGCTCACATGGGGTTCGTCTTTCTAGGCATCGCCAGCCTCAACCTGATTGGCTTGACCGGCGCGGTGATGGTGATGGTGGCCCACGGCTTCCTCGCCGCATTGACGTTTGGACTCAGCGGCTACCTCTACCAACAAACCAAGACTCTAAGAATCGATGAAATGGGCGGTCTGCTCGGGCGACTGCCGTTTATTGGCGCGGCGCTTATCATGGCGATGATGGCGGGTTGCGGCTTGCCCGGATTCGCGAATTTTGTAGGTGAAATGATGGTGTTTTTCGCGGCGTGGAAATCCTTCCCCTTGGTGACAATCCTGGCGGTTTGGGGAGCCTTGATTATCGGCTCGGTTTATATGCTGCGGGCAATTCGCAACATTCTGCACGGTCCATTGCCAACAACTTGGGAAGGGCTGAAAGACGCCTCCAATCCATGGCGAAAACTGCCCTTCGCCCTGTTGCTCGCCTCATTGTTGGTGTTTGGCTTCGCTCCTCGTTTGCTCACCGATAAAATCCAGCCAAGCGCAGAGAAGATCCTCAAGATGGCTATCGGCACCAGCGTCCCTCAAGCCAAGGCGATCAGGACGGCCCGAACAGACTAAGTGAGTTTACCTCCACGGAAGATCCATTCATGAATGCCCCCTTAATGATTTTGGAAATCGCAGTCGTGCTTCTGGGATTGGTAATTTTGTTGGCGGACCTATGGACGCCCTCCTCGCAAAAGCAAAGCCTGGGCTACATCGCAGCCGCCGCAGTGGGACTCATCTTGCTTGGCAGCTTTTTCATCGAGGCTCCTCAAGCTCGTTACGCCTGCGAGCGGATGTATGTCATGGATGATTTGGCGCTCTACTTCAAACGGTTCTTCTTGCTCGCAACGGTGGCCGTGCTGGTGATGTCGGTGGAATTCGCCGACCGAATTGAAGCGGGCATTTCCGAGTACTACGCGTTGATCTTGTTCGCGTTGTCGGGAATGATGTTTGCCGCTTCGGCGAATGATTTCGTTCTTGTGTTCGTCGCGCTCGAGCTGATTACGGTGACTTTCTACATACTGACCAGCTTTCAACGAAGCCGGGTTCCATCGTTGGAGGCGGGCATAAAATATTTAATCCTCGGCGCTCTTTCGTCGGCCTTCATGGTTTACGGGATTGCTTTGGTTTTCGGCACAGCGAACACAACGAACTTTGCAGAGATTGCGACAGGCGCCAAAGCCATTTCTGCCAAACCCATTTTTCTCCTCGGCCTGCTGCTGGTGCTGGTCGGTTTGGGCTTCAAGATCGCAGCATTTCCATTTCAGATGTGGGCTCCTGATGTCTATCAAGGCTCGCCGGCTCCGACAACGGCTTTCCTTGCCGTGGGCTCCAAGGCCGCTGGCTTTGTGCTGCTGTTGCGTGTCTTGTTTAGCGCTGTTCCAGAAGTCACTGTGAGTTGGACGAAGTTGTTGATGATCATTTCCGGAGTGACCATTCTCTACGGCAATCTCTGCGCCGTTCCTCAACGCAATCTGAAACGTCTGCTTGGCTATTCCAGCATCGCCCACGCGGGCTACATGCTCTTGGGCGTCACTACCATGAGCGTCGCCGGCTCATACGCCATTCTGTATTATTTGGGCGGCTATCTCTTCACGGTTCTGGCGGCATTCACGGTGATTTGCGTAGTGATGCGCGCTGTCGAAGGCGACGACATCAGTGCCGTCGCAGGGTTGCACCAACGATCTCCCTTGCTCGCAGTGACAATGGCTTTGGCCATGGTGTCGTTGGCTGGAATTCCTCCGTTGGCTGGTTTCTTTGGGAAATTCTTACTACTGAAGGCTGTCATCGAGAAAGGCGCCCTTCAACCGGCCTACTATTGGTTAACTGCTGTAGCCTTAATTGGCGTCGTCATCTCGTTCTACTATTACCTCGGCGTGGTGAAGGCGATTTATTGGTCAGAAGCTCCGGCAGACCAACCGGCTCTCCAGATTTCCAAGCCCACACGCTTCTCCCTCTACGGATGCATCGCTGGAATGCTCTACCTTGGAATCTTTCCGAATGACATGGTGGAAATCGCCCTTCACGCCGCTCAGGCGTTGAAGTTGTAACTCAGGCACTCGATGCTGATCTATCCAATCATGACCGGATGCTCTCAATCTCGGTCGCCGGGTTTCCGGTTGTTAAAGCATGAAAACAATTGTTGCGAAAATCCCAGGAGGGATTCGGAAAGCACTTTCTATTGAAATCCTTGTCAGGCGGGAGCGGTGCAACAGCCCGCCACATAGTGACGCCAGCGCCTGAAGCGACTATTCCGACCCAGCCAAGGCGTGTCCGAGCAAGGCTCGTTCCCGTGTTCCATAGGCTAATCTCGCGGCTTGCTCTTGGGCGATCGGTGTCATTTTCATCCAGCTCTTTCGCAAGACGTTGATCATTTTTTCATCAGGCGTCTTGCTTGCGAGCTCGGAGAACTGAAATTCCAGGAAAACCAAACAAAGGGCATCCTCCAAGGTCCGGCTGTCTGAATCTTTCGGAAAATTCCTTTTCAGAATCAAATCCTGCACTCGAACGATGACGGCTTTGGAATATCCCACCTCCGCGAGAATCTCGCCAGCTTTTGTCGCGTGAAAGGCCTTCAACTCATTTCGCCATCGCAGGTAACCCGATCTCGACATTTCGTACGAAGTTCGAGGGATCAGCCAGCGGCAGATGTGCTGACATCGAGACGCAAGCCGTAGTTCCTCCGAGGCGCCAGGACACAGTTTGAGAACCCAAGCGGTCAACCGCCTCGCATAAAGAAGTTCCCGGGGATGCGCTACGCTGTTAGAAATTTCAACATTTCGATCCAGCCCATTCTCTTCATCAAATCGGCGCAGGGCGGATTCAAACCGCAATGGGTCATCGACGAGAGGCGTAAGAGTTTCACCGACTGTCATGGCGCGTAACTCTAGCCGAGGCGTCGGCAGAAAACGACGAAGAATGGGAAATATCGCATTGGTCGAATTGGTTTAGAAAAGTTCAAGCTTCTCTCTTGTAGCTGTTCCATCTAAGGCAAAAATGTGACGCTGCGCGAAGCACTCTGAAAGGTTCACGGTGGCGGGTGCTTGTGGAGCGGTGGGGCGACGCAGACAGTTATGATAAGGATAACGGCAAACGCACAGACAACGGCTTTGTAGTGCTTTAAGAAATCAGTGATCCGTTCCATGTCAGGTACAACAACCAAGAGGTGTCAGAGATTACCAGGCGGAGAATACTTGGCTGAGATAGCTGAGCGTCAATATTGTAAATCGGCTAAAACGCAGGTAGGCTACGCGCCATGAAATGCTTTGATTTTTTGGCGATCACCTTGTTGAGCTGCGCACTAATTGCGTGTCGCGAAGAACCAGCCAAGGTTCTGCCAACCGCTGGAAAGGGACAGACCAATCAACAGATCTTTTTCGTCAAAGGAGTCGTAAAGAAACTCGATTCGAACGGCAAGACAGTGACGATCCAGCACGAAGAAGTTCCCAATTACATGCCCGCGATGACGATGCCCTTTGAGGTAAAAGATTCCAAGGAGCTGCAAGGCTTGCAACCTGGCGACGCGGTCTCTTTCCGGATGTCAGTGACACCAGACCAAGCTTGGATCGATCAGGTCCAAAAAACAGGAGTGGCGCAACTGAACGAGCCGCCCTCCCGGCCATCCATCCGTTTGATCCGGGATGTTGAGCCGTTGAATGTGGGTGACGTGATGCCGGACTATCGCTTTACAAACGAGCTAGGACAAGCCGTGGGCTTGAGTGATTTCAAAGGCCAAGCACTGGCACTGACATTTATCTTTACGCGGTGCCCAATGCCTGACTTCTGCCCGCTTGTGTCGAAAAACTTCGCAGCCGCCTACCTCCAACTCTCCACCATGCCGAACGCACCGACCAATTGGCACTTGCTCTCCATTTCATTTGATCCGCATTTCGACACGCCTGCCGTGTTAAAAGCCTACGCCGAGAGCTACCATTACGACACGAAACGATGGAGTTTCGTGACCGGAGCAATGATCGACATTGATGCCATTACGGAACAATTCAATCTACCGATCTTCAAACAGGGCGAAAACTGGGATCACAAACTGCGGACCGCCATCATCGATGCGCAAGGCCGCGTGCAAAAGATATTTATCTATAACCAGTGGAAACCCCAAGAGCTGGTGGATGAGATCATAAAAGCTGCCTCCGTCGTTGAACGAAAGGAATTGCCGGCAACGAGAGTATCCAACTGAAAGACTACTTTCTGAGATTCTCAACTCCGCATCACTTCTCTCCACCGCAGTAGCCAAACTGCCAACGCAGACCCGGCGTGAGGGAGACATTCACGCGAAATTTCGCGCTCCGCATCAGAGCACTCGAAAAAGCTGACCGCCACCGCTAAGCCTTGTACAGATCAATGGCGTCGATCCTGTACCGTTTCTTGGCGGAGTCCGTGTTGCACTCGACCTCTTCTCCGATCTTGTGATTTAAGAGAGATTGAGCCACGGGCGTAAGATAACTGATGATTCCCTTTTCAGGATCGGAATCCCATGCTCCGAGAATGTAATAAGTCTCGGCGTTCTGTGTATTTAACTCTGTGACATGAACCTTGGTGCCGATACTGGCCACGTCACTCCGGGAATTCGAAAAATCAGTTCCACGAGCCAGGACCAATTGGGTTTCCAACTCGGATTTCCGTCGCATCAGCAGCTTTTGCATTTCCTTGGCCGCTTTATATTCGTGGTTCTCACGCAAGTCTCCATAGCTCCTCGCGATGGCGATTTCTTTGGAGTTGGCGGGTATTTTCTTTTGAACGAGCTCGGTGTACTCATTCTTCCGCCGCTCGAGACTTTCCCACGAAACAATGAGGGTTGAGTCTTGCTTGGAATGGTCACCCGCAATCAAGGACTGAACTGCGGGATAGCTCTTGACGATGCGTGCGAGAAGGGACCGTTTGTCCATGTCATCGAAGCACGGTGAAAGTTGCAACGCGCGCGTTAAATCTTTGATCACTTCCAGATCAGCCGACCCTATCAATTCCACCAGCAAGCTCTGGTCAGCCAGGATAAAGTCGCGGAGGCGATTGGATTTCCTCTCGTTGAACGCATCTCGCTCCATGGTCGTTAGCATGGCCCGAAACACCTCCGGACCCAGGATGTCGGCGAAACTATCCGATCGCTCCTTCGCCAGCCAAAGCAACAATTCGCTGCTGGCCTGGTGCTGGCTGATCAGACGTGCGAGGTGTTCTTTCAACAAATCGAGTTTCCCCTCGACCATGAGCAATGCGGCGCCCTCGCTGCACAATTTGACTGAGACCGAATTGAGAGCAGCGACCAGCACATTGGCCCATTGGTCCGGATTGGCTTCCTTGAACGACTGAAGAGCCCGCTTATGTTTCACTGCGGGAATCGCTTCCAGAATAGGCCCAGGCCTAGCCGTTTGAACCCAGATCGCGGCTTCAGTCAATTCACCAACCGGGCGCGGGAAACCAACTGCTTGCCGGAACTCGTCGCGGACAAAGATCGCTTCAAGCGCCAAGGAAGATTGAGTGCGTTGATGACTGATAATGTCCGCGTTCAAAGTATCGACAACCTCGGTAGCAGCCGCGTTTTGATCGCTCAAATCTGCCAAATTCCTCAACAGTTCCTGAGCTACTGCGACCTTGGCTTTAAGGCCTTTGGAGGCCCGAAAATCCTCGAACAAACGATCTTGCAAGGAAATCTCCCTAGCTTGGAAAATGATGGGGTCCGTCTTTTTTGCCGACAACTGAAAATGCCCATCCTTCTTGAGCTCGCGCTTGGCCACTTCCCACCATTTCTTCCAATCATCAGCAATGACATCGGGCACCAAGACCTGCTGAATTTGGTCCAGAGTCGCCTTGCCATCATAACTCTGCAGAACAAGGCGGATCAAATCCAAATGATGGAGCGCCGCCATCTGGCGAAGCCCAGCGAGGTCCGCCGCTTTCCTGGCTAGAATGTGCTCCGTCGGAATTGGTTTCAACGATTCGGCAGCGAAGATCAGATCCATCGAGTGACCGGGTCTCGTTTGAAAATCAATCGTCAATCGACAAAAGACGGTATCGACAGTTGTGATCTTGCCAAACCCCCAACTGCGGTGCATACAATATCCGCTATGGGCGAGCTGCAAAAGCGGCTCCAGATGTTGCCGACCGATTTTTCCGGCGGCGACTAGCTTTTCAAGCTCTTCTTTCATAGATTTAACTCAGGATTACGTCCCAACGACTCGATAACATTATTAAGCGGTGAGTAACCAAAAACCAAGAGAAATTGCCGTTCGTGCTCTGCGATGCCACGAAAACTCAATAGATTACATCGAAGATATCCTGGAAAAGGAGTTCGGTCGGATCTCAATTCCCACAGTAGATCGCGGACTCGCTCAGGAATTGACCTACGGAGTTGTGCGTTGGAGAGCGACACTCGATCGGCTGATTGACCAAAAAGCCAGAGGCAGCACTCAGAAGCCCACTCTTCGAATCCTGTTGCGATTGGGGCTTTACCAGATCTTTTGGCTCGACCGAATTCCGAATCACGCCTCCGTCAATGAAACCGTAGAAATGGCGAAACATCTCGGCTTCGGGCAGCAAGCAGGCTTCCTCAATGCGGTTTTGCGCGGATACATTCGTGAACAATCGCAAACAGAGCGGCTGCTTGAGGATTTGAAGGTCCAGCAGCCCAGTCTAGGATTCTCTCATCCCGAGTGGCTGTGCGCCCGTTGGGAGGCTCGCTGGGGAAGGGAGAAAACCGCACGGTTGTTAGAATGGAATAATCGACCCGCTCAGATCTTTGCCCGCCTTAATACGTTGAGAGCAGAGCCCAGCAAACTCCTGTCCCAGTGGCGTGATGAAGGTGTCGAGTATGACTCTTTTTCTCGAGATTGGACCGGAGAGAATCTTGTCTTTGCGTTGAAGTCGTTTCCGTTGCTCAGGAGCTTGCCCAGCTTCGTTCAAGGCCTCTTCTATGTGCAGGATCCGAGCACTCTTCTCGCCGCTCGCGCACTTAATCCACAGCCTAGTGAGTTAGTGCTCGACCTCTGTGCCGCTCCCGGCGGAAAAACCACATTCATCGCTCAGGAAATGGGTAACAGAGGCCGTATCATCGCCGAAGACATGGCGGCTGACCGACTCTTGTTGATCCGCCAAAACTGCACTCGTCTCGGGGTAACGTGCGTGGAAGAGCGCCAATCTCCATCGGTCAATTCGCAACTGCCAGCTCTATACGACCGCGTGCTCGTCGATGCCCCGTGTTCGAACAGCGGAGTGATCCGGAGGCGAATTGACTTACGTTGGCGCATTCGCCTGGGAGAGATTGAGCGACTACGGAAAGCACAGTTGGAACTGCTCGATCGGGCCGCGTCACAATTGAAGCCAGGCGGAACTCTTGCTTACAGTACGTGCAGCCTCGAGCCCGAAGAAAACGGTGAAGTCACTCAAGAATTTCTCCGCGTTCATCCTGATTTCAAACTTCAGAGCGAACGCGAGCTGCTGCCTTTTATAGACGAAGTGGACGGCGCTTACGTGGCAGTTTTGGTTAAGGAGCAATAAGCCCCGCCAAACGGAATTCCGTCATCCCTTAACAAAGCTAAAACTACATCCCCATGATTTGATAGCCGCAGTCCACGTAGATGACTTGGCCTGTAATAGCAGCGGCACCATCGCTGGCCAGAAAGGTTCCCGTCGCGCCGAGTTCTTCGGGCAAAACGTTACGTCTGAGCGGCGCATGAGCTTCGTAATGTTTCAGCATTTCTGAGAATCCTGAAATCCCACGAGCAGCCAGCGTATTGACAGGACCCGCGCTAATGCAATTCACGCGGATTCTCCTCGGACCCAAGTCGTAGGCGAGATAACGAGCGCTCGCTTCAAGGGCTGCTTTGGCGACACCCATGACATTGTAGTGCGGCACTACCTTCTCCGAGCCATAGTAGGTCATGGCCACGATGCTTCCACCCTCTGTCATGAGGGGCGCAGCACCGCGAGCCAGAGCAACCAGTGAATAAGCGCTCACGTCATGGGCCACTCGAAAAGCCTCGCGCTTCGTGTTGACGAACTCACCTTCCAAAGCGTCCTTTGGGGCGAAAGCCACCGAGTGGAGCAGGAGATGAATCTTCCCAAATTTTTGGCTGAGCTGAGCGAAAACGTGAGCGATGTCATCATCCCTGGTCACGTCGCAAGGAAGAATAAGCGTATCAGACCCGAATGTCCCGGCGAGCTCCTCGACGTTTTCCTTAAGACGTTCGCCTTGATAAGTAAAGGCCAGTTTCGCCCCGGCTTGATGCCAAGCCTGTGCGATGGCCCACGCAATAGAGCGTTTGTTCGCCACACCAAAAACAATTCCAAGTTTCCCATCGAGCAATGACATAAAGAGGTTGTCGTTTGAGCGCTAGCAGTAGGGGAATTCCGATCTCAAGGCAAGAGCCGAATCGTCAGCAAAGAAGGCCGCTCTGGACAACTGGAGAGCGAAGGGGCGAAGCTCCCTATCTTAAGACACAAAACTCAAAACACCCCAAGGCCAATCCCAAGTGCCAAGACTGTGCCTGTTCCCGCGCCTTGGAATCGGGGTTGGTGATCCCAGCCCTCGAACTAAGCTGTTTCGGTTTTGCCAGGACGCGGTTTACGCTGAGGACGATCCTTCTTCGCATCCTCTTGGCCTGGAGCATCGGATTTCTGCGAAGCCGATCTTCTGCTTTCGGTAACGGGAGCTTCCACGGATTTGGCCGCCGAAGTGGTGCTGTCAACACGAACTTTGAGCGTTGTCACTACTTCAGAGTGAAGCCTAAGTTCCACATCATATTCGCCCAACTTCTTGATCGGCTGCGGCAGGTGAATCTTTCGCTTTTCAACGGTGGCTTCGAACTGATGTTTGAGTTCGTCGGCAATAGTTCCAGCGGTCACGGAGCCGAAAAGCTTTCCATCTTCGCCCGTTTTCATCGCGATCACCAAGGTCAGCTTCGAGAGACCCTGCGAGAGTTCCGTCATGGCGCTCAAATCGTGGGTTTCGCGCTCGCTTCGGCGCTTTCTGAGAGCTTCCAAGCGGCGCTTATTGGCTCCTGTTAAAGGAATCGCGAGTCCTTGGGGGAAAAGGTAGTTGCGCGCATAACCGGCGGCGACCTTAACTTGGTCCGATTCACCGCCCAAGCCGACGACGTTATGAGTAAGAATGACTTCAGTTTTGGCCATAAAATGATTTCTATATTTTGATCTGTGAAGCGTCTATGCGATGCGGCTGAGCCTCGGAGAAGATATCAGAACGGGACATCATCTTCTTCAGGTGGAGATTCCTCACCTTCATTCGGAGTCGCGGGCGCGGCGGAAGCAGGAGCGGGAGCTGAGCGGGCGCGAGTGGGATCGGGCGCGCCTCCCTCACGGTTGCGACCGGAATCAAGAAATTGGAAAGACTCCAAAACCACACCAAGCTTCGTGCGCTTCTGGCTGGTTTGCTTATCCTCCCAACTGTCCAAACGCAGACGTCCTTCAACCATCAGCGGGCTACCCTTCTTCATGTACTGACCCAGGACTTCGGCCTGCTTGCCGAAAGCATCCACATCAACGAAAGTTACTTCCTCTTTTGTTTCTCCGGTATTTGCATCGCGCCAGGAACGGTTGACTGCTAGACCGATTTTGGCGATAGCCAATCCTTTAGGCGTATAACGCAATTCTGGATCGCGCGTTAAGTTGCCTATGAGGATGACTTTGTTGTAGCCGGCCATGTTTAGGCTCCCTGAATTACTGCTTTTGGCGCCGGGGCATTGGTAAACACGACTCGAAAAACTTCTTCGTTCAACGAAAAACGGTGCCTTAGTTGAGCAATCGCAGTAGGCAGACTGTCAAAAATGACATTCACGTAAAAACCCGAACTATGCTTCTTATCAGCGACGCGGGCAAATGGTCGCTTATCCATCTTTTGAACTGTTTCAACCTTGCCACCCACTGTCGTGATCTCGGCAGATATCTTGTCGATCATCTCCTTGATCCCCTCTTCTTTGCCCGCAATATTCAGTATGAACAGACCTTCGTATTTTTTCACTTAGCTATCCTTTTGCACAGGAGGTTTAACAACTCCGTTAAATTCATTCATTGCTTTTTGTATCCCAGACGTCAACCAGCATTTGATTTGGTCCGCTGCCCGCTCTAAAATTTGATCCAAAAGTCCACTTTCGCTGGAACCAAATCGCCCCAGAACGTAGCCGACTATTTCCCGCTCGCCACTCGCTTGACGCCCGATTCCGATGCGGAGCCTAGCATATTCCCGAGTCGCTAGATGCTGCTCAATCGATTCCAGACCATGGTGCCCGCCACTGCTGCCACTGGCGCGCATCCGCAGTTCACCCAACGGCAAGTCTGCGTCGTCCACGATCACCAACAAACTACCAGTAGCGATCTTATAGTAGTCCGCTACCGCCTGAACCGCTATCCCACTCGAATTCATGTACGTGTGCGGTTCGCAAACCAGGCATTGCTGCCCCTCGACCACAAGCCTGGCTAATCGAGCGCTGAACTTCTTCTCAAAAGTCCATCCAGCGCGGCATCGCTTCGCCAACTTTTCCACGGCCATAAACCCAATATTATGGCGCGTATTTGCATATTCTGCTCCCGGATTTCCCAACCCCGCAATGAGGTAAACGTTTTCCATGGGCAAGCCGAGCCGCTCTCAAGCACCCGTGATTCGACTGCCTCACCGCTACTTCTTCTTCTCTGCCTTCTTCTCGCCAGCCTTTTCAGGAGCCGCTTTTTCCCCGCCTTTACCGGCACCTTTTTCAGCGGTCGGAGCTGCGCCTTCTTCTTTCTTCTCCTTGATCATCTCAGGTTCGGCACCAGAGGTTGTGGCAGCAGCTTCTTCAGCCGCCTCTTGCACCTCGGTCTTCGGCATCCCGACTGAGATAATGACGATCTTTTTCTCGCCCAATATCTCGACGCCTTCCGGAGCTGCGATATCACCAATATGAATCGACTGGCCGATTTCGAGGCTGGTGACATCGACCTGAATAAGCTCAGGCAAGTCCTTGGGCAAAGCGCGCACCTTAAGCCGAAATAAGACGTGCTCCAAAACTCCGCCGCCGTTCTTGACACCGGCCGCTTCGCCGATGGTCTCCAAAGGGGCGTTGATGGTCACTTTTTCGTTTTCGACCACTTCGTGCAAATCCACATGGAGGACCTTGCCGCTCAAAGCATGATGTTGGACTTGCTGGACGAGTGCCAAACGTTTCGGCTTGGCATCATTCGGAACAGAAAGGTCAACAAGCACGTTTTCGCTGGCGGAGTGGTGGATGAGATCCTCAAGGTCCTTAAGAGCGATTTCAAGGCTCTGCGGCGGATTATGACGCCCATAAATCACCGCTGGAACGCGGGCGTTGGCACGAACTTCCCTCAATCCCGCTCGTCTCAGAAGCGTTCGCGGATACGCGGTCAATAATACAGATTTCATTCTCGATAATTCCAATAACGCGGTGCGAACGGTTAACTCGTTCGCCCGCCTTTAAATTCAAAGAGCGAAGTCACAGACGAATTGCTGTGGATTCGCTTGATTGCTTCGCCCAACAACCCCGCCACAGATAACGTGGTGATCGTCACCCCGTCAATCGCAGGGCGGAGAACAGTATCAGTCGTAATCAGTTCGTCAATATTTGATTTTCGGAGACGCGAAATTCCCAAATCGTTCAAGATCGCGTGTGAAACGCAGGCGTAAACTTTCTTGGCTCCCTTGCGCTTCAACAACGCAGCGGCCGTAGTTAATGTTCCAGCGGTCTCGGTCAGATCGTCCACCATCAACACAGTCTTGCCGCGGATCTCACCAATGACGGTCATCGATTCAATCTCCGACGCATTCTTTCGCCGCTTCGCTACAATCGCCAACCCAGCTTCCAAAACCTGCGAGTAAGCATGAGCCATCTTCAATCCGCCCACATCCGGGCTGACGACGACCAAATTAGGCAACTGCTTGGCTTTCAAATACTCGTACATCACCGGGGCTGCGTAAAGATGGTCCACGGGAATATCGAAAAACCCTTGAATCTGCTGGGCATGAAGGTCCATGGTCAGCACTCGGTTGGCTCCCGCTGCAACCAACAAATTCGCCACGAGTTTGGCGGTGATTGGAACACGCGGCTGATCTTTGCGATCCTGGCGGGCATAGCCATAGAACGGAAGGACCGCAGTGACACGGGAGGCGCTGGCCCGACGCAATGCATCCATCATGATGAACATCTCCATCAGGTGATGGTTCGTGGGAGGCGATGTCGATTGCACGAGAAACACATCCTCGCCGCGCACGTTCTCCTCGATCTTGACGAATGTCTCTCCGTCCGGAAAAGCGCTCACCGTGCATTTGCCGAGCTCCATTCCGATGGAGGCGGTGATTGCTTTAGCCAATGGTATATTGGACGTGCCGCTGAAAATTATCACGTTGCGTTTGTTTAAGACTGCCCAAAAATAAAAAGCCACCGCAGAAGGTGGGTTGCCACTAAGGAAATTGCGGCAGGACTCTAACAACGACTTGCTGAGGTGCAAGCGCAATCTTGGTTTGAACGGTCGGTCGCGCCCATAAAAAACTCAAACGTAGAGAGCCGCTCGCAGGTCGCGGACCAGCACGCTCATGTAGGGATAACGTTTATCGGGGTCGCGTTCGAGGCACTTGAGGATGCACTTCTCCAGCGCTGCGGGAATGTCCGGATTGAGCTCGCGGGGTGGGATGAAGTCCAGGCTGCGATCCAATTGCTTGCGGAGAATCTCGTCGGGGGTGTCGCCCACGAAAGGTTTCTTCCCGGTAAGCACCTCATAAGCGGAAACACCGTAGGCAAAAATGTCAACGCGATGGTCGAAGGGTTGACGCAGCAGTTGCTCGGGTGCCATGTAAGCTGGAGTTCCAGGGTTATCCGAGCTTTTCCTCGGCTTCTCTGGCTTGGGCTGAGCGAGATCGAAATCCACCAACCGAACTCTGGCGTTCCGCGATACCAGGACGTTCTCGGGCTTCACATCGAGGTGCATGAAGCCGCTATCGTGGACGTGCTCCAAGCCAACCGCCATGTCAATTAGGATATCGCCTATGTTTTCCGCCAGCACAGGATCGTCGCGGGCGAAAAGCTGCTTCAAGTTCGAGGCTTCCACATACTCCATCAAGAGGTAGAGCGACCCCGCGATTTTACCGTGCTCCACGTAACCAATAACGCAATCGTGATTATGGATCTGGGAGAGTATCTCGCAACCTCGAACAAACCGTTTCCGAGCAGTGAAGTTGAAAAAAGACGTGTCCCGCAACCGTCGCAAAGCGAAGTGTTCCCCCTTTTGATTTGTGGCGAGCCAGATGTCGGCCATCCCGCCACTATTGATCAGTTCCTGCAAATAATAAGGGCCGAACTGAGTGGGTGTCACCGGCGCATTCGCCCCTGAGTCGCTAGTTCCGTGTGACGACATGGTTAGTTAATGTTGATTGCTTACTTTAGTAACGGCTCTTTAACAACTTGGCAAATACCGTAACACGATTTTGAAATTATTATCCACTTGGCAGGAAGAACTGCCGCTTCTAACTTTCGCCATGGGTCCGCTAAAGTCGGCAGGTGTATTTTTTGTTTTCATCTTCCTTGGCGCTGCTTTAATGGCTCCCTGGTTGTATAAGCTGACCCTTTGGATGGCCACAATTCTTCCAGCATTGGAGCCCGTCGCGAAGAATCCTTTTCATCGCTACGTCAACCGCTCACTCTTGGGATTGGCATTGGTCGGCTTATGGCCGTGGCTTTACAACATCGGGATTCGAACGTGGGCAGAAGTCGGCGTTGGAAAGCGCGCCTCATACGGGAAGCTCTTAGGGAGAGGATTCTTACTCGGTTTCGCGTCGCTGGCCTGCGTCGTCCTCCTCGCGGTTGCTTTTGGAGGTCGCGCCTTCAACGAGCACCATTCCGCATGGCAATGGATCAAACACATCGGTGAAGCAGCCCTCACAGCAATCTTTGTCGCAACGCTTGAGGAAATTGTTTTTCGCGGAGCACTGTTTGGCGCTTTGCGAAAAGCAATGTCCTGGCCCGCGGCGCTCATCGGTAGCAGCGCGAGCTATGCTCTGGTTCACTTTTTTGAGCGAACCACATTCACCGGCCCGATTGATTGGACGTCGGGTTTCAAAGTGTTAGGGCAAATGCTGCAAGGCTTCGGATCAATCGAGAGGCTCGTGCCCGGGTTCTTCAACTTGACTCTCGCCGGAATTATTCTTGGCTTGGCCTATCAACGTTCCGGATCTCTCTACTTTTCTATTGGGTTGCATGGAGGATGGATTTTTTGGTTGAGATCCTATGGATTTGTAACTCAGGAGCGAAATGGCGTGAACACCTGGCTTTGTGGGACTGACAGATTGATCGACGGTTGGCTGGCTCTGGCGATTCTACTGCTAGTCTTAGTCCTGAGCGGGAGGACCAAACTTCCATTCGGCTCCGATAAGAGAGGCAACCAATCTGATTAATGGCATCTACGCTCCCATCCTCTTTGCGAGGCTTGCTGGATGCAGGACTCGGATTCTTTTACCCAAACGTCTGCCAAATCTGCCATTCCGAGCCAGCCACGGCCCACGAAGGCTATGTCTGCGCCCGTTGCTGGTGCGCACCAGCCGGCGTCTGCTTTATCAAGCCGCCGTTTTGCAAGCTCTGCGGGCTGCCTTATGAGGGGGATATCACCACCACATTCGAATGTAGCAATTGCAAGGAAATGGACCTCTGCTTCCAATCGGCGCGAGCCGCTGTGGCTGCGACGGGTCTCGTCTTGGAGGTTATCCACCGTTACAAATATCAACGAGCACTTTGGTTTGAACCGTTTCTCGCCGATCTCTTGATTCGTCAAGCCGCACCTCTCGTGACATTGCAAAAGTGGGATCTCATCGTTCCGATTCCTCTCCATTCCTTGAAACGGCGCGAGCGTGAATTTAATCAGGCCGAGCGCTTGGCAAAATCTCTCAGCTCGGCGACCCTGATTCCTGTTGAGGCACGGCTCCTGAAGCGGATCGAGCCCACCAAAACCCAAACCTTGCTCACTCGCTCCGAACGAGCCACCAACGTGAAGACTGCGTTTGTTATGCGAGAGGGCTGCCGATTAAATGGGGAGCGGATCATCTTGCTTGACGATGTATTAACCACAGGAGCTACGACGAGCGCTTGTGCTAAGGTTTTGCGGGGCAACGGGTCGGGGGAAGTCTGTGTTTGGACAGTTGCTCGGGGACTTTAAATCTCGTAGTATTTGGTTCCAAGACATGCAGACATCCAATTTGCTTTTGAAAGCGTATTGCCGCTCAACGGCGGTAATTTCCGCTTTCTTAGCGCCCAACTGGGAATCTCACGCGTTCTGATCTATGACTACTAGCTCCTTCACCAAGAAAATGCTCGGTCGTGAAACGGCTGAGTCAACGGCCTCTCCCATGCCGTTAAACGGTCCGACAACCTTTCTCAAGAAACCGAAGATCGCACCATCCAAATCGAGGAAGCGCGACATCCCCGAGGGCCTCTGGACAAAATGCCGAAAATGTTCCGTCATGCTTTATGACAAGGAACTCGACGAGAACCTCAAGGTCTGCCAGCACTGCAATTTCCATTTCGAAATCGGAGCGAGAGAACGGATTCATTCCTTGGTCGAGACATGCTCCTTCCAAGAGATGGACGCCGACATGACGAGCGTCGATATCCTCAGATTTACCGGTGTCAGCTCTTACGCCAGCAAACTCGAAGCTTACCAGAAATCGACTGGACTAAAAGACGCGGTCATTACCGGCATTGGCAAAATCCACAACTACCGCGTGGCTCTCGGAGTCATGGATTTCAGTTTTCTGGGAGGTTCGATGGGATCTGTGGTGGGAGAAAAACTGACTCGATTGATTGAAGCAGGCACTGATAAGGGGCTACCAGTCATCATTATTTCATCGAGCGGAGGAGCACGGATGTACGAGGGGATGTGCAGCTTGATGCAAATGGCGAAGACATGCGGTGCTCTCGCTTACCACGCGAAGAACAAACTTCCATTCATCAGCGTCCTCACTCATCCAACCACCGCCGGAGTCATGGCGAGCTTTGCCAGCGTCGGTGACTTAATTATTGCCGAGCCCGAAGCGATGATCGGTTTTGCCGGACCGCGCGTGATCAAAGACACGACCCAGGCCGAGCTGCCGCCAGGATTTCAAACCGCTGAGTTCCTAGTCGAACACGGCTTGATTGATGCCATCGTGCATCGCAAGGAAATGAAAGAGCGACTCAGCTACTACCTGAGCTACATGACCGAGGGCCAACGGCAAATCGCTTCACTGGGTTAAACTCAATCCGGTGAAAACCCTGAAACCTTTCGTTGTATATTCAACCGAAGGTTGCAAGCCGTGCTGCACGATTCGCTTCATGCGAACCCCGTCAGACCGGTATCTCTGAGTCTTTGGTTTCCACATCCGCAGGCTCGCCGTTTCTGCGCCTATCTCACCGCGCCTGCCAATAACGTCTGGAAATGCGGCGCCTGCTCCTCTCTTGCGACCACGCTGACTTCAATTTTTTTAAAGCCTGCTGCTTCGAGCCAATGATGCAAATCGCTCTCAGCGAAACCAAGCCAACGGTCCCCATGAAGCTCGCGCGCCTGTTCAAAGGAATGCTTCAAGAGATCGAGAATCATAATCTGGCCCCCTGCAACAAGGAGCTTATGCGCGCTCGCTATCGCCCGCGCCGGATCACCCGCATGATGCAAGGACTGGCTCAGAATCACCAGATCCACGCTCTCCGCTTCGATTGGCGGCGCTTCCAGGTCCCCCATTCGAAACTCCAAGTTTTTCAAACCGTTCTTCTTCGCTTTGTTCGCGCCAAACGCGACCATCTTTTCCGAGTTATCAACCGCAATGACTTTCTTGGATCGCCGCGCCAGCAGTTCGCTGAGCAAGCCTTCGCCCGATCCCAGATCAGCCACCACTAACGGCGGCAATACCCGGAGCAACAAATGGCCGAACGCTTGCCACGACCGGCCAGGACCATAACTCCGATCAAAGCGCCCTGCCACTTGATTGAAGTAAACCTGAGCCACCTCAGAACGTCTCGTGAGAATTCGCCTTAAATTGACCTGATCCGCTCCGCACTCGGGCAACTCTTTGGCCGCGCGCACAGCCAGTTGAATCATCTCACGAGTCATCCCATCTGCATCCTGATTGAGTTTGTAAAACGTCCGCTTCCCCTCACGGCGGGATTGCAACAGACCCGATTCCTGCAACAACCCGAGGTGCGTGGAAATCCGCGATTGACCCATGCGCGTCACCTCCTGCAATTCATTGACCGAAATTTCGTCCCGCTCCAAGAGACCTATGATGCGCAGGCGAGTCAGATCCGCCAAGGCACGCAGAGATTTAAGAGTGGTTGTCACAGCGTCAGAAAATCCAACTCGGGATTACCGCTGATGTCATCCGCCCTCGGAATTTTCACAGTAATAATTCCATAATTAGAGTTGACGCCATCGAGATCGAATATATCTTCCCATCCAGATACGTCAATATGTGAGTTTAAGCTACCATGAGCAAAAATTACATCTTTTCTTCCGAGTCCGTTGGCGAAGGTCATCCGGACAAAGTTTGCGACACCATCTCCGACGCCGTTCTGGACGCCTGTCTGGCGCAAGATCCACGCAGCCGGGTGGCTTGTGAGACCTACGCCAAATGCAATTTGGTGGTGGTGGGGGGCGAAATCACCACGAAAGCCAAGCTCGATTTTAGCGCCATTGCCCGCCAAGCGATCCGCGAAATCGGCTACACTCACGATGATGATGTCTTCCACGCCGACAAGGTGCTCATCATGAATGCCATCACCTCGCAAAGCCCCGATATCGCTCAAGGGGTGGACGCTCGATCAGCGGATGGGAAGGAAACGGATGAGCAAGGAGCAGGAGATCAGGGCTTGATGTTTGGTTACGCTTGCGATGAAACGCCGGAACTGATGCCGGCTCCCATCATGTTCGCCCATCAACTCGGACGTGAACTTACCCGCGTTCGGAAAAGCGGCCAAGTGAAATGGCTTCGACCGGATGCCAAGAGCCAGGTTTCCGTGCAATACGTGGATGACCAACCGGTCCGCATCAGCAACGTCGTCGTTTCCACCCAGCATTCCATGGACGTGAAACACAAGACGATTAGAGATTTCATTATTAGGGAGATCATCAAGAAAGTCCTGCCTGAACACTTGCTCGATAAGAAGACTCAATACTTGATTAATCCGACCGGCCGGTTCGTGGTGGGTGGACCTCAAGGCGACACAGGCTTGACTGGGCGCAAGATCATTGTGGATACCTACGGTGGCATGGGACGTCACGGCGGTGGCGCATTCAGCGGTAAGGATCCCTCCAAAGTCGATCGCAGCGCTGCTTACATGGGCCGTTATGTCGCGAAAAATATCGTCGCAGCCGGGCTGGCCACGAGCGCAGAGATCCAGTTTGCTTATGCCATCGGTCATCCCGATCCCGTTTCCATCTGCGTCAACACCTTTGGCACTGGAAAGGTGAGCGACGAAGCGATCGAGAAAGCGGTGCAAGAAGTGTTCAGCTTCAAACCGGCCGCTATCATCAAGCAGTTGAATCTGCTACGCCCCATTTATTTGAAAACCACCAACTACGGCCATTTCGGCAAAGTCGATGACCTCGAAAGCATCACATGGGAAAAGGCTGACAAAGCCACCGCCCTCAAACGAGCAGTCGGATAAACTCGATCAACATCAAAACTATTTTTAACACATGGCTACACTCAAACTCCCACGTTCTCGTCCAGCAAACACAGTGAAAGCTGGCGTCGGCAAAGGCGCTATCACCAATGGCAAGGCGGCACCCACTTTCAAAGTCAAAGACCTGAGTCTCGCGGACTGGGGAAGGAAGACGATTCAAGTCTCCGAACACGAGATGCCGGGGTTAATGGCTATTCGCAAGAAATACGCCACCACGAAACCGCTCAAAGGCGTGCGAATCACCGGCTCGCTCCACATGACCATCGAAACCGCAGTGCTGATCGAGACGCTCGTGGACCTCGGTGCGTCAGTCCGTTGGGCAAGTTGCAATATCTTTTCAACTCAGGATCACGCCGCGGCGGCGATTGCGAAGGTTGGAGTTCCTGTTTTCGCGTGGAAAGGCGAGACCCTCGAAGAATATTGGGACTGCACGATGGACGCAGTCACCCATCCTGGCAATAAAGGGCCCCAGCTTGTCGTGGACGACGGCGGGGACGTCACCTTGCTCATTCACAAAGGTTATCAGCTCGAAGAAGGTGACAACTGGGTCAACACACCGGGCAACTCGCACGAGGAGCAGGTGATCAAGAATCTTCTCAAGCGCGTCGCTAAGGAACGTCCCGGTTTCTGGCACAACATCGTCAAGGATTGGAAAGGTGTTTCCGAAGAAACCACGACTGGAGTTCACCGCCTCTGCCAGATGAAGGAAGCTGGCAAACTCCTCATCCCTGCCATCAACGTCAATGACTCAGTGACCAAATCGAAGTTTGACAACCTTTACGGCTGCCGCGAATCCCTCGCCGATGGCATCAAACGCGCAACGGACGTGATGGTTGCGGGCAAGGTTGCTGTCGTTTGCGGCTACGGCGATGTCGGCAAAGGTTCCTCACATTCTCTGCGAGGGTTCGGAGCTCGAGTGATCGTAACTGAAATCGACCCCATCAACGCGCTCCAAGCCGCCATGGAAGGCTTCGAAGTCACAACGATCGAAGAAACGCTCGGGCGCGGGGACATCTACGTCACCACTACCGGCAACTGCGACATCATCACTCTCGAATACATGGAGCAGATGAAAGACCAGGCAATCGTCTGTAACATCGGACACTTCGACAATGAGATCCAAGTGGATCGATTGAATAACGCGAAGGGTGTCAAGAAGCTCACCATCAAACCCCAAGTGGACAAATATACCTTCCGCGGTGGTAATAGCATTTACCTCCTCGCTGAAGGCCGCCTCGTGAACTTGGGTTGTGCCACTGGCCATCCGAGTTTTGTCATGTCGAACTCTTTTTCCAATCAAGTCCTCGCGCAGCTCGACCTCTGGGCAAACAAGGACTCTTATAAGCCGGCAGTCTATCGTTTGCCCAAAATACTGGATGAAGAAGTCGCTCGCCTGCACCTCGAAAAGATCGGCGTCAAGCTCACGAAGCTGACTAAGAAACAGGCCGATTATCTTGGCGTCTCGGTCGATGGCCCCTACAAGCCGGAGCACTATCGGTATTAGGCGTCCAACGTCCAGCCCTTCCGATATTCGCGTCGGATGATGCGCGCGGCTTCAGGGACGCCTTTTGCCTCGAGTTTGACTGGATCCCATTCGATCTTCTTGCCGGTGCGGTAAGCGACGTTGCCCAGATGGTTTGCTTCAGTGAGCGCGCCGCTGTATTCGAAGTGGCACGTCGTGGGCGCCCCGGTTTTGCAAGCGTGAATCCATTCCTGATGATGGCCGATGCTTTCCGGGATCAACGGGAGCGGGCGCTTAAACTCTTTGAATTTTTCCTCCGGGAGCAGAACGTGTTTGCCGTAATCGGCGAGGAGCATCCCTTGGTCCCCAATGAAAAGTGCGCCGCTATCCCATCGCGGGATGCCGCGCTCTTCCCAAATCTTCGGCTTCAGCTCGCCCTGATACCAAGTCAACTTTACCGCAGGCATGTCACCACGCGGGCCGTATTCATAAGTGGCGGACATGCTGGCTGGAGCGAGTTCGCGATGCGGCGGCGGACCGTCAGCCACAATCGTGCGTGGCGCGTCCAGCTTCAGCGCCCAAAATGGAAGGTCGTTCCAGTGGCTGCCCAAGTCACTCATCGTCCCGCTCCCGAAGTCCCACCACCGATACCACTTTGGCCCCGGAAAATAAACTTCGTGGAACGGCCTTTCCGGCGCAGGGCCTAGCCAGAGGTCCCAATCCAGGTGAGCTGGAATCGGCGACGCACTGGTCGGACGGTCCGTGACAAAGACTATATCCTTGTTGCGTTTCGAGGCTTCTTCGCCTTGCCAACCCCAAGCGCGAGAAACCCAGACGTGAGCTTCGCGGACGGGACCGATCGCGCCACTTTGGACAAGTTCGACAACACGACGGTAGTTCGACGTGGCGTGAATTTGCGTGCCCATCTGTGTCGCTACTTTCGCCTTGCGAGTGGCTTCGCGAATGACACGCGCTTCCCAGATCGAATGCGTCAACGGTTTTTCGCAATAGACATGCTTGCGGAGTTTGAGCGCCGGCAGCGTGGCAAAGGCATGTGTTTGTTCACAAGTGCTCACAACGACGGCGTCAACGTCGTTCGCGTTCTCGTAGAGCTTGCGAAAATCGGTGTATTTTCTCGCCTTCGGATGCTTGGCCGCCGCAGCATCCAAGGCTCTCTCGTTGACATCACAGAGGGCCACGATGTTTTCGCTGCCCACTCCCCCAAGGTTCGATCCGCCGCGCCCACCGCAGCCGATGACAGCGATGTTGAGTTTGTTATTGGGCGATTGGGCGCGAAGAAACGCCGGCGCGGTGGCTGAAGCAAGGATGCCCGTGAGAAAACGGCGACGGGAAAGGGAAGAATGGTTCATAAGCGTTTGGTATTGGATTCGAGCAAAGCAAACAAGGCAAAAAATGTGGCCGCGATCGTGACAGCGCTGTCTGATTTGTGAAATTTGACTCGCAATCGAAATCGGATGACGCCTCGCAAGCGCAGTCCCATCCGCCATCAATTGAGATCAAGAACACTGCCATCAACCCAATTTCCCTGACAGAGGCTCACCGAGACTTGTTCTCTGGCATTTCTCATTTTGGCACGCATGTAGTCCCGCCTTCAGGCGGCGGCGCGTGGGAGAATCCGAACGCCTGTGGACTTGCCGACGCCCCTTCGGCTGAGGCCGGGACCACGTACCTCAGCACAGGAACTTCCGACTTCAGATGGCCGGAAGCCAAAATGAGAACTGCTGCTTGTTGTCTGGCATGACCACCGAGTATTCTGCGCGCATGACACGATACTGGCTGCTGTCGATTTTCCTCGCGATGTTGGGCGCACCCGTTGCGTTCGGGCAGCCTACCTACGATGAGATCGACCAGCCGCCACACAATTACCGCGGACGAACGCCCCAGGATCGATTCACCAAGTTGAAGGATGAATTGGAGTCGGGGCGGATGGTTTTGGACCATACGAACGAGAAGTTATTTGTCGTCAGCCTGCTCAAGGCACTCGATATTCCCGCCACGTCGCAGATGCTTGTCTTCTCGACCACTAGTTTGCAACTGCGGTTGATTACTCCGTCGAACCCACGAGCAGTCTATTTCACAGAGGACCTGTATTTGGGCTATATTCCGCGGGGGCGTATCGAAATCGTGTCACTGGATCCCGAGCTCGGGAGCATCTTCTACATCTTCGACATTCCGAGAGACGGTCGGCCGCCGCGCGTCGAACGTTCCGACCGTTGCATGAACTGCCACTCGGGCGAGGAGACGCATTATGTGCCGGGGCTGGTGTTGAAATCGGTCGTGCCGGGTCCGTCCGGCGGAAGCCTCATGGCGTTCCGGCAGGAGCAAACAGGGCATGGCATTCCCTTTGCCCAACGGTTCGGCGGTTGGTACGTCACAGGCAAGCACACCATTACGAATCACTGGGGGAACATCGTCGGCCGACTCTCGCCACAAGGCTTGGCCACGAACCTTATCGAGCCCGGCAAATTGTTTGACTTCGCTCGCTACCCCGTTGCAACGAGTGACATGCTTGCCCATCTTGTCCTGGAGCATCAAGTGGGCTTTGCGAATCGAGTGATTGAAGCCTCCTACCGCGCGCGCACATCCTTGCACGCTGACCACGGGCAACTCAGCGCCGAACATGCCAAGGAACTGGATGATCAAGCCCGGAGTCTCACGCGTTATCTGCTTTTTGGCGACGAGGTGCCATTGCCAACGGGAGGTCTGGACGGCGACGCGGCATTCAAAGCCGACTTTCTCCGCAATCGACGACCGGCGGCAAATGGGGTGTCGCTCAAAGATCTTGATTTACGGACGCGACTGTTCCAACACCGGTGCAGTTACATGATTTACAGTCCGGTATTTGAGGGCTTGCCATCGACCATGAGGCAGCGGATTTACCAGCGACTCAGAGAAGCCTTGAGCGAGCAAAAGCCTAGTGAAGAATACGCCTATCTGCCGTCGTCAGAGAAGCGAACGATCCGCACCATTCTCAAAGAGACCGTCGCGGACTTGCCGAGTGGTTGGTGAAAACAAAACGGGCGCCCATGTCACAGCATGAAGCGCCCGTGCTTGGAAAGATCGTTTTCTTTAGTTCGCTTTTTCGATCTTCTCGCCGGCATTCGTCCAGCCAGCGATGCCCGCCGAGAGGTGCTTCACGTTGGTGTAACCGAGCTTCTCAGCTGCTTTGGCGGCAGCTTGGTAAGCGTTGCATTGGGGATTAGCGCAGTAGGCGACCACGAGCGCTTTCTTGTCCTTGGGCAGGACGTTCGCGAGCTTCTCTTTGTTGGTGTCAAAGTTCAGGGCTCCCGGGATATGGCGCTTTTGGTAGGAATCAGTGCCGTTAACATCGATGACTGTCACTTTCTTGGCTTCGATGGCTGACCTGAGTTCCTTGATGCTGATATCCGGGTATTCGCCGGCGTAAACTGTGGCCGCGATCAGAGCGGTCGTCAGGAGTGCGAGGAGTTTTTTCATACTAATTTATACTTCGGTTTTGTTGATTTAAAATTGCCTCGACCAGGAGGCAAAGCTCATCCATCTCCGCTTTCATCTGAAACCTGATGCCCGAGACAAAGCTCTGTCGAACCAGTGTGTTGCGATAAAACGGAGTCATTTTGGACTGTGGAAACATAATCGATGAAATCAGTTATACAACATTTTTTGTCTTTGACGCACCAATCCCCCCAGCTCGGAGCAACAGTCGATGCAGCTCGCTTGGAAGCTGGAACGGCTCTTGTGACCCGCGCACGCCAAAAACACGGCGGAGTTCACCGGATAAATTCCTTGTAAAATGTCGCCGCTGAAATGACAAAGCCAACGATCGTGATGATTTGGCGGACCCTCTTTTGCGGGATGCGCTGCGAGTAATGCGACCCCAAATAGTAACCGGCCATCGCGCCCAAGGTCATCACTCCTGCTTTCGACCACTGAATTAGCCCGGCCGAAATAAACCATACGGCGGCGACCAGGTTAATCAGCGAACTGAGAACGGTCTTGAGAGCGTTCATCTCGTGAATATTGCTCAGCCCAACAAACCCGAGGGAAGCGAGCATCAAGATGCCAATCCCAGCCCCGAAGTAGCCGCCATAAATCGCCACGGCAAACTGAAACAAAATCGCCCCCCAGATCGCGTGATGCTCCGCATGCTTGCCACTCCGGTCGTCGAGTACAGCAAAGCGTCGAAAGATGCCTTGAGCGAGAAAGAGTATCGTTGCAAACAGAATCAGGAATGGGACCAACTTAGAGAATGTCTTGTCGCTCGTGTGGGTGAGAAGCACGCTGCCAATCAATCCCCCCAGGACGCTGACGGGTATGAAGCGCCAGAGCCACGGCCTCACCGTGCCGAGATGGCGTCGGTAGCCGTAAACGCTCCCTGCCGTGCCTATCGCTAACGCGAGCGTGTTGATGGCATTCGCAACCACCGGCGGCGTGTTGAAGAATAGCAGCGTCGGGAAGGTCAGCAGCGTGCCGCCGCCTGCCACCGCGTTGATCGCGCCAGCCGCGACCGCGGAGGCCGTCAAACCCAAAAGCTCAATTGCCGACATCGTTGGGCCGAGCAGCGTAACTTCCTCAACGTGCGACACAAGCTTAACCTGAGCCCCGCACGGTGCGCGCACTCCCACTTGACAAAGCGCACGCTTTCCCGCACGCTTTTGGAATGACTTCACTTCCCGTCACTCAAGCTCGTTCCAAGCTTTACCAGCTCCTTGATGAAGCCGCTGAGTCTCACGAGCCCATCAAAATTACCGGCAAACGTTCCAATGCCATTCTCGTGTCTGAAGACGACTGGCGGAGCATCCAAGAGACGCTCTACCTTATCTCGATTCCAGGTATGCGCGACTCCATCCGCAGAGGCATGGCCGAACCGCTTGACAAAACCTCCACCAATCCTGGCTGGTGAGTTGGTCAATCGTTTACACCAAGCAAGCTCGGAAGGACGCCAAGAAGACTGCATCCTCGAATCTCAAATCCCAAGCCCAACGTCTTCTCGATATCATCGTCAAGAACCCGTTCCAGAACCCTCCTCCCTACGAGAAACTTGTTGGAGACTTGGCAGGCGCTTATTCACGGCGCATCAACATTCATCACCGTCTTGTGTATCAGGTCTATAAGGCTCAACACACCGTCAAAATCCTCCGTATGTGGACTCATTACGAACAAGCCTGACATTCGTCGCGAGGCATGTTCCGCGATGACAAGGCGCGATAGAGCTCACCGTCAGTGGTCTGTGCGGGATGCGATTCTTGTGTCGCCGATCTCAGGTTGGATACCTGGTGGACACGTAGGGAAAGGAAGTTCTCGACATGGTGTATGGTGACGTCCAGGAATTTCTGCTGATGATACTATTGCTTCAATGAGTTCGCGACGTGTTATTGTGGTGGGTGGTGGAGCAGCCGGCTTTTTCGCGGCGATCACCTGCGCTGAAGCCCGCCGCGACGCCAAAGTGACGTTGATCGAGAAAGGGCCGCAGTTCCTCTCGAAGGTCCGCATCTCGGGAGGTGGCCGATGCAACGTAACTCATGCCTGCTTCGATGCCCGCGAGCTGACCACCCGGTTTCCGCGAGGCGAGCACGCGCTCATCGCGCCGTTCCAACGTTTCCAGTCGAGGGATACGGTCGAGTGGTTCGAGACGCGCGGCGTGAAGCTCAAGGTTGAGAGCGATGGGCGCATGTTTCCCACCACCGACTCGTCCGAGACAATTATCGATTGTCTCCTGGGCGCGGCGAGATCAGCCGGGGTGGAATTGTTAACTCGCCGGGATGTCACCCGAGCGCTGCGGCGCCCTGAAGGCGGGTTCGAGCTGGCTCTTTCAAACGATGAAACCGCGGCATGCGATCGTCTGCTGCTGGCCACGGGAGGATGCCGCACACCCGCGCTGGGCCAATTGGCGGTCTCGCTCGGACACACCTTGGAAACGCCCGTGCCCTCATTGTTCACGTTTCACATCGCGACGCCCTGGTTGCACGAGTTAGCCGGGATTTCACTTTCCGCGGTCGAAGCATCGGTGCCTGGCACAAAATTGCGCGAACGGGGAGCGTTGCTCGTGACGCACTGGGGCTTGAGCGGCCCGGTCATTCTCCGGGTGTCGGCGTGGGGGGCACGGGAGTTGCATCGGCGTAATTACCAATTCCCGATTCATTTCAATTGGCTCCCACAGCTCAGCACGGAATCGCTGTCAGCAGAGTTCAAGGTCCGCCGCGGTTCCCAACCCGCGCGTCTGGTGGTGAACACCCCTGTGCCACCGATACCCGCGCGGCTTTGGGAGCAGCTCGTGCTTAGCGCGGGCATCGAACCAGAGACGCGGTGGGCCGCGCTTGCCAGGTCGGATGAACACCATCTCGCACAGCGGTTGATGCGCACAGAATTCCTGGTCACGGGAAAGAGCGTGAACAAGGACGAATTCGTAACCTGTGGTGGCGTGCGGTTGAGCGAAGTGAATTTCAAAACGATGGAAAGCCGGATCTGTCCAGGGCTGTATTTCGCCGGAGAGTTGCTCGATATGGATGGCATCACTGGTGGATTCAACTTCCAGGCCGCCTGGACAACCGGATGGATCGCCGGCAAGGCCATGGCTTCGGACGATGCCAGCGCGACTTAGCATTTGCAGGCGTTTGATGAAATGCGCTGCGGATGAAGAATTGAAGGAAGCGAGTTTGAATGTGGGCGCGATGATGCCTATGATGAGTTGAAATGTCTGCAATTCTAGCCGCTTCTGATATCGAGGTTCGACACAACGAACTGGTCGTGCTGGGTCGATCGTCGCTGGCTATTGATGAACGCGACCGCATCGGCATGGTGGGACGCAATGGGTCAGGGAAGTCCACATTTCTCAAAATCGTCACTGGCGAGTTAGTGCCAGACGCCGGGACCGTCACGCGCCGGAGGGATTTGGTGACAGGGTATCTGGCGCAGGAGTCTGCGCTCGATGTCAACCTGACCGTCGTGGAGAATGTCCGGCTCGGCGCGCGGCATGTGCTCGAATTAATTTCTAAATTCGAATCGTTGCCTGCGGAATCCAAGAAACATGCGGAGCTCGAGGAACGCATTCGCAGCCTCGACGGTTGGGGCCTCGACCATCGGATCAATACCGCCATGGCGAAATTAAGTTGTCCCGACGGTCAACGGTGCATCACGACGCTGTCCGGCGGCGAGAAACGTCGCGTGGCACTCTGTCGGGCTATTATTTCACGGCCTGATCTGCTGATTCTCGACGAGCCTACCAATCATCTCGATACGGAGTCGATCGAATGGGTGGGAGAATTCCTAGAGGGCTTCCCCGGCGCATTTCTACTTGTGACGCATGACCGTTACTTTCTTGACCGCATCACGAACATGATCGTCGAACTCGCGAACGGGACCTTTTATTCTTACACGGGCAATTATACCGACTACCTCCTGGCCAAGGCAGAGCGTCAGGCAACGGAAGAAGTGACAGAGCACAAGCGGCAGATGTTTTTGCGTCGAGAGCTGGAGTGGGTGCGGCGCGGACCCCAAGCGCGCACAACCAAATCAAAGAGCAGGTTGGAGCGGTATTTCGACGTCGCTGGCCAAGCTGCGCCCGAGCTGGAGAACGACATGGAATTTGTCATCCCGCCGCCGCCGCCCTTGGGCAACCGTATTGTTGAACTTGTTCAGGTACGGATGGAGCTTGGAGGCAAGCAGCTTTTCTCGATGCTCGATTTTACTTTCGCGGCGGGGCAGCGCATCGGAATTACCGGAAGCAATGGACTTGGAAAGACCACACTCTTGAAAATCATCCTTGGCCAACTGGCGCCCGCTCAGGGGGAAGTCCGTATCGGCCAGCTCACGCGCTTCAACTACGTGGACCAAGGGCGCCTTCAACTGCGCGAAGAGCGCACGGTTCTGGAGGAGATCAGCGACGGCACGGAGTTTGTCATTTTCGGCGATGGAAAGCTCTCGCTGCGGGCCTATCTAAAGCGCTTTCTATTTACCGATGATCGAATTGGCACGCAGGTGAAGTATCTCAGCGGCGGCGAGCGCAGCCGTCTGCTGCTGGCGCGCATTCTGAAAAACGGCGGCAATTTCCTAATACTCGATGAGCCGACGAACGATTTAGATCTGCCGACACTGCGGATCTTGGAAGAGGCGCTGACGGCCTTTCCCGGTGTGGTGTTGGTCGTGAGCCACGACCGCTATTTCCTCAACCGTGTCTGCACCGGCATCCTGGCTTTCGAGGGTGAAGGGCGATTGACCTACAGTGTGGGCAGCTATGATTACTACCTGGAGAAGAAGCGGCGGAGCGCCGTGGCACTCGCCGAAAGCGCCGCGGTAGTTGGAAGGGCAAACCCCGCACCCGCACGGGACGGGGCAGCCAAGGGGGCGCGTCCACGCAAGCTGTCTTACAAAGAATTACGGGAACTGGAAGGAATGGAGGCTGCCATTCTCGAGGCCGAGGAAAACGTCGCGCGCATCGAGGACCTGTTCGCCGATCCGGATTTTCATCGCAAGCACGGAGTTCGAACGAGTGATCTGACAGCAGAATTGTCAGGCGCGAGACAACGCGCTGCGAAGTTGTATGAGCGATGGCAAGCTCTGGAGGCCGTTCGAGGTCAGAAAGACGAAGTTGCAAGTGGCGAATCGTAACTGTCACGAGCCGAGACAAGCTTGAACAGGCCTTCGTTTGCGCGCGCAGTTCCCGATGGTCGTCGAGAGCTACTGCCGAGGCTTGGTTTCTTCATCGGGATGATCATCCTTTTCACGTGAGAAAGGCTGCTTGATGGTGCGCAAACCATGTCCGACCAACTCCTCGCCTACCTCGGTGATGTCGGCAGTTTGACGCCGGATCGTCCGCAATGATTCCTCGGCAAAGCGGCTCAAACGCCGCGGCGTGAAGATGACTTGAGCCACCGAGATCAGCCCGAGCACAGGATTGAATTGCCGCATCGTGCGCATCACGCGAACCATTTCGCGAAGTGGCCGCTCGGCCGGTTCCTTGAGCTGTTCGAGCAGATGAATGCTCAGCAGGCAAAAGAACAACGAAACGAGGAAAACCACGTGAAATCGAAGCAGCGGCTGCCCGAGGAATGTTCCGAAGTCATGGGGCAGGCTCGTTAAGACTTTTCCTCCCAAGACAGGCCCGAGAGCGGTGAGCAGACTGGTCAGAGCCAGAAAAACAGAGATGTAAGGAGCTTTGCTACGAGTCGGAATCATTTTTACCATGAGATTGAACTGGCAGAGCTGAAATCCGGCGGTTGTGGCCCCCACGACAAAATAGTTCAGGAAGAGATGCCCGTAGCGTTGTGGTCCCACGAACAACCACGAGATGAGTGCCACGACACTCCACAGAAACGCGCATGTCATCAGGACCGGCTTGTTCCCAAACCGATCACTCAGCACGCCCCATGAGGGCAGAGAGACCAAACCGCCCAAGGTGGACAACGTGGTCAGCAATGTGAGCCCTCCCATCGAGAGCGGCAATTCGCGCAAGACATAAACACTGTAGAAAGGTGCCCCGAGGTTCAGCACAAAACCCCAGCAACCGATGAACAGCACAAGCCATAGGTAGTCCCGATTCCGAAACACCGCGAGATACTCGGACAGGCTTTCCTGTTCCTGCCGCACCGCCAGGATTTGCGGCGGAAATTTCATTCGTGTCAGGAAATAGAGTCCGGTCAGCCGGAGCCAGGCAGCGAAGACGAAAATGAGACCGAATATCTCCAATGAATTGTCATAGCGTTCGGCCAGATACCCCGCCACCAGGACGACAACGAGTGTCCAAAAACCAAAGACCATGTTCCTTCGGCCGAAATACTTTCCGCGCATCTGCAGCGGCACAACATCGCTCATCGATGCCGCCCAGGCGACTCCGCAGATGCTGTTGGCCAGCGTGGAAACAGTCACGATGGCGGCGAACACCCAATGCCGGTGTTCGCCCATCCGGGGAAGGAGGCCAATAAAAGCCCACGGCAGCGCGTTCACGAGGAACCCGAGCACCATGATTTGCCGGAGTGAGTAGTGGCGGCGAAGGAAATAAGTGATCGGAGGTTGCACCATGTTGCAGAGATGGGGAATCGCGGCCAGCCAGCCAATCGCTCCGGAACCCCAACCGAGCGCTGTGACGGCGAAGCCCACGGCGAATGGGAACTGCGTCAGCGTCAAATTCAACATCGGCACGCTAAAGCAGGCTTCAATCGTCGCGTATTTCAGCGATATCAACAGATCTCGTTTCCGCGGAAAATTCATTCTCTCGGGCCAATGCGGGTACACACAGCGGCAGGATTGTCGGAAAGCTGCCATCGAGGGTCAAGAGAATGAAGGCTGTGTCGCTGCGCATGGGCGCATCGCAAAGACGAGCGGTAGTTTCCAATGAACTTGGTTCCTCGCTGTTTTCAGTGGAATAGTTCCGCAGCGGATGAAGACCATTTTTCCATCTCGCCGGGATGACGGGAGTTTGGACCTATTGGCCGCCTTCGTCCCCCGTAGGGAGATTCGAGACTAGCCCAGCAGTTCACTGCTAGGTTCGAATGAGCCATCGCATAAGTCCCGCAGGGACGGACGAATCCCTCAATGTCCTGGGTCAGCTCCTATTCGCACAGTCTGTTCAGGACAAAGGATCGACCGAGAATGGCCCAACCGTCCCTTCGGGACTTTGGGTATTTGCTACGCAATCCCACCCTTGAAAGGGTGGGCAATTCTCAAATCTCCCTCCGGGAGAGAAGGGTGGGCTATTCTCGAATCTCCCCTCCGGGAGATGTCAGTCGGAAATAGCTCTCGGATACAACAGCCCACGGCCGGAAAATGTCCAATCTCTACAAACTCTACGCACCTCTCGGGAGTGAGTTCTCCTGTCCGGACACGGAAATGTTTCCACTCAAAACAACGGAGAACCATTGCCTCTTGGCGTGCGACCTCGGGTACGGCAACGCAGTTCATCGGCCCTGCCACGGGCCCTTCGCGCTTGGTTAGCTCATTTTGGCTTCCGACCGCCTGATGGCGGGACCCCGCGCGTTCGCCAGGTATGAAGTCCCGGCTTCAGCCGGTTCTTGGTGCTATCTGCGGCCATACTGAGAATTGCTGAAAGATGAGCGGTGTGGCTTGCGGCCACTTGCGAGTCAATGCATTCTCCCAGCCATGCCAGAGCTCAAGAAACCACGCATCGCCGTCGTGTTCACGGGCGGAACCATTTCTATGCGGTTCGACCCAATCGCCGGCGGACCTGTGCCAATGCTTTCCGGGGCGGAAATTCTCGAGCAGGTACCGGGTTTAAATGAAATAGCGGACTTGATTACTATCGACTTCGCGCGCTTGCCAGGACCGCATATAACCCCGGCACTCATGCTCGGTCTCGCCCAAGTTGTCGGAAGCCATTTGGCAGATGACGGCGTGGACGGAGCTGTCATCACACACGGAACAGATACGCTGGAGGAAACAGCCTATCTGCTCGATCTCGTGCTGAATTCCGAGAAGCCAGTTGTGTTGGTCGGAGCAATGCGGAACAGCTCGGAGCTGGGTTGGGATGGTCCGGCCAATTTGCACTCCGCTATTCGGGTCGCGGCGGATCCCCAAGCGCGCGGCCTCGGCGTGCTCGTGGTGATGAATGACCAACTGCTGGCGGCGGCGGAGGCGATCAAGACGCACACCGAACGCGTGGACACATTTCAGAGCCGCGATTTTGGACCACTCGGCATGGTGGACAAAGACCGCCTCATCGTCGCGCATCGGCGAGCAGCCCACAACCATATCGCGCCGGCGCGGCTCGTGGAACAGGTCGAGATCATCAAACTCTCCGCCGGAAGCGATGGACGGCTGGCCGCCCTGGCCATCGAAGATGGCGCGCGCGGATTGATCATCGAGGGAGTGGGTCGCGGGAATGTGCCGGTTACCGCTATCGGAGGGGTGGAAAAGGCGATTCGGACCGGGATTCCAGTGATTCTCACGTCTCGCTGCCCGCGCGGTCGCGTTCTCGATACGTATGCCTATGAAGGGGCGGCCAAACAACTCAGACGAATCGGCGCGATCCTCGGCGGCATGCTCCCGAGCCACAAAGCTCGAATCAAACTAATGTTGCTCCTGGGCGCCGACGCCGGTTTGCAAGACATTCGGGCTGCTTTTGAAAGCGGGGAGTAAACAGGAATCGATTTGCAAGAAAGGGAGTTCATTCAACAATTTTTGCGTGGATGACAGGCATCTGTTGGGTTCAGACTTTTGAAGCATGATAGGTGTGTCTCTTCAACTATGGCGTGCTTTGCTTTTTCGGCTGGCAGCGGCTGCGGTTTCGGTAGCGCTTGTATCCCTAGCGCACGCCGAGGATTTTCAAGGCTCGACTCACAAAGTCGCTTATGACGGAGAGATCATCGATTACGACCACCAGACACCAGACAATCCCGTGACGCGGCTGCAGCGGAAGCTGGAGAATGGAGAGGAGCAGTTCAAGTTTGACCCGGAGTTTGGCTATCTGAAGGCAGTGCTCGACGCTCTCGATGTGCCGAGGTCATCCCAGATGTTGGTGTTTTCAAAAACTTCATTGCAACGTCAATTGATTGACCCAAAAAACCCGCGAGCAATTTTCTACAACGACGATGTGTATATCGGATACATTCCTGGCGCTCCCGTAATGGAGATCAGCGCCGTGGACCCAAAGCTCGGCGGGGTTTTTTACACTTTGCCCCAAGCCGAGAGACTGAAGCCCACGTTCACACGAAGTTCCGAGTGTCTCCAATGTCACGGAACAGGGAAAACCTTGGGCGTGCCGGGACACCTCCTCCGATCGATTGCCACCGATGAGCAAGGAGAACTTGATCTGCAAGCCGAGGTCAGCGGTATCACGCATTGCACGCCGCTGGCCGATCGGTGGGCTGGTTGGTACGTGACGGGCACGCATGGCAGCCAGGCGCATCGGGGCAATCTCGTGGGGCCGGCTGCTTTCGAACAGCGGGCCAATGAGCCCAACTACCTGGTGGATGTCACAAATTTGAGCCAGTTCTTCGACGTCACAAAATATCCGGAGACTGGAAGCGACATCGTGGCGTTGGTGGTCCTCGAACACCAGGCTCACATGCACAATTACATCACGCGCCTCAGCTTCGAAGCGCAGATCATGCTCAAGCAATACGGCCACATCCGCTATCTCAAGAACCAAGTGAACGCTTTCCTTCGATACTTACTCCTCACCGAAGAGGCGCCGTTGAGGAGCGCGCTCCAGGGGAATCCAGAGTTCGTGAAGCAATTCACCGCGCGCGGACTCCGCGACAAGCAGGGACGCTCTCTGCGCGATCTCGATCTTCAGACCCGAATGTTCAAGTACCCGTGCAGTTTTCTGATTTACTCTCCGCCATTCGACACTATGCCTACTGCGATCCGCGAGCATCTGTTGCAAAGACTCTACGATATTCTGACGGGCCAGGATCAAAGCCCCGAGTTCGCGAAGCTGCGGGCCGACGATCGACAAGCCATTCGCGAAATCCTGTGCGAGACGAAGACCAATCTGCCGACGTATTGGAAAAAGCCGCACTCGGCGGATGTCGAAAAAGGTCGCGAGGCGCATCTGAAGTTCATTCCGCACTAGGATCGAGCAACCAAGCAGATGTGTGGGCGTATTCGCCGCTCGCACCAAGAAGCTAATCACCACGCTAAAAGACGAGAACGGCAAACCAGTCTGCAGTTCAAAGTTTATCGAGGTTCACTTCCGCGATGGCAAGGTCGTCAAGATGGGCAATGAATTCGGCCTTGGCCGAGCGCACATTGCTAGTCAACCATAAGCCGAGCACTCGCTCCCCAGAGCTTTCAAGTCTCCAACCACCAACGAACTGCATCGTTGGATTCCGCGTCAGAAAATTGGAACCGCATCGAGCTTTTCGCCGGGAGCAACTGTGAGATTCTCGCCGAGAGCCCAGACTTCGTCGTTTAGCAACAGCTTGAATTCAACTCTGTCTTTTCCGCTCTTGGCAGACCAAAGCCAGGTGGATTGATCGCGGCAAGTGAGCTGCACACCCTTGTCCCAGCTTAGCCCGCAGCCTTGACCACGAATAAACAGGAGGTTTCCAAATCCGACATCGATCTTGACTTCGATCGAAGCAAAAGACGGCTGAGCTACGTGTGAAGTCTCGACTGCGGAAGGCTTCACTGACCGAGTCTTCGCCACGGGCTTTTCCTTGGGAGCGGCTGTCTTGGCCTTAGGCACCGCTCGAACAAGGTGGTTGAGATTGGTTAATGCCGATTTCATTTTGATGGGAGCCACCGATTTCGAAGGACTCTTAGAGCTAACAGATTTATTTGATTTCATTCCGATTCAATTTCTAGTTTCAATTTTTCCAACAAGCACAAAAAATTACACTCACTTCAGCAGTTTATCTAGCGTTCGCCTAGCGGGCGACCAAAAGCAGATCGAGTACCAACCGACATGCGGAATTGGGATCTTGCCCAACGCAACGTCACCCTGGAATCACGGAGGAGCTTGCGGCGGAAGTGTCGAAACCGATGAAAAACAGCTCGCGGTAGAAAGCCCAACTACAAGAGAGTGTGAGAAAAATCCATAGATCGCGAAGATCGAGGAGTATTCGCAAACAGACTCTTTCACGGAACAGGCAGGTTTGGAAAACCTCCGCCACTCTTTCCATGAACCCACCCCAAGCCCCTCCGAGGAGGGGAGCTTCGTCGTCCGCGCCGGTTGCTGGTTCCCCTCCTGGGAGGGGGATGGGTGGGTTCAGAGCCGCCCTGCGCGTGCGAAGTCCAGAGTGGTCTCTCCTTGAGGTATTCGCACTCTTTTGTGGCGAATCAGCTACCTGATTTTGGATGATCTAGAAAGCCCCATGAGCGACCGTGATTCCAATTTCACTTCGGCTTCACCAATTTCTCAAACTCAGGCATTTGGCGTAAGGGAGCGAATCGCGGGTCCGAAGCCGCTTCCGCGCGCAAGTCTCTTGTCCCCGGCTGATTCGTCCCTCGTCCAGAGCTCAGTTGAATAGCCTTCTCGAGCGAAGCCGCGGAGTCGGGAAATTTGCCATTGCTAATTTGCACAGCAGCAAGGTCGTACCAAGCCTCCGGGTTCGTCGGTAAGATGGTGACCAACTTCTGGAGCGCCGTCTCGAGCTTAGGCCGGTTCTGCAGTTGGTTGTAGATTTGGGCGGCGTTGAGCAATGTGGTCGCATCGGCCTGCGGTCGGGCGACCAGCTCATCCGTCAATTGTAATCCCAAATTGGTCTGCTGAGTGATCAGATAGGCAGAGATCAATTGGAACGCCAAAGGAATGTTGTTCGTGTCCGTTTGGTACTGTTGTTGAAGTGGCCCTAGCAATTGCCGGAGCCGTTGCATCGCCGCGTCAAGTTGCGGCTTTTTCCCGAGCTGAGCATAGGTTTGAGCCACCGTGAGCAGAACAGGAACGTCGGCTTGCGGACTCGCTGAAATCTTTTCCAGCAGCGGCATGGCTGCATCGCCACGTTGCATTTGGATGTAAGCAGACGCGAGCTGGAGTCCCAGTTGCAGATTCGTCGGGTTGGCCTGAAACTGTTGTTCGATCTGGGCAAATTGGTTCTGAACCTGCGTCACTTGGGCTTGGCTTCCGCCCATCCCTCGCAGTTGCGTCGCATAACTTTGGAAGACGGGGTTGCCTGGATCCCATTTGAGGCTAGTCTCGGCGATCAACAAGGCATCTTCCACGCGCCCAGCTCCCAACAGCAAAGTAACGTACTTGTGAAGCGCCTCCGGACTGTAAGGGCAAAAAGCGTAAGACTGCTTCAGAGCAAACTCGGCCTCCTTCATCAGACGTTGCTGATCCACGAGGCTTTTCGGACGGAGCTCCGGCGGACACTCGTGGCTCACGCGCCACCAATAAATCCAACCAATAGCACTGCGCAACTTCGAGAATGCTTTTTGGGCAAAGTCGTCACGCGCGAACTTGCGGTCGCCTTTGAACCCAGCGAAATCGTGCCGGAGATAGGTCTTATCGGCGAACTCGCAAATTTGCTTTACTGAGGTGTCGTAGGTTATCCAGTTGCCAATTAACCGGTCCGAGTATTGAGTCCAAAATTCGTGGTCCTTCCGCACTATCTCCTCGGTGATCTCCGGGACGGCATGGCGGTTGATTTTCATGATGATCCCAAACGGAGTCAGGTGCGGGAACATCCAGTCGAGCGGAAAACTTTCCTCGACATAGAATTCATGATCGGGGTTCTTATCGAAAATGACTTTGGTCAACAGCCCGTTGATCGCCATGACAGCCACCTGCCCGCTCACTTGGACTCGGCCATCCCGCGTGAAATTGACGCCTTCGCCAGGCTTGACCTGCTTCTGCTCGTTCGGAAACTGAGTGTCATGCTGGAGTCGGCGGGCCGCATCCGTGATGTAATCCTGGAACGCTTGCTGAGAATCTTCATTGCTCGCCGTGATGATTTCCTTGGGAGGATAGACCCCTTGTTCGCGCCTGCGCTTCTCAATCCTCGCGCCGAGATCGGTGAAAAAGTGGTCAAGTGGAAGCAAAGCGCGCGCGAGCAAATTCGTGCGGCCCATAGACCTCTCTTTGTCGCCGCGAACCAACTCCGAAAAAAAGTACGGGTCCGTGTGGGCGCTTCGATTGTAATGGGCTCGGATATAATCCAGATACGTTTTGTCAGCCAGCGCGTTTTGAGTAATGAGATACACATCGCGGCGGTCAAAATTTGGATCGAGCTTGTTTTTTGGAGGAATAAAGCTCTCACAAAAAATCATGTAAGTCGGATTGAACCGCCCAGGATCCGTGCCCCCATACAAAACAGTACGACGGTCCATCTCCGGATAGATATTAAAGGGAGGTGTGAACATGTCATGGCCGAACCAATAGCCAAACAGATGCCCGCGTTGCTCATTGTCAGCCCAGTGCGAAAGAATGGAACGTACCGGGGTGACGGCGAAAATGACGATCAGCACGGGCAAGATCGCGCGCTGGCGCGACACCAAGATGGTGAGCGTGAACAAAACCGCCAAGCCCAAGCCCAACAGCACGGAGAAACGTGACAATGGAAAATAAGTGTTCTCGAAAGTAACGACGACATAATAAAGCTCGATGGCAGCAGCGACTGCCGAGCCGCATAAAATGGGGAATCGATATCGCTGATATTGAGCCACCAAAAGGCCGCCGATGAGCGTCACGCCGTAGCCAATCCCGATCGCTACAACAATGTGCGACGCCGTAAAGAACACTCGAGCTTGCTGCCGACTTTGGAGGTCGGTGTTGGGGTTGAGGAGTACCATCAACAAAACGGCCAGGCAAAGACCAATCGCGGTGAGCCCCACCAACCAAGCTCGCTCGCGTTTCTGCATCTTTTTATAGAAGAAGAATGGAAGCAATCCGATGAGCAGATAGACCGGAGTAAACTCATTCACTGCGCCATCGCCATACATCCAAAGCTGGTCGAGGAATTTTCCGATACTGCTCGTCGGATTGGTCTGTTCGTATTGGCCGCGGGTCAACGCGTGCTTAAACCCTTCCACGGTGCGTGGGTAACCCCAGTTTAAAGGCGGGTTAGTCATCGAGGCAATCGGCATGTAAAAGTAAAACAAAGCGCCCACGAGCCACAGGAATGACATAATCACCACCGGCTTCCATTCGCTCAGCGGATGGCCAATCTTCACGATCATCGACATCGCGGTGGCAATCGACCCAATCCCCACCAGATTATAAATCATGAACAGGGGCAGATTGTTGTCAAAAGTCGTCAATATCCCGGCAGACTTGGCAATTAATCCGATGACATACACGACGCTATTGCCGATAAAAAGGTCGCGGCCTAACTTCGGCTGGGCGGCCAGAATCGCCACCTCGATCCCCATGGCTGCGACGATGAGCGTTTGGTGGTTCGTAAAACAAACGCCAAACCAAAAGAAGGCCCAGTAAAGGTAGCTCCGCCGATCCGGGGCATAGATCCATCGAAACAAGCAACAGAGCACCGCCATAAACGAGAGCACACTCAATGTATAGACCTCGACAATGATTGCCTGACTCCACATGAATCCGTTGAAGCCTAACAGCATTCCCGCCACGAGGCCGGAGACAAAACAAAGAGCACTCTCCCAACGACGCTCGATATCCTTCAGTTCAGCAATCCCTTCCAACATGAGGCTGCTTCCCCGAGAAACCAAAAGTCCCACCATGCCACAGGCGAAAGCACCCGCCACAGCAGACGAAAGAGCAACTCGCCAAGCCACATTTGAAAAGGGAATCAAGGTGAACAGCCATGTGTATATGGTCCAAACCGGGTAGCCGGGCGGGTGTGGCACACCGGCATAAAACGAGCCCGTCGCGAGTTCACCGGAATCCTCGAGCGTCAGGTTCGGAGCTAGGGTGAGATAATAACCGATGAAGACCAACAGCGTGGTGAGCCCAAACGTGATCCAATCGACTTGGCGAAACAGCGTGGGAGAACGCTGCGCTGACGCTGCGGTGACCCTGATGGGTCCAGCAGGCGTCGGAGCCGATTTAACATTGGCCTCGATGGGCTTCGATTCAGATTTCGATTTGTCACTGCTCATCCGTTATTGCTTTAAGCTATTGGTGTTCAGGAGCGGCAAAGAAGCCGTACTTGAAATGAAACGTTGCCTGCTTGTCCATTCCAAACTGTCCTCCAGTGTGTTTTGTTTGCTGTGGAAACTTGTCATCACATAGGCGTAGCCACGATCGTTGCGGAGCGGCGCCAATAAATCATTCGTGCCTATCGCTGTTAAATAGTCGATCTGGCCGTTTCTAGGGCCTGAGACGATCGCCACGAACAAGAAGAGACCCATGACCGGGGCCAGCCAACGCCAAGGCTCCCCAAACGCAACCGAAGGGACTTCGATCGTCGGCGCGCCTGAAAAGATTCTAGATCTAAGCTTCGCTGAGGGGCGGCGTGGGGTCCAAGAGCGCAATTGGTTCTCCAAAGGATTCCAATCGTTCATAATCTTTTTCTTTCAATCGGGCGGTTAACTTCTGCATTCCATAGCGGTAACGACCAGATGCCGTGTTCGGCGAGACTTCCAGCAGCTCGCCGATTTCTTCATACGTGTATTCATGCCAAATCTTGAGCACGATGACTTCGCGTTGTTCTGCGGAAAGCTTCGCCAGACAATTGATAGCAGCCCGTTCGCTGGAGGTTTCCGATTCCGAGCGTTCAAACCAGCGAACGGATTCCAGCTCGCGGGTCATACGCCGCCAGAGGCCGCGGCGGTAATTAAGCGCGCGATTGCGGAAACACCGGAGACAATAGCGCTCCGGCCGCTCGGGAGGGATCTCCCGCCGCATGAGCGCAACGAACGTGTCCTGCAAAACGTCCTCAGCCTCACTATGGCTGAGCCCAAGCGCCCGGCCGTAGAGGATCAATTCGGCGGATTTGTCTTCATAAAGACGCTCACACCATCCAATCTCAGTCTGGACTTTATCTAGCACGTTGCACCTAATAGACACCGGTTTTGAGAAATTTGTATATCAATTTTTGGATGTTACCCGCAAATCATTCATTTGACGATATGCGAAACTCTTCGGCACTATCCCCAGCTAAGTAAATGGACTATTTGGCAGGTATTCGGGTCTGGTGGCTAACAGCGTATCGATGGCCTTCTGGGCCGGATGCGGAAGCGATGATGAGCTATGGATAGCGGTGGCATTCACAGACCGCGAAACGTGGATTGGAAACGGGCTGCCGCGATGCTTTATGGCGATTGGGGCACCAGCAAGGCTTACGTCATCGGCTTTGCCTTCAGCGGTAGCGCTGCCGCAATTAAATACCAATCGTTCCCTATCATCCTTGCCGTCTGCGCGTTGACCGCTTTGGTGGCTTATAACTACGTCCTGGTTTGCAAGCATTTCCCCGACGGCGGCGGTGTGTATTCCGCAGCGCGCAACCAGAGTCGGTTCTTAGCAGTCATGGGCGCCCTGCTCCTGGTCGCTAACTTCTCCGTGACCGCTTCGATGAGCGGATGGGCTGCCATGAGCTATTTCCGGCTCCCACAATCACAAATTGCCACGGCGACAATTGCCCTGATATTCGGCGTCGGCGCACTCAATTATTTCGGTCCTAAACATAGCGGCAGCGTGGCCGTCTCCCTGGCTGTCCCCACTGTCATCGTGGTTCTCATCATGATGGGACTCAGCGTTCCACACCTTGTCACGTCGAACTTTGAACCGCTCCGGCCAAACTCTGGCACGAACTGGCTGGCGTTCGTCGGGATGATTCTCGCCCTGAGCGGAGTAGAAGCGATCGCAAACCTCACCGGCGTCATGAAGCTAGATCCCGGTGCCACTCTGGAAAATCCACGTGTCGCCCAAACCGCCCAGAAAGCGATCTGGCCCGTGGCAATTGAAGTGGTGATTGGCACCTCGTTGCTAGGATGGGCCATGCTCTCGCTCCCCAGAAGTCTTGAACCTCTACTGCAAAGCCGCTGGCCCGACATGCTCAGCGTCCTAGGAGAATATTATGGGACCGCCACGGTCGGGGTTGGTTTCGGCAAGTTCTTTGGAATTGCGGTGGGCATTGTCTATGGATTGCTACTCATCAGCGCTGTTAACACAGCCGTGGCCGCTTTGATTGGCCTTAACTACATGATGGCGCGCGACGGCGAGATGCCCAAGTCATTTACCAAGCTAAATTCTTATGGAGTACCCCGTTGGCCGCTCGCGATCGCGGTGATCCTCCCAATTCTCGTGGTGGCTTTCACCGACAATTTAGAGTCGCTCTTCGGACTTTATGCCATCGGAGTTGTCGGAGCCATTACGGTCAATCTAGGGTCCTGCACCTTCAACAAGGCACTGGATCTTAAGTGGTATGAACGCTGGGTGATGGGCATCACTTTTCTGATCTTGTTCGCCGTGGAGATCACAGTGGCAAAGACCAAACCTGATGCTTTATTCTTCGCCGTCTGCGTTCTAGGCCTCGGGTTTGCTCTTCGAGGTTACTCGCAGAAGCGCGCCGGCCTTCGCACCCTGATCGTGAGCGAAGAGGTCGCCGCCCATGTCGCTCCAGAGTCGGTCGCTGAATTTAAACTCAACCTCGACCCAGGACAGGCCATCTTGGTGGCAGCCCGAGGCCCCAATCCAGTCTTGGGATTTGCGCTGGAAGAAGCTCGGTTGCGGCACGGCTCCTTATATGTCCTCTATGTAAAGGAGCTGGCAGTATCGCTGCCGGGCCGTGTCGAGCCTCCAGAACGCCCACGTTGGCAAGATGACCGACAGGCCGCCAAAATCATGTATGGCATGCTGGAGCTCGGCCAGCAAAACGACGTGCCCGTTGTCCCTTTATTCGCCGTGAGCGATGACCCGGCTGCCTCGATCCTTGATCTCTCGGCAACACTGGGCATCGATATCCTCATTCTAGGCTCATCGCATCGGCGCGCATTGACCCGATTGCTCAAAGGAAATGTAGTGACCGAAGTAGTGAAGAACCTTCCCGAAAATATCCAGTTGATCATTTACGGTTAACAGCCAAACCTTGATCTCCCCGCATTGCGCGGACGGCTCCTCCTTTTTCCATGAACCTGGGTGGGGTGAGACTCCGTCGAACCCTGACATTTTTGCCGATCAGAATATCAGGACTCGACGGAGTCTCGCCCCACCAGTGGATGGGTTCATGGCCTCGATTCACGTCGAATTTTTGAAGGTTTTCCCTTTCCGTGAACCGACCCACCCCTACCCCTCCCAGGAGGGGACCCTGAAACCGCTGCGGCAAGCGAAGCTCCCCTCCTGGGAGGGGTAGGGGTGGGTTCAGAGTCGCCCTGCGCGCGCACTCTGGGAAATCCCCTCCTTGCCACCGAAAACTCGGCTGCGCAAATGGCTAAAACAAATCAACCTGCTCAAATCGCAATACTTCTCCCGCCGAGAGATCACCCGCCTTTGTATTCTTAAGTTACTCGTCTTTAGCAGATTACAGCATCACAACCTGGAGCCAATATCTCATGGCATCTCAAGTGCTAACCCGCCATGCACTCTGATCGGATCAACCCGTTGTTCAGCTCTTCTTCTTATCTGAGCGGTGTCGGGTCGCAGCTACCGCCATCTCAAAACCGAAGCTGTTTTGTTTTCCCCGAAAGAGGAACGAGAAAACTTGAACCGAAGCAGAGCGTTCCTCGCAAAATAACCAGCAGAAGCCAGAATCACAAATTGAGTTAAACCTATGAAAAAAGTAGAAGCCATTATTAAGCCATTCAAGTTAGAAGAAGTAAAAGACGCCTTGGGCGAAATCGGTATCGAGGGAATGACCGTGAGCGAAGTCAAAGGGTTCGGCCGCCAAAAGGGCCACACCGAGATCTACCGAGGCAGTGAGTACACCGTGGATTTCCTCCCGAAAATCAAGATCGAGATGGTCCTCCCAGACAGCCGAGTCGAGGCGGCCGTGGCAACGATCGTTAAGTCTGCCAAAACAGGAAAAATTGGTGACGGCAAAGTTTTTGTTTCCTCGGTCGAGGAAGCGGTTCGCATTCGAACCGAAGAAAAAGGTGATCAAGCTGTATAACCCCTCCTTTACCCCCCGTTCTCAACGTCTATCTCAACACACACAGAAATGAAAAAAACTCTTCTCTCCCTCAACTTATTCGCCGCCCTGTTGCTTAGCGGCAGCAGCCTACGCGCCGCGGACGCCGCTGCTCCGGCTGCCACCAATGCGCCTGCGGCCGCGACCCCTGCGAAGGCCGATCCAAGCATGGAGCAACGAGTGGCCGATCTCGAAGCTTATCTCAACAACCTTGGCCGCGCTGCCGACACCGCCACCAACAACGTCAAATCGAACATTGGCGGCGCTGGGCCAGGCCACAATGCTTGGCAAATGACTTGCACGGCTCTCGTGCTGTTTATGACGCTGCCAGGCTTGGCCTTGTTTTACGGCGGTTTGGTGCGGCGGAAAAACGTTCTGTCCGTTCTGGCTCAGTGCTTCGGCATCGCGGGCTTGGTCACCATCCTTTGGTGGTTGTTTGGCTACAGCATGGCTTTTTCAAAAGCCGGCCCTGATAGCACCAGCTCGTTCATCGGCAGTTTGAAAACGTTCGCTCTCCTCAGCGGCGTCGATTCCAACCCCAACACGGACTATTCCTATTGGGTCTCGCATAACGTTTATTCCATGTACCAATTAATGTTCGCGATCATTACGCCCGCACTGATTATCGGAGCTATCGCGGAGCGGATGAAATATTCGGCGATCATGCTGTTCGTGGCTCTGTGGATGTGCCTCGTTTACTTCCCGCTGGCCCACATGGTTTGGGGCATTGACGGTTTCATGAATGGTGTTTGGAATGCGAATGCCACGATCAAAGCCATCGACTTCGCCGGCGGCACCGTCGTCCACATGTCCTCCGGTTGGTCCGCGTTGATTCTCTGCATGATTCTCGGCAAGCGTTTGGGCTACGGGAAAGAACCAATGAAGCCGCACAGCATGGTCTTGTGTATGGTAGGCACTGGGATGCTCTGGGTGGGATGGTACGGGTTCAATGCCGGCAGCGCCGTCGCGGCGGATGGAATCGCCGCCAACGCGTTTACCACCACGACAATTGCGACCGCCGTAGCGTCCTTTGTTTGGGCGATGGCAGAATACGTGATCAAAGGCAAACCGAGCATCCTCGGCTTTTGCTCAGGAGCAGTTGCTGGGTTGGTGGTGATCACGCCAGCCTGCGGTTTCGTCAATAGCAACGGCTCAGTCATCATCGGCATCGCCGCCGGTCTCATTCCTTTCTTCGCATGCTACAAGCTGAAGGGTTGGCTCGGCTATGACGATGCTCTCGATACCTTTGGCGTTCACGCAGTGGGCGGCACGCTCGGAGCCTTCTTGACCGGAGTTCTCGCCACGGCAGATGTGAACAGCAACCTCAACACAAACTTGAAAGATATCGTGGGCAAGACACTTTGGATGGAGCAGCTCAAAGCGATCGGCGTCACCCTCACCATGGCCATCGTCGGGACAGTGATCATCGCCTACATCGTAAAAGCAGTTGTCGGCTTGCGGGTAGATGAAGAAGCCGAGAACGCCGGGCTCGACTTGGTGGAACATGGAGAAGAAGGATATCACGGAGCCTCATAGAATCATTCGTAACTACGACGAGTAGTTAAGACGCCTGGGATTGCGGTGTGGGAACAAGCGGCGTGGACGGAAACGTCCACGCCGTTTTCTTGTCTCGACGCTCCCGAGCTCATGGAAACGACATGATCCCGCTTTTACTTCTGACACGGCATTCCCCCTAACCCTCTCCCCGAGGACAGGATACCCCGAACTTTGTGCGTGCATTGCACCCTCGAATGGTGGGGCGAGACTCCGTCGAGCCCTGACATACTCGAGCGCCAGAAAAGGTCAGGGTTCGAGGGGACTCTCACCCCACCCACGTTCATGGGCTGGGAAAATGGATTCCGAGCCTTGCTCCTCCTCAGCGACCCCCAGCCTCTGCCGATGCGGAATTCTACTCTCCCTCTCCTCGGGCTCATCTTCCCCCATTGCCGGACAGTAAATTCCCAGCACATTGTCCGGCGTAACTGCTTGTCAGTCACGACCTCGGCGTGGGTTCTTCAATCGGTTTCTGTTGGCTTTTCCTAGAGACAACATTGGTGCGGGTAACTTGGGCAGTTTC
>CAMAWP010000007.1 GCA_945861765.1 Akkermansia muciniphila | reverse complement strand
TCTGCCTTGCGCTTGAGTCGCTCGACCGAGGCGTCGGACAACTCAATATCACCCTCGATCCAAAGAGGCATCACGATCGTCTTACGCTCTGGACTCTCGATAATCTCGCCGATAAAGACTGGCTGATGGAGGTGGATTACGAAACGCCGAGGGTGGCCATCACCCGCGTTTTTCTCAGTGACAACCCACTCGGGAACCTGGCTCCTGACCGGACATTTCTTGATCGCTCGATAATGATTCCAAATGGGAATGGTGAAAATCACAGCTCCAAGGCCAATCGCAATCGAGCAGACCAAAAGCCCCAGCCAATCGAGTGGAGAGCTGGTGACAACGGTCAACCCGACGAATGCTAGCAGCAGGAGATCAAGGCCAAAGAAATACCACGCGGGTATTGTTGGCTCCGAGAGCTGGTTAGAATCGCCTGTGCTCGATTCGAGGTTTTCCAGTACGCTCGAGGCTTTACCTCCCTTGATGAGCGTGCCTAATCCACGCCCAATAGCTGGATTGCTCGCATCGCGCGATGACAAGGGGCTTTTCTCCGGGCTTGCGTCAGTCGCCCGGCCATTTAACAGAGCGCCTAAACCCCGACCTAAAACTGGTTTTGACATTCCTAGCGTTTCAAATGGTTGGGCTTGTTGCCATCGTTTGGAAACAATCGACCGCAAGCGATGGTTCTGTCAAAGCATTCTGTTGATCTTCGACCTTTGATATGCTGTATTGTGCAATCGCTATCGCCGCGAGTGCTGGATCTAGCCTCAAGTGGCCGGCAGCTAAACATTATTATGCAAACGACAACTGAAGATAGCCTGATCGCTCAAAAGACTCTGGAACTGTGCCAAGCCATCCTCGATCAACCGGAGTTTCAAACCATCCGTCAACAGATCGACGCGTTCATGACCGATGATCACGCCAAATCGCAATACCAATCTCTAAGCGAAAGAGGGGAATACCTCCAGCACAAGCAATCGCAGGGATCACCCTCGACGAGTGATGAAATCGCAGAGTTCGAACAGCAGCGCGAAGCCTTTGTGAACAACCCGGTCGCCAAGGGGTTTATGGAGGCTCAGCAGGAAATGCACAAAGTACAGGAGTCTGTCACCCAGTATGTGACCAAGACTTTCGAGCTGGGCCGACTGCCGGGCCCCGAGGATTTCGAATCCGGCTCCTGTGGTCATGGCTGCGGCTGCCACTAGGCAACTTTGCGGGAGGAGTTCGAGGCCAAGTCTGTTTGGGCAGACGGAACGTGTGCGTTCGCCAATGATCCAGATAGGGAGACTTCATCCCACAGCTCCTACAGAAACGGTGGCATCGCCCGCAGCCCCATCTGAGTTAAGACCCGACGCACTCGATGCAACGCAGATGCCGGGCGGGTTTTTCTGACCGCGATGAGTGTGCCGTTTAGGCTCTCTGCTTGAAGAAATTCAACTCCTTGCAGTCGATCTACCTTCTGCACCAGTTCACGCGCAGTGGGGAACCCGTTTTTTTTACCCTTAAAATCTACTTTCCAAGAAAACCTTTGATCCAGCGTTAATCTAGGACCGCCATCTATACGCTTCCTGAATTCTTTCTCTCGTCTCTTTTCGTCGGAGGACACCAAATCGCCACCTTCAAGATTAACCACCCAACTGACAGCGTTCTCAACAGATGAGCTGATTTGAAAACGGATCTCAACAGGCACAGCTTTGCTTTGCCACAGAACATTTAGTATTGCTGCGTAAATCTGATCGGGAGTAGGGCCAAGGGGACGAACCGTCTTCGCGATAACTTTCAGGACAATCGTATCAGCTTCAATCAGGACTTCAACCGAGGGAGTCTTCACCACACTGCCATCGCACATCAGGCCAAAGACGATGATCTCGTTTGGCTGATTACCTTGCTCGGTCTGCAACCTATAGTCTTTTCCGTTCCGATAGTCTTCAGTTATTAGATTAAAAGCCGCTGCACCCTCAAAATTCCGCTTTAGATTTTCTGGAGTCAAAGTCAGGCGCGAGCGAAACTTCAACCGCTGGATCCAAGGCGCTATTTTGGGATAAGCAACCACTGCGATAAGCAACACCCCGCCTGCAATCATCCACAATTTAACAAAGGTGCCGCTCTCGGCCCTAGGTTCAAGCGCCCCTAGCATGAACATTGCGCGGTTAAAACTAACACTCCGGCAAGAAGCGATCTCTTCGATTGGCGATTCCTTGGCGGGAGTCAGATCCCCATTGCGATCCACATCGCTTGTTCTCTTGGCAATACCTCGCATCCTTTCCGTTAGGTCCGAAGCGCCTTGTAAAACAGCCTGGCGGACCCTGTCCCAGTTGTTGATAGGAATTGGCTTTGTCACGACTTGACTGACTGTGGCAGTCCAGAGGTATGGAGACAACCAAAATGGTAATGCAACTCGATGGAAGTGAGGATTCTCGCCTCAAGCAGTTGGTTCTCCGTTGTTTTGAGTGAACTCGTTTCCGTGTCCGGACAGGAGAACTCGCTCGCGAGGGGTGTATAGAGTTTGGACATTTTCCGGCCGTGTGCTGTTGTACAATCCGATGAGCTATTTCCGACTGACATCTTCCGGAGGGGATTACGAGAATAGCCCACACCTATCTCCCAGAGGGAGATTTGAGAATAGCCCACCCTTTCAAGGGTGGGATTGCGTCGCAAATACCCAGAGTCCCGAAGGGACGGTTGAGAGGTAACGTAGGGCATTGGGTGATCCGGCCGTCCCTTCGGGACTTATGCGATTACTAATTCGAACCCAGCAGTGAACTGCTGGGCTATTTTCAAATCTCCCTCCGGGAGACGAGGCGGCCAACAGGTCCAAACTCCCGTCATCCCGGCGAGATGGAAAAATGGCCTTCATCCGCTGTGGAACTATTCCACTGAAAACAGCGAGGAACCAAGCAGCCGGGAGCCGCTTTCGTCTCCTCTTTCGTCCGCCGCTCAACAACGCCATCACTCATCGACGAGTGGCGGCGGTGGGGCCAGTCGATGCGACCCCAATCCAAGGTGAGCTGGCGGGGCTGGGAGCGTTGGAGATCCGATTGGTGCGCCGCACCGAGGAAGAAGGGCTCTTTGGGTATCTGTTGAGCGCGTATCACTATTTGGGCTACAGCCGTCCGGTGGGGGAGCATCTCAAATACCTGGTGCTGGCTGGGCCGCGTCCGGTGGCGTGCCTGGGGTGGAGTTCGTCGCCGCGGCAACTGGGCTTGCGCGATGAGTTCATCGGCGGCTCCAAAGAGCAGAGCCGGCGAAATCTTCATCTCATTGCGTACAATACCCGCTTTCTGATCGTACCGTGGGCGCGCATCCCGCACTTGGCCAGCCATTTGTTGGGCCGGATCGCGCGGCGCATTTCGGCGGACTGGCAGAAGTCCTACGGCCACCCGGTTTACTTGCTGGAAAGCTTCGTGGACACGGAGCGCTTCGGAAGGGTCTCTTACCGGGCCGCCAATTGGATCGGTGTGGGACAGAGCGAGGGTCGAGGAACCAAACCTCCGGCGCGCCGGCGCACCGCTTCGATCAAGCAACTGTGGGTTTATCCGTTGTCGCCGCATTTTCGCCAACACCTGCTTGGGACCACCAATCATGGCTAAGAGCAAGGGGCCAGAAGTCCTTCGAGTGAGCTCGGCGCAAGTGGAGGCGTTGCTGGTGACAGTGCGCGCGCACTTGCCCCCGGAGACTTATTCCCTGATCGAGAGCTTGCTGCGAACTTTGCTTTGGATCATGGAAGTGCTGGAACAGAAGAAAGCGACTCTGGGACGATTGCGTGACGCGCGCTTCGGAAGCAAAAGCGAGAAGACCGACAAGCTCTTCCCCGAAAAGGCTGGGTCTGGGAACCCCAACCCAGCGGCGCAACCCAAGGCCAAGCGCAAAGGGCACGGTCGCAGAGGGACCGAAGCCTATCCTGGGGCCAAGCGCGTCAAAGTGCCTCATCCCAAATGCCGCCCCGGCAGTCTCTGTCCGGAGTGTCTGAAGGGCAAACTCTACCTGCTCAAAAAAACCGCGCACCTGATCTGCATCATCGCCCAGCCGATTTTCGGGGCCACCCTCTACGAACTGGAACGGTTGCGTTGCGCTCTGTGCGGGAAAGTGTTCACGGCCCCGGCGCTCTCCGAGCCGTAGTCTCCGAGCCGGAGGCCAGCCGAAGCTGGCACGGCCAAATACGATCCGAACGTCGGCGCGATGCTGGTGATCCAGCGCTATGGAGCGGGCCTGCCCATGTATCGAATCGCCAAATGGCAGGAATATTTTGGAGTGCCCCTGCCCGCTTCCACCCAGTGGGAACTGATCGACGCCGCTGCGGCCGTGCCGGAAGTGATCTACGAGAGGTTGATCGAGCGGGGAGCTCAAGGCACCTTGATCCACAACGATGACACCTTCATGCGGGTGCAGAGCCTGCGGCGGGAAATCGCCGCCCAAGAGGATGGGGGACGCACCGGCATCTTCACCACCAACCTCCTCTGCCAGACCGGCTCCAACCAGATTGCGCTCTTCTTCACCGGGCGCAAGCATGCCGGGGAAAACCTGGATGAATTGCTCAAGCGCCGCGCCGCCGAACTGGACAAGCCCTTGCAGATGTGTGACGCGCTCTCGCGCAACTCACCGAAGTCAAGCCCGACCGACCTGTGCCATTGCCTCCGCGGTGGGGAACGCGGCTTGCAATCGCCGTGGGCCGGGCGCATTCTAGCAACGCTGATGAAGACGAAACCAACCCAACTGGCCAGGCGTGTGGAGTTGGGCAAGCACATCGTGGCCGACCCCGAAATCTGTCACGGACAACCGACGTTCAAGGGAACGCGCGTTATGGTGTGGATTGTCCTGGAACAGATCGAAGACGGTCTGACATGGGCTGAGATTGTCCGGGAATGGGATGGCAAGGTGGGGGAGGATGCCATCGCGGAGGCGATCTCCATCGCTGATCTGGTGGTGAAACACGAACCGTTCAGAGGATTCAATGTTGGTACTCGACGAAAACCTGCCCGCCGGGCAGCGGGAATTGCTGCGTGAGCGGCGGATTCGTTTCCGTGTCATCGGCGTGGACATTGCACCGAGTGGAACCAAGGATGAAAACCTGATTCCCTTTCTTCACAGGTTGCCGAATCCCACGTTCTTCAGTCTGGACCGCAATTTCTATCGTCGGGATTGGATTCACTCCTATTACTGTCTCGTGTGGCTGGATGTAAGAGGACGGGAAGCCGCGGATTTTGTCCGGCGCTTTCTGAAACATTCGATGTTCGATACACAGGACAAACGATCGGGAACCATCATCCGCGTCCACGCTGAGAGCATTCACTTTTGGCAAATTGGGGAACGCACCATCCAAACAGCTCGTTGGCGCCACGAATGAACGCTCCCGATCTTCAAGCATTGCAGCGGGGCGATGCCGACGCCTGGGACGAGGCGTTTCGCTGGTTGTGGCCGACTGCATTCGCCGTCGCTCAATTAAAGCTTCAGCCGTATCTGCCGGAAGATATCGAAGACGTGGCCATCGAGGCTTTGGAAGAATTGGTCGAAAAAGTACGGCAGATCAAAGAGGTCGAAGAACTCAAGCCGTTGACAGCAATCATTGCGCACAACCGAGCCGTGAGCCGATTGCGGGAACGATTCGCGGCAAAACGGTGCCTGGCGGCAACCGAAAGCCTCGAAGCCCGGCAAGAGGCGGGGGAACGATTCCGGACCCTCCAAAAAAACCTAGCGTTCAGGCTTACATTTCCGCAAACATTGAACAATCATTCGCGGAATGATCTCGTTCATGAAAGCAAAAATTGTTGTTACACCGAAAAAAGCCGTTCTCGATCCACAAGGAAAGACCGTCCAAAGCGCGCTGGAGCACATGGGTTACAAAGGAATCACGGCCGTTCACGTCGGTAAGTATCTCGAGATTGAAGTCACCGGCGACAAAGAAACCGTTCGCCAGCAAATTGACGATGCTTGCCGCAAGCTATTGAGCAATCCGGTGATCGAAGAATACCATTTTGAACTGGAATAAACTTTAGGCGAAAGGCTGCGGGCGCTAGGTCGTCTCGGCGCTTATCGCCCTCGTCTCTCCCCAACATCGCTCGCTTCAACCATGAATTTTGCTGTTCTCCAATTTCCGGCTTCGAATTGCGACCAGGATGCCGTCCACGTGTTGCGCAACGTTATGGGCCATTCGGCCCGGCTGGTCTGGCACAAAGAATCTTCACTGGGTGGTGCGGACGCCGTGATCATTCCCGGCGGATTTAGTTATGGGGACTATCTCCGCACCGGTGCCATCGCTCGATTCAGCCCGATCATGCAAGCCGTCCAGAACTTTGCTGCCCAAGGCGGGTTGGTGCTCGGTATTTGCAATGGGTTTCAAATTCTTTGCGAAGCCGGCCTTTTGCCGGGAGCCCTAATCCGAAACCGGTCGCTTCAGTTTCGTTGCGAACAAATCTATCTGCAGACGGTCTCGCATGATTCGCCTTTCACCCGGCAGATCCCATCCGGAAAACTGATGCGCGTCCCCATCGCTCACGGCGAAGGCTGCTACTTTGCCGACGAGGCGATTCTCTCGGCGCTCAAGTCAAATGATCAAATCCTTTGGCGCTACGTTAGCGCGCAAGGCGAACCCACCGAACAATCCAATCCAAACGGGTCGCTCGACAACATCGCGGGCATTTGCAATGAACGAAGAAACGTGGCCGGGCTGATGCCGCATCCGGAGCGTGCCAGCGAAGAATTACTCGGCAGCGCTGATGGACGGCTGATCTTTGAAAGCCTCGTCCATGCTCTCAAAAGCCGTGTGGCAGCGAAAGCGGCGTGACACCGCGCTCGTGAAAATCGGGGGAGTAGCTTAAGCGAAGTCTTGTGAGGTTGCTGAAAACCGATAAGGTAAAGGTAAAGGTATGAGCTATTTGACATTGGAAGTTGAAATTGACCACGGCAAAGTACTGGCCAAGGAACCGGAAAAGCTGCCAGAAAGCGGACGTGGTCTGCTCACCATTTTGTCCCCTGCTGCCGAAAAGTCGGCGCAGCTCACACCTCTACAGGCATTGGAAGCACTCCAGAAGCATCTGAATTTAGATGAGAAGAAAGCCGCGGAATGGATGGCGACCGTTCGCGATGCGCGCCGCTAGCGCCTTCCGGTACTCGGCCGCGTTGCGGTCCGGTTATGATTCATTTTGACACGAACTTCCTGATCGAGGCGACTGTTGCGGCCTCATCTGCCCACGAGAGGTTTTTGGTCTGGGCTGCAGCAGGAGAGACCTTCGGTATGAGTTCCGTTGCTTGGGCTGAATATTTGTGCGGTCCCTTTGACGCCCTGGGTGAAGCAATCGCACGGCAGATGTTTGCGAACCCGGAGCCGTTCCTGGCCGTGGATGCCGCTAAAGCGGCAGAACTTTTCAATCATGCAGGACGACGATCTCGCTCGTTGGCAGATTGCATGATTGCCGCAGTTGCGTTGCGTTGCGGAGCACGAGTGGCAACCAGCAACAAGAGTGACTTTGCGGCATTTCACCGTTTCGGTCTCGTCTTAGCGTAGCGTCGTTTACCAACTTAGACTTTCACTAAACCAATGACCGATCCTGCTATCACTCCAGAACTCGTCCAGAAACACAATCTCACGCCGGACGAATACCAGCGCATTAAGGACGTTCTTGGCCGTGAGCCGAACTACACCGAGCTTGGAATCTTCTCGGTCATGTGGAGCGAGCATTGTTCTTACAAAAATACTCGCCCGCTCCTGAAGGGATTTCCCACCGAATCACCCAAAATCCTCGTCGGCGCGGGCGAGGAGAACGCGGGGATCATCGATATCGGCGATGGTTTGGCGATCGCGTTCAAAATCGAGTCGCACAATCATCCGAGCGCGGTCGAACCTTTCCAAGGCGCGGCCACAGGTGTCGGCGGCATTATCCGCGACATTTTCACCATGGGAGCTCGGCCGGTCGCGGCGATCAATTCCCTGCGTTTCGGCGAGTTGTCGAATCCCGAGGTGCGCCGCCTCTTCAGCGGAGTGGTTGCTGGCATTGCGCATTACGGGAACTGTTTCGGTATTCCCACGATCGCTGGCGAAGTCTATTTCGATAAAAGCTACGAGGGCAACCCCTTGGTCAACGCGTTTTGCCTTGGAGTTCTCCGGCACGACCAAATTATACGCGGCGCGGCGAAGGGGGTTGGGAACCCCGTCTTTTACGTTGGGCCTGCCACGGGTCGCGATGGTTTGGCCGGCGCCGCTTTTGCGTCGCAAGACCTGACCGAAGCATCCGCGCAGCAACAGCGTGGCGCAGTTCAAGTGGGCGATCCTTTCATGGAAAAGCTGGTGATGGAGGCTTGCTTGGAGTTATTGGCCACTGGAGCTGTGGCGGGAATTCAAGATATGGGAGCCGCCGGGTTGACTTGTTCCACTTGTGAGACCGCGGCGCGGGCCGGAACAGGCATCGAGATTGAATTGAGCAAGGTGCCTCAACGCGCGCCTTGCATGACGCCCTACGAGATCATGCTCAGTGAATCTCAAGAGCGGATGCTGATTATCGTGCATCGTGGCCGTGAAGCTGAAGTCCAGCAAATCTTCGATAAGTGGGATTTGCCCTGGGCGGAAATCGGAGTCGTCACCGACACAGGCAGAATGGTCGTCAAGAACCATGGAGAGGTGATCGTTGATATTCCGGCGAAGAAATTGGCGGACGAAGCGCCGATCTACCATCGAGAGTCACGCGAACCTGCTTACCTGAAGGCCACGCGGGAATTCACCTTGGCGAATGTGCTGGATACGAACGATCCAGTCAGCGATCTCAAAGCCCTGCTCAGTTGGCCCAGCATTGCCTCCAAGAATTGGGTCTATCGGCAGTACGACCATATGGTCCGCGATGGCACTGTGGTTTGTCCGGGTTCCGATGCGGCGGTCCTCCGGATTAAAGCGGACTCGTTGCCGCTATCTCCTGTTGAGTCCGGATCGACAAAGTCCTCCATTTCTGGAACGGCAACAGCGGGCGAGAAACTCGACAGCGGCGTCCATCCAACCCCTTCAAAAGTCGCCGATAAATTCATTGCACTCACCGTTGATTGCAATGCCAGTTATGTTTATCTCGATCCCTACGAAGGTGGCAAAATCGCCGTGGCCGAAGCGGCTCGCAACCTCGCGTGTTCCGGAGCAACGCCATTGGGCACGACGGACAACCTCAACTTTGGCAACCCACACAATCCGGAAATTTTTTATCAACTTCGCGAGTCAGTGCGAGGCTTGGCTGAAGGTTGTCGCGCGTTTAATGCTCCTGTTACAGGCGGCAATGTCAGTCTTTACAACCAAAGTCCGAATGGCTCGATCGACCCCACACCGACCGTTGCGATGGTTGGCTTGATTGAGAAAATTGAGCATATCACAACTCAGTGGTTTAAGGATGAAGGCGACTCGATCATCCTCCTGGGAGACTTGATAGATACCGTCGATCCGCTGCTAGGCTTAGGCGGCTCGGCCTACTTGCAAGTAATCCACAATCAAAAAACCGGTACGCCGCCGCGTTGCAATCTGGAAAAGGAAAAGGATTTGCATCTAGGGCTACGAGCCTTGATTTACTCGGGTGCAATCAAAAGCGCGCACGACTGCAGCGAGGGAGGACTGGCGGTCGCGCTCGCCGAATGCTGCATTTCGCAGCAAATCGCGCGAGACACGCCGAGACTTATCGGCGCGCAAATCGACCTTACCACCGTCACGGGTGGGCCCGATGCCGAATTGTCCGTTCGAACCGACGCGTTACTTTTCGGCGAGACGCAGAGCCGCGTGATCGTATCCGTCGCAGCTCTGGATACGGTCAAGGTCTTGGAACGAGCGAAGATTCTCGGCGTCCACGCCAAACAACTCGGCTCGGTGAAGGGGAGCGATTTGAAGATCAAGATTCCCGACGGCGAACTGAGTTGGAGCTCCGCGGAATTGCATGATCTTTGGTGGAACCGCATTGCGGGGGCGATGCAGTAGGGCTGTTGCCCGGCAGCCCGAGCTCAACTCTATCGATTTCCTTCTGCCATGATCTATCGAGAAAACCCGACAGGACTCTAAATCATCACTGTGATACACGTTCATCGGAGGTCGGGTTTTGCAAGCATCACTGTTGGTTTTATCTGTCGCGCGCAAATTGAACTGGGAATTGCTGGAGTTGCTTCTCCGTTATGGAATAGTATCGCGTCGGCGATGCGATGACTCATGCAAGAACACCCTAAACATTACTGCGGCGTATTTGGGATTTATGGCCATCCGAACGCCGCCGAGTTGACCTACTACGGGCTCTACGCTTTGCAGCACCGCGGCCAGGAGAGCGCAGGCATTGTGGTCTGCGATGGCAAAGAGTTCCGCGCCCACCTTGGGATGGGACTAGTTTCGCAGGTCTTTAATGGAGGAATCTTGCAAGAGTTGGTGGGGTCGATGGCGGTTGGACACACCCGCTATTCAACGACCGGTGCCTCGCATCTGCGAAATGCGCAACCGCTCACGGTGGATTGCAAGCGCGGACAAATTGCCATCGCACACAACGGTAATCTGACCAACGCTTCGCGGCTGCGGGACGAGCTGGAAAGCAAAGGCTCTATTTTCCAAACCACGGTCGATAGCGAAATCATTCTCCATCTGATGGCGCAACCAACTCTAGGCGGCCACGAGAATAATCTCATCGAGACGGTCCGCCGCATTGAAGGCGCCTATTCTCTGGCCATCATGACTGAGCAGGAGTTGATCGGTGTCCGTGATCCGCATGGGTTTCGGCCTTTGTCGATTGGTAAGGTTGGGGACGCCTGGGTATTGGCCAGTGAAACCTGCGCGTTTGATTTGATTCACGCCGACTTTATTCGCGACGTCGAGCCTGGGGAGATTGTCATTATCGACAAAAATGGCTTGCGCAGTATTCAAGCCTTCCCGGAACACGAACGGCGAGCTTTTTGCATCTTTGAATACATCTACTTTGCGCGCCCAGACAGCACGATCGCCAACCGCAATGTCTATAAAGTCCGCGTCGAGATGGGGCGCCAGCTAGCCCGCGAAAATCCCATCCAAGCGGACGTCGTGGTTCCGGTTCCGGACAGCGGCAACTGCGCTGCGCTCGGTTATTCCTTGGAGTCTGGAATTCTCTTCGAGATGGCTTTTGTTCGGAATCATTATGTGGGACGCAGTTTTCTGCAGCCCACTCAACTGATTCGCGACTTCAACGTGCGGGTGAAGCTGAATTTGATCGCGGAGTTGGTGAAAGGCAAGCGCGTGATCATTGTCGATGATTCGATCGTCCGCGGCACCACATGCAAAGCGCGAGTCAACAACCTCAAGGAAGCCGGCGCGAAGGAGGTCCATGTGCGAGTGAGTTGCCCGCCGCATATGAATCCGTGCTTCTATGGGATTGATTTTCCTGATCGCAGCAAGCTGATGGCGGTTAATCATTCGGTCGATGAAATCCGAAAATATCTCAATGCTGATTCGCTGGCCTATCTTTCTCCCGAGGGCCTGGTGAAAGCAACAGGGTTGCGGAAGGGTTCTTTTTGCATGGCATGCTTCAATGGAGTTTATCCAGTGCCGTATGATCCACTAGCGGACAAGCATAGCATGGAGCGCCGCCGCGCCCGCGTCGAAAGCCTGGGTGAAGCCCTTGTCAAAGAAGAACTGCAGCCGAAGCTGCTCTAGCTAGCTCGGCGCAGGTTCGAGCGGCGCTGGATGAATTGGTCCAAAAGCGGGTTGACATCTGTTGCAAGTGATACTATTAAAAGTATCAAATGAGCGATACATTGACCGAGCAACCGTCGAAGAAATCCTCTGGCGCCGCGGTGGACCACCGCAAGAGCGGCCAGTGCGGCATTAAAAGAGCCGGAGGCGGCGTGGTCAGCTATTGTGTGCATGGTGCAACCGGCAAGATCAGGGCCTCGGATTTTACCCCATCCAAGCTGATCGAAGTGCTCCGGTTCGGGCTGCCGGTTCAGGAGTTGCACGACTTGCAGGCCAGTCTCGGCGTGCCGATGGAAAAGCTCTTCCCCCTGCTAGGCATCTCCAAGGCCACGCTCCATCGCCGGAAGGCCGCTGGTCGCTTGGGTCAGGCCGAATCCGACCGCGTTGTGCGTTTCGCCAAGCTCCTAGGCAAGGCCGTCAAAGTCTTCGCCGGCTTGGAGGATGCGAAGCAATGGCTTAACTCGCCCCAGTTTGGTCTGGGCGGAGCCGTGCCGTTGGACTATTCGAAAACGGAGATCGGCGCTCGGGAGGTGGAAAACCTGTTGGGCCGCATCGAATACGGAGTGTATTCATGATCCGCACCGGCTGGCGCCTCGTGCCGGAGGATCAAGCCGCCACGCCCTTCGATGGCGAAGGCGCAAGACTCTACGGCGGTCGCTGGAACTCGGTCGGGGTGCCGATGGTTTATGCCAGCGAGCACCAATCGCTGGCCGCATTGGAGGTTCGCGTTCACATTGACCGAACCCGGATGCGCAAGCTCTACACGTGTTTCGCTTTCCAGTTCGATGAGCAGTGGATGGAAGTGTTTCGAGTCGGTGCGCTACCGAAGGGTTGGATGCAGGAACCACCTCCGCAGGCGTTGCAGTGCCTCGGCGACAACTGGGTGAAATCCCGCGCTTCTGTGATCCTCGCTGTGCCGAGTGTCGTCATCCCGAAAGAACTCAACTACCTGATCAATCCCAAGCACCCCGACTTCGCAAGGCTCAAGATCGAGAAACCCACCGACTTTGCATTTGATCAACGCCTGTTCCAAAGCAGGTAAAAGACATCTCGACACCGGGGCGAATCTTTCCAATATTCCCGCCACCTTAAATTCAAGAATGAACCAGAAAGCTTACGCGGCCGCCGGAGTGGATATTGACTTAGGGAATCGTCTCAAAGCGACCTTGCCACAACTCCTGGCTTCGACTCATCGACGTGAAGTGCTCGGTAAAGTGGGCGGCTTCGGCGGTTTGTTCGCGCTCGATGTCCGCAAGTACAAGCAGCCTGTGCTAGTCTCCAGTGTTGATGGCGTCGGCACTAAGCTCAAAATAGCTTTTGCGATGGCTCGCCATGACACCATCGGACAAGACCTGGTCAACCATTGCGTTAATGACATCGCTGTGTTGGGAGCGGAGCCGCTGTTCTTTCTGGATTACATTGGTACGGGCAAGTTAGAGCCGGACGTGTTCCAGCAGATCATCGCGGGGTTCGCCCAGGCTTGCGCCGAGAATCACTGTTCTCTCATTGGCGGAGAAACCGCTCAGATGCCGGGCTTTTACCAGAAAGGTGAATATGACGTCAGCGGCACGATCATCGGGGTCGTTGAAAAATCGAAAATGCTCGACGGAAAATCGATCAAACCTGGTGATGCGGTTATCGGCCTTGCGTCGAGTGGTCTGCACACGAATGGTTATTCGCTCGCGCGGAAAATTTTCTTCGAGAAGCTTAAACTCAAGCCCACGAGTTACGTGGCCGAACTCGTCAACACTATTGGCGACGAATTGCTCAAGGTTCACGTGAGCTACGCGCCGCTCGTTCAAAAGCTGCTCAAGAAATTCAATCCCGACCCTCTCGCTGCGTCGCGAAAGATTGCGGGCATTTCTTCCGTAAAACATCAGCGTCACTCCCTCGCCACAACACCGCGACCGATCAAAGGCCTCGCTCATATCACGGGCGGCGGCTTCGTCGATAACATCCCGCGCGTGCTGCCGAAGAACTGCGATGCAGTTATCCATCCAGGCTCATGGGAAATGTTGCCGATCTTTCACATCATTCGAGCTAAAGGCGGCGTTCCGGATGCGGAGTTGTATCAAGTCTTCAACATGGGCATAGGTATGACCCTCATTGTGGCTGCGGATAACGCAGAGACGATTTTGAAACTCATTCACTCGCATCACCAGAAGGCGTGGATTATCGGGGAAGTAATCAAAGGCAAGGGAGAGGTGCGCTTCACGAAATCAGGCTAGACATCGAGCCGGCGGAATTCGCCTTCGCGCATCGATAATTCAAATGGACAATAAGTCTTTCCTGCTCTCCTGATTTCTTGGTTCAATCGCCGCGCTTATGAAGGTTTTGGTCATCGGCTCGGGTGGACGCGAGCACGCGCTCGTTTGGAAGCTCGCGCAATCGTCGCAAATCCAGGAGATGTGGTGCGCCCCTGGGAACGCTGGGATTGCGGAAGAACTTTTGACCTCGGGCAAGAAGGTGGAATGCGTGAACATTGGGGCAGAGGATCTGCCAAACCTTCTGGCGTTCGCTCAGGAAAAGAGGCTAGACCTGACGGTGGTTGGTCCGGACAATCCGCTGGCGCTCGGGATCGTTGATCTGTTTCAGCTCAATGGGCAGCGAATTTGGGGGCCGAATCAGAAGGCGGCGCGGTTCGAGGCTTCGAAGGGCTTTTCCCAGAGTTTCATGGAGAAATACGGTATTCCGACGGCGCGGGCTGGAACTTTCTCCGACGCGTCGGAAGCGAAAGCGTTTGCGGCGTCGCTCGGTGAGCGATGTGTGGTCAAGGCGGACGGGCTGGCGCTGGGCAAAGGGGTTTTGCTTTGCTCGAGTCTCTCCGAGGCGAACAAGGCTATTGATGAAATGCTTGTGACGAGAGCCTTCGGGAACGCTGGAGCTGTCATTGTCATTCAGGAATTTTTGGAAGGGATGGAAATCTCGCTCCACGCTTTATGCGATGGGATGACGGCCAAGTTATTCCCAACCTCGCAAGATCATAAGAGAGCTTTGGATGGGGACCGAGGGTTGAACACCGGCGGAATGGGATGTTATTCTCCAGCGCCTTTTCTGGATCACACTGCCTTGGCTGAAGTGGAAAAAAGGATTTTGTCCCCTTGGCTTCACGGCTGCGCCTCTGAAGGAATTAACTTTCACGGTATTCTTTATCCCGGCATCATGCTGACCCAAGAGGGACCCAAAGTCTTGGAGTTCAACGCTCGTTTTGGCGATCCCGAAACCCAAGTCTATCTGACCCGTTTGGAAAACGACTTGGTGGATTTGTTGAACGCAAGTGTGGATGGCGGGCTTGATCGAATCGAACTCAAATGGAGCCCGATGCCCTCGGTTTGTGTTGTAATGGCCTCGGGTGGCTATCCGGGTAGCTACATGAAGGGAAAGCCGATCAAAGGTTTACAGCAAGCCGCTCGGTTGCCCAACGTGAAGGTTTTTCATGCGGGGACAGCTCGAGTGGGGGGTGAAATCGTCGCGAACGGAGGGCGGGTGCTCGGTGTCACGGCTTGGGCAAAAAGTTTGGCTGAGGCGCGCAACGTGGCGTACGCGGCTGTGGGAGAAATTGAGTTCGACGGCGCACATTTTCGCCACGATATTGCTGCCAAAGCGCTTGGCTCAGCGTCGGAACAGGTTGACAATTGAAACCGGTGAAGTTACCTCGCATGTTTTTTATCTGCATGGAACGTACAGAACTCAAAGTGGCCGTCGGAAAGACAACCCTCTTTGCAAGGTCGATGTTCTTTCGCGGCGAAATTTTATTATCTTAGGCTATATCTATGAAAAGCTTTCCGTTCGTGATGATCGCAGTAAGCAGTTTAGCTCTGGTTTTCCCATGCATTAAAGCTTGCGGGCAGCCAGTCGGGGCGAAGGACTGGCCGGACTTCAAAGAGGTTTACGAGCTGATCCGTTCCAACCTGAGTGAGGTGACCGAAACTGAATTGAATCAAGCTGCGGTGTTGGGCTTGCTGGAGCGGCTGCGCTCCCAAGTGGTTTTGACGACCAACGCCCCGGCCAAATCGGAGTCCTCGCTTATCAGCAAGAGGGTCGCTTTCGATGATACTTTCGGCTATGTGCGGATCAGCCAGGTCGGAGCGGGTTTAGCCAAGGAGATCCGATCCGCCTTTGATGAGCTACGTTCCAGACGCAAACTGAGCGGTCTGATCGTGGACCTCCGGTTCGCTGGAGGAGAGGATTACGCGGCGGCAACAGATGCGGCGGACTTATTTTTCTCGACGGAACAACCGCTCTTGAAATGGAATGATTCAACCACCCGCTCCAGCGCAAAGTCTGATGCCATTCGGGTTCCCATCGCTCTGCTGGTCAATCGACAAACCTCCGGATCTGCCGAAGCGTTGGCGGCTGCGCTGCGTCAAGCCGAGATTGGTTTGGTGATAGGCAGTGCGACGGCCGGGCAGGCACGCATGTTCAAGGAGTTTGCGCTGAGCAACGGTCAGCGTTTGAAGATCGGCGGTGGGCCCGTCGAGACGGCTGACGGGCAGGCCATCTCAGCAATGGGCTTAACTCCGGACATCCGGATCGTGGTAACTCCCGAGGATGAAAAGGCCTATTTCGATGACCCTTACAAAGCATTGCCAAAGCTTTTTACCCAATCAGCGAGGCCGAACGCCACGAATGAGTTGAGCGGAATTCTAGGAACCAACCGATTGCAGCGCCGACGGCTCAATGAATCCGAGTTGGTCCGAATGCAGCGGGGGGGTGCCGATGCAGAGCGGGAATCGTCAGCCATGAGTTCCGACCACTTGTTGAAGCCAGTGGTGAATGATCCGGCGCTGGCGCGGGGGATTGATTTCCTCAAGGGTGTGGCTTTGGTGCAGAATCGCCGCTGATTTCACCGTTGACGATTTACTCGGTGCGCCCCAAGTTGAACGCATTATCGGAAGCATGAAGACCATTCTGTTCGTTTGCACAGGGAATGTTTGTAGGAGCCCCATGGCCCACGGCCTCTTCCGTCACGCGGTGCAGGGCCGCGGTGCTTACAGGGTGCTTTCGGCTGGTGTGGGCGCAGTGGAAGGGGAGCCCCCCAGTTTCCATGCAGTCAGGGCTTTGAAAGATTTGGGGATCGATATCTCTCGGCAGCGAAGCAGCGTGTTGACCGCGGATTTGGTTCTGCAGGCTGATTATATTTTCGGCATGACCCACCAGCATGTCGATGCGGTGACGTTGCTTTATCCTCAAGCTGTCGAAAAAACATTCCTTTTGCGGGAGTTCGATGAAACGCTCGACGTTTTTGAAAAGGACATCTCGGATCCAATCGGCGGATCTTACGAAGTCTATCTTTATTGCCGCGATCAAATTGAACAGGGAATTGCATCTATGCTGAAATTCATCGAGCAGACTTCGGTGGCCTCCTCCGGCGGAAGTCAAACAGCGAACGCTCTCAGGCTGACCATTGCTTCAGATCATGCCGGTTTCGGTCTGAAAGAAATGCTCAAAGAGTATCTGCTTAAGCGGGAGCTTAACGTGATCGACTTTGGAACTTACTCTACTGAATCGACTGATTATCCGGATTATGCCCGCGCGGTCGCTCAAAGCGTGGCGAGCGAGCAGAGCGATTTGGGTCTGTTGATCTGTTCGACCGGCGTGGGGATGAGTATCACGGCCAACAAGGTGCCCGGCGTTCGGGCTGCTTTGGTCTTTGATGAGCAAATGGCGGTTCTGGCTCGCCAGCACAACAATGCCAACGTCCTTTGCCTTGGCCAGAATATCACTCCGCCAGAACAGGCGAAGAGAATGGTCGATGCCTTCTTGAGCACTCATTTCGAAGGTGGGCGGCATCAGCGGCGTGTGCAAAAAATGGAACCTGGCTCCAACCCGGCCGCGCTCAAGTTAATACAAGTCGATCAAGAAATAGCCGAAGCTATTTCCTTAGAACGCCAACGCCAGCAGGAGAATATCGAACTGATCGCCAGCGAAAACTTCACCAGCCCTGCCGTGATGGAGGCTCAAGGATCGGTCCTCACGAACAAGTATGCAGAGGGCTACCCCAAGAAGCGTTGGTATGGCGGATGCGAAAACGTCGATATCGTCGAGCAACTGGCCATCGACCGCGCGAAACTGCTTTTCGGGGCAGAGCATGCGAACGTTCAGCCCCATTCCGGCAGCGGCGCAAATATGGCTGTTTATTTTGCTTTCCTGAAGCCTGGAGACAAAATGTTGACGATGGATTTGAGTCATGGCGGGCACCTCACTCATGGCAACAAAGCCAACTTTTCGGGAAAATTTTTCGAAATTATTCACTACGGCGTTCGCAAAGAAGATGAGCGAATTGATTACGACCAGCTTGCTCGGTTAGCCCGGGAGCGTCGGCCCAAAATGATCACCGTAGGCGCTAGCGCATATCCTCGAATCATCGACTTTGCCCGGATGGGTGAGATCGCACGAGAAGTGGGAGCGTTGTTGCTGGCCGATATCGCGCACATTGCCGGGTTGGTGGCGGCGGGCTTGCACCCCAGCCCGATGGAGCATGCAGATTTTGTGACCACCACCACGCACAAGACGCTGCGCGGGCCGCGCGGGGGGTTGATATTTTGCAGAGAAAAATACGCCAAAGAAATCGATTCGCAGGCATTTCCCGGCATTCAAGGTGGGCCGTTGATGCATGTGATCGCGGCGAAGGCGGTCTGTTTTCACGAAGCGATGCAACCAGCCTTTAAGCTGTACCAACAACAGATTGTAAAGAATGCCAGCGCGTTGGCTGGAAGTCTGAGCCGGAATGGATTCCGTTTGGTGAGCGGCGGGACCGACAATCATTTAATGCTAATGGACGTAGGAGCCAAAGGGTTGACCGGGAAGGAATGCCAGTCGGCTCTTGACGAAGCGGGAATTACGGTGAACAAGAATACCATTCCTTTTGAGACACGCTCGCCTTTTCAAGCAAGTGGCATCCGGGTCGGAACTCCGGCCGTGACCTCCCGAGGGATGAAAGAAACAGAGATGGCCGCGATTGGCGACATGGTCAGCGAGGTGCTTCTCGATGTTAAAAACCTTGACGGAGCCCACCATGTGCGCGAACGTGTTCGTGAATTAACCGCAAGATTTCCATTGCCCTACTAAAAATCATTATCATTATCATTACGGTCGAGCCTCGGAATCAATCCCGGTTTAGAACCGCTCAAGCGAAATAAGGCTGAGCGCTTTGACGATTTAACAAGCCGTTTCAATGTCCTTTAAGGTTGATAATCACCTCGTTGGAATGCATTCAATTATTAATATTTACCTATAATTTATGGCAAAAGTAACCAAGAAGGCTGCTAAGCCCAAAGCCTCGGCGAAGGGCAAAAGTAAAGCTGCAGTTGAAAAGCCGAAGGCCGACGTCGAGAGTCCCGCCGTCGCGGTAATCCAGGCAGAGCCAGAGGCAGAGGTTCCCTCTCCAGCTCCAATTCCAACTCCAGTTCCTGAATCTGAAACCGCGAGTGACGCTCAGCCAGCACCTCCAGCCGAAGAGTCGCAAGAAGAGTCCTCCGTTGCCGTCGTGCGCCCCGTAAAGAAAGAAGGCCCTGCGGAGACGATTAACATCAGCCTGCTGCAAGCTAAGTCGATGGCCGAGTTGAATCAGATCGCGAGAGACATGGAGATCGAGAACTTCGGCACGATGAAGAAGCACGAGGTGATCTTCCAGATCCTTCAAAAAAATGCTGAACGCAGCGGCATTCTGTTCTCCGAAGGCGTTTTGGAAATCCTCCCTGAAGGCTTCGGATTCTTGCGCTCGCAAAGTTTTAATTACCTGCCTTGTCCCGAAGATATTTACGTTTCACCCTCCCAAATCCGCCGTTTCGATCTCCAAACAGGAGACTTGGTAACCGGTCAGATCCGTCCGCCTAAGGAAAAAGAGCGCTTTTTTGCCCTTCTTAAGGTCGAAGCCGTCGCTAAAGAGGATCCGGACAAAGCTAAAGACAAGACCCATTTTGAGAACCTCACGCCGCTCTTCCCGAATAAGCGCTTGCTCTTGGAAACGGCATCCGATGAGCTTTCGACGCGGGTGCTTGACCTCGTCTGTCCGATCGGGAAGGGGACTCGCGGATTGATCGTTGCTCCCCCGCGCACCGGCAAGACCGTGCTCATGCAGAAGCTGGCCAACGCCATCCTCAAAAATAATCCGGAGGCGTATTGCTTTATTCTGTTGATTGACGAGAGGCCAGAGGAAGTCACCGACATGGAACGGAGTTGCAAACCAGCAGAAGTGATCAGTTCGACATTCGACGAGCCGCCTGAACGCCATGTGCAAGTAGCGGAAATGGTCATCGAAAAAGCCAAACGGATGGTCGAGCACAAGAAAGATGTGGTCATCCTTTTGGACTCCATCACACGTCTCGCTCGCGCCTACAACACGGTCCAACCGCATTCCGGCAAGATTCTGTCTGGCGGTGTGGACGCCAATGCCCTGCACAAACCGAAACGCTTCTTCGGCGCTGCCCGCAATATCGAGGAGGGCGGTTCCCTCACCATTATTGCCACTGCTTTGGTTGATACCGGATCGCGGATGGATGAAGTCATCTTTGAAGAATTCAAAGGCACCGGCAACATGGAGGTGCATTTGGACCGGCATCTGGTGGATCGCCGTATTTTCCCGTCGATTAACATTGAGCTCTCCGGCACCCGAAAGGAAGAGCTCCTCTACCACCCCGATGAATACAACCGGGTCGTCATCTTGCGCCGGGCGTTGACGGGTGTGCCGCCTGTTGAAGCAATGGAATTGATGCTCAACAAGCTCAAGAAAACCCGTAGCAATATCGAGTTTCTGCTCTCGATGAGCGTGAGCTAAACTTCACCCACTCACGAACTGGCACAGCCGGAGGCCTGTCGAGTCCTTGTCGGACCAAGTAAAGCAGAGGTTCCATTCGTGCCAGAGTGAGAATCGCTGGATGCTCCTTTTTGCCTATTGCCAAAAATACATGGTGCCTTACCGTTGCGAACCCTGGTGTTAATTGGACCCAGATCAGGTTTTGTGAGCGCGCCCGTCGTCTGCCTGAGCTAGAAAGTTTTTTCCAACTTTCGCTTGAGCGGTTGGCTTGATTAGAGCGCTTAAGAACTTTTGGCAGCGTCGAGGATTTGCTGTATTGTGGAATAAGTCATCTGATTTTAGCAACAGCTTATCGAATAGACTGACGAAAATCTGAAAGCATAATATGAAACTAATGTGGGCCAGTTCGATTTCTCCGTCATCGCGGGGATGGGTGTTGTCTTGTTTGGCTGTTCTCGCTTTTAACGGTTGTGGAAAAGAAGAGGTTCGAGTGTACACCGCGCCCAAGGACCAGACCGTCGCTGTGACGGCGACAAATTTGACCGCGAGTTCGCAAGGACCTCAGATTCATTGGACTCTTCCTGCCGGCTGGGTTGAAAAGCCTGCCAGTGGGATGCGAGTAGGGAGCTTTTCCATTACCGCCCCGGATGGGCAGCAAGCGGACGTGTCAGTGATTCCGCTGTCAGGCGGTGCTGGGAGTGACCTCGACAACGTGAACCGCTGGCGCGGCCAGATCGGTCTTGCGAACGTGACGAAGGAGGCTTTGCCAGGCGTTACCGAGAAGGCCGAGATTGGCGACACCTCAGGTCTGCTGGTGGATATGCTGGGGGCTGAGCCTCAAACGACAAAGCCGACACGGATTGTCGGGGCGATACTTCCGGTCGCGGATACCACCTGGTTTTTCAAAATGATGGGGCCAGACGGTTTGGTCGATGGGCAAAAACCAGCTTTCAAACTGTTTCTGAAATCGGTTACGTTCCACGCTGCCGGAGCAAGCGAGCAGGTTGCTCCTACGGCTCCAGGCAAAAGCGCCAGCGTCAGCGAGGTGCCTGCAAGCGCGTCGGATAAACCTTCTTGGGATATCCCAACAAGCTGGCAGGCGCAACCCGCGTCGAGCATGCTTTTGGCGCGGTTCGCAATTACAGACCAGGCGCTAGGGAAAGCTGAGGTGACTGTCAGCTCGTTTCCAGGCGATGTCGGCGGGCTACTCGCCAACGTTAACCGCTGGCGGAACCAGCTTGGCCTGGCACCAGTCAGCGAGGCGGATTTGACGAAAGTGACGACCCCGTTGGATCTGAACGGAGTCAAGGCAACCCTTGTCGAAATCGAAAACAAAAAGGATGGAACTGGAGAGCAATCGAACGGGCTGATCGTAGCTGTCGTCGCCCGGGAGGGCCACACATGGTTTTTCAAAATGATGGGGGATGGTCGAGTGGTCGTCAAAGAGAAGGCGGCGTTTCTAAAGTTCGTTCAATCCGTTCGCTACCCAAATGCTTAATAGAATTATTAGTTTCTTCACTTCGCTGCGGTTGACCGTCGCTTGTCTGGCGATGGCGATTGTGCTCGTGTTCGTCGGAACTTTGGCGCAAGTGCAGTTAGGGCTTTACGAAACGCAGGCAAGATATTTTCGAAGCCTCTTCGTGTTTTGGACGCCCGGCGCGACTGATTGGAAAATACCGGTCTGGCCAGGAGGCTACCTGTTGGGTGGGGTATTGCTCGTGAACCTGATTGCAGCCCACATCAAGCGGTTCAAATTGACCTGGAAGAAATCAGGGATTTTTCTCGTTCACGCTGGCTTGATCCTGCTTCTGGTTGGCCAATTCATGACGGAAGTTTACCAAGTTGAGAGCTTTATGCGCCTCAAGGAGGCGGGACCGGCCAAGAGCTATAGCGAAGATGGACGAAAAAATGAGTTTGTGATCTTGGACGTCACCGATCCCGATCACGACCAAGTGGTTGCCATCCCGGAATCGGTGCTGGCCAAGCAAAAGGAGATTCGCGATTCGCGGTTGCCATTTACTTTACGAGTGAAGGACTACATCCCCAATTCTCTTCCTGGCGGACCGATGCAAGCGACCCAGAGTCGGCGATTAAAATCAACCCAAGGTGTTGGGCAACGATTGCCTTTCGATGAAAGGCCCATCACTGCCAAGATGGATGACGAGAATAAGCCGGCAGCCGTTGTGGAAGTGTTGACGGATAAAGGTTCGCTCGGAGATTGGACGGTCACGACTTGGTTAACCAAGTACCAACTCGAGGAGTCCCTGCCGGATCTGGCAATGCTGTTACGCGCGCCCCAGCAGTTCACACACGCGGGCCGCACTTACCAAGTCGCCTTGCGTCCGATTCGTTATTACAAGCCTCACGTCATCCAGTTGCTTGACTTTACTCACGCGAAATACAGAGGAACTACCATCGCGAAGGACTTTTCGAGTCGGATACGTTTAACTAACCCTCAAACTCGCGAAGATCGGGAAGTCAAAATCTACATGAACAATCCGCTGCGATATGGTGGTGAAACCTATTATCAGGCCAGCTTCGATCCTAATGATGACACCGTTTCCGTTCTCCAAGTCGTCCGCAATCCTGCGTGGCTGACTCCTTACTTTTCATGCACGTTGGTGGGCCTCGGCCTGATCACTCAATTCCTGATGCACTTGCTGGGCTTTCTTAAAAAAACCGCGCAGAAGGTCCCAGCAAAGCCTGTTCAGGCTTTCAAGCCGGGTGTCGAACCCCAAGCTCTGGCGCCAGCGGAAGCGGATCTTGGACGGCCTAAAGGATTTCAGTCATCCGCTAAAAGGAGGAACTCATGAAGAAACGGTTGCCTTGGATTATTATCGCTGTTACCGCCGCCTGGCTTTTATCGTCGCTGCGGCCTCCGTCAAAAACCGATGGCATGAACGCCACGGAGTTTGGTCGGCTCCCCGTCTTGTTGAACGGACGAGTGCAGCCTTTCGATTCGGTAGCGCGCAACACGCTCCTGACGATTCATGGAACGCAGACAGTGCGGCCTCCGAAAGGTGATGAATCGAAAAAGACTTTGAGTGCGACGGAATGGCTGCTCGAGGTGATGGCGAAGCCGGAAGAGGCGGACAAGCGAAAGATTTTTCGGATCGAGAATGTCGATCTTCGGAATTTGCTCGGGGCGCGTGAAGGACGACTGGGCCAAATAGCCTTCAACGACCTGGAAGAAACCAAGGTGCAGGAGATCCAGAAACAGGCCCAACAAATCGCCGAGACGAAGAAGGAAGCGCAGTTGCGGACTGGTTACGAGAAAGATGTGATGCATCTTTACGACAGTCTCGTTCTCTACCACCGCCTGAAAAACTGTCTCAAGCCATCCGACTCGGAAAATTTTTCCGAAGAACTGAAGCTTTATCGCGAGTCTGCCACAGCGGGCATTGCCGCATTCCAGCAGAGTGAAAAGGGTGAGAAACATGACGAGAAAAACCTCGATACCTTCGCTCGTTTTTTTAAGCGTTATCAAACCCTAGCCAATTGGGCTTACGCGTTGGTCATTCCTCCCCTCAGTGTCAGCGAGTCGCGTGACGGTTGGGTCAATGTCGGAGCAAGCCTTCTGGAGACAATAAAAACCGGGCAGCTCCACCCCTCGGTCGATTTCTTTGCGCGGATGATTTCGGCTTATCGCGAATCTCGCCCTGTCGATTTCAACAGTGCCGTGGTTGAGTATCAGCAATGGTTGGCTGGCAAGAATTTCACACCCGAGTTGAACAAAGGGAAGCGAGAGACTTTTTTCAATGAGTTCGAGCCTTTTTACAAGAGCACATTGATCTACGTGGTGGCGCTGCTGCTAGGCTGCGTGTTCTGGCTCAATTTCTCGGAACCGATCAGGCGCTCCGCCTTTTTCCTGCTGCTGCTGGCCTTCGCTATCCATACGGCCGGCCTTTTGTTCCGGATGTTTCTTGAAGGACGCCCGCCGGTAACCAATCTCTATTCGTCGGCCATTTTTGTCGGATGGGGCGCCGTTCTGCTGGGGATCATTTTGGAAAGATTTTTCCACGACGGCATTGGAACGGTAACCGCGGCAGGGGTAGGCTTCGTGACGCAAATCATTGCTCACAACCTTGCGCTTGGCGGGGACACTATGCAAATGCTCCAGGCTGTGCTCGACACAAACATCTGGCTGGCGACCCATGTCGTGGTCATCAACATTGGTTATGCTGCCAACTTTTTGGCTGGAGTTTTGGCGATGGTTTATATCTTGCGAGGCGTCATCACCCGTTCGCTGACGCCCCTCGTCGCGAAAGGCCTGACCAGAATGGTCTATGGAACTGTTTGTTTCGCGACGTTATTCACCTTTGTTGGCACCATCCTCGGCGGCATTTGGGCCGACCAATCCTGGGGCCGTTTCTGGGGTTGGGATCCAAAAGAGAATGGAGCGCTCCTGATTGTGCTGTTGAATGCGCTGATTCTGCACGCTCGCTGGGGTGGCATCGTACGAGAGAGAGGTCTGATGGCTCTGGCATTGGTCGGGAATATCGTGACAGCCTGGTCCTGGTTTGGGGTCAATATGCTAGGCGTCGGACTTCATTCCTACGGGTTTATGGACGAAGCCTTCAAATGGCTGCTCACTTTTGTCATCAGTCAAGTCGTCCTCATTGGTCTGGCAATCTTACCGCCGCAATACTGGATGAGCTTCCGCAACTCAAAAACCGCGACGCAAGCTGCGGGCCAGACCGGGCAACCAGTCTCGACAGCGGCTTGAAGGTGTAAAGGATCCGAGAAAGTCGGCGTTAGTCGGTAATGCGTTAAGAAATTGCACGGATTCCCTCCTGTTTTGTGGCTTCGATGAAGGCTCGAGTGTTCAATCCTTTGGCGACAGGCTCGCGCGCCATTAAAATCTTTGACGCCCCAAGGCTCTTCACTTAGCGTTATAGGCGGATTTTTCCAAAATTATCATGATTGGGTTTATCATTAAGAAAATTCTCGGTTCTAAAAATGACCGCGAGGTGAAGAGAATGCGGCCGGTGGTTGCCAAGATCAACGAGATCGAGGCTTCGCTCCAGTCGTTGCCGGATGATGCGTTGCGCCAGAAGACCACCGATTGGAAGGCGCGCCTCTCCGCCATCGAGGACAACCAGGAATTGGCTGCGGCCCTCAATGAAATCCTGCCTGAGGCGTTTGCGGTCGTTAAAAATGTCTGTCGCCGCCTTTGGGGACAGAACGTCATAGTCCGAGACCATCCCATTAAATGGGAGATGATTCCTTTCGATGTTCAACTGATTGGCGGAATGGCCTTGCACAGTGGAAAGATCGCCGAAATGGCGACTGGCGAAGGTAAGACATTGGTCGCGACTTTGCCTGTTTATTTGAACGCTCTGACCGGGCGCGGCGTCCATGTGGTCACTGTAAACGACTATCTCGCTGCCCGGGATAGCGAATGGATGGGGGCCGTCTATAAGGCCCTTGGTTTAACCGTTGGCTGCATCCTGCACGATCAACCTCCCTCTGTGCGTCGTGAGCAATATTATTGCGATGTCACTTACGGGACGAACGCCGAGTTTGGGTTTGATTATCTACGCGATAACGGGATGGCGACACGTCTCGAGGAGCAGGTCCAGCGCGGGCATTATTTTGCGATCGTGGACGAAGTAGATTCCATTTTGATCGACGAGGCGCGGACGCCCCTGATTATTAGCGGTCCGGCGGTGGTGACCGTGGACAATAAGTACGACGAGTTCAAGCCTATCGTGGAATCCGTGGTTCACGCCCAAGCGAAGCTCTGCAACCGATTTCGTTCCGAGGTCGAAGAGTTACTCAAGAAATTGCATCCGCCAGACAAATCCAACCCTCCAAACCCTGGAGAATTGGAACGTCAAATTGGGTTGTTGCTCTATCGAATCAAGCTGGGCAATCCCAAGTCCGAGGGACTGCTTAAACTTTTGGAGGACCCGGAAAACCATCGACTGATGCACAGGGCGGAAATGGACTTGCACGCGGACCAATCCAAGAAAACGCTTTATGAACAAAAAGAAGAGCTTTTCTTTGCGATGGACGAGAAAAGCCACGATGCCGACCTGACCGAGAAAGGACGCAATTTTCTGAGCCCGAAAGATTCAGAAGCGTTCGTCCTGCCAGACTTGACCACTCAGTTCCATGAGGTCGATTCAGGGCCGGAGCAGGACGTCCGGAAACGGTTGGAAACCAAAGCGAAGCTTCAAGCGATATTTGAAGGCCGAGCTCAGGCGATTCACTCCATCTCTCAGTTGTTGAAGGCGTATTCCTTATACCAGAAGGATGTCCAATACGTCGTCCAGGATAACAAGGTAATCATTGTCGATGAGAACACTGGCCGCCTTATGACGGGCCGACGTTGGAGCGACGGATTGCATCAGGCGGTCGAAGCCAAAGAAGGAGTCGAGATCGAGCGCGAAACGCAGACCTTGGCCACCATCACGATCCAGAATTACTTCCGCATGTATCAAAAGTTGTCTGGAATGACGGGCACAGCGGAAACGGAGGCGTCCGAATTTTTTGATATTTACAAGCTCGGCGTGCTCGTTATTCCGACCAATCGTTCGGTGGCGCGGAAGGATTTGCACGACACGGTTTACAAGACGAAACGCGAAAAGTTCGAAGCGGTACTGAAGGAGATCACCGCTATCCATCTGCAAGGCAGGCCGATTCTCGTGGGCACTATTTCTGTTGAAATCAGCGAGCAGCTTGGCCGCATATTGAAGAAGGTGGGCATCATCCATTCAGTCCTCAACGCGAAGTATCACCAGCAGGAAGCCGAGATCATCGCGCGCGCCGGCCAGCGCGGGTCGGTAACCATCGCCACCAACATGGCGGGCCGTGGAACTGATATCAAGCTGGGCCCAGCCATCGCAGAACTTGGCGGATTGCATGTCATCGGCACGGAGCGCCACGAAGCTCGGCGTATTGACCGTCAGTTACGCGGCCGTTGCGCGCGCCAAGGCGATCCGGGTTCATCGCATTTCTTTATCTCGCTCGAAGATGACTTGATGCGGCTGTTCGGTTCTGACCGCATTGTCAAGGTCATGGAGAGAGTCGGCTTGGAGGAAGGCCAAGAATTGGAGCATCCGCTGCTCAATCGCTCGATCGAGACCGCGCAAAAAAGGGTCGAGCAGCATAATTTCCAGATTCGAAAACGGACGCTCGAGTATGACGACGTGATGAACAAACAGCGCGAAGTCGTTTACGGCTTTCGTAATGAGATAATTCACGCGAAGGATGTTCAAGACCGGCTCATGGACGTGATGGAGGAGGTGGTCGTCCAAAAGGTGACGGATTTGACTTCCTCAGATCGAGTTCCCGAAGATTGGAACGTCCGAGGTCTGGCAGATTGGGTGAACTTGAACTTTCCGCTTGGCATGCCCGAAGCGGAGATCGTGAAAGCTGGCAATGCGGGCGAGGAAGTGCCTGTTCCGGGTTCTCTTTTTGACGGCTTGAGCGCGGCGCAGTTTTCGGTCTGCCAATTCATTTCAAAGAGCATTCGGGATGCGTATCAACTGAAGGTAAGCTTTGAAAATCCAGATGCCCTCAAAGCGATTGAGCGCTACACGATACTCAGTGCGATCGACAAACTTTGGCAGGAGCACCTCTATGGGATGGACAGCCTCCGGAACAGCATTGGTCTCCGCGCTTACGGGCAAAGAGATCCGCTGATCGAGTATAAGGCCGAAGCATTCAAGATTTTCGAGGAATTGATGGTCAACATCAAAACCGAGATCTGTCACAATATTTTCCGAAGCGCTTCGAGCATGATAGCGTTTGAGCAATTCCTGCGTAACCTGCCGCAACGGACCGTTCATCAGGAGACGAGCGCTTTTGGAGAAACCGAAACCGCGTCCAATGCGCCTCGCGGCAGCGACATGGTGAGCGAGGCGGCAGAGGCTATCTCGAAAGCGAAACCGGTCCGAACGGGACCAAAAGTAGGACGCAACGACCCTTGCCCGTGTAACAGCGGCAAGAAGTACAAACAGTGCTGTGGAAAGAATGGCTGAAAAATTGAGCTTGCGTTGTGGAGGCCTTTGCCTTACCAAACGAGAGAACCTCATCAATAAATAACAATTCAAAGGAACTTATATGAAAAAAATATTACTCGGTTTGTCTATCACTGGCCTGTTCTTGCTGGGAGCTGGCACCACCTTCGCTGCCGATAAGGGGGTTACGATCAAAGGAGAGGCCCAATGCGCTAAGTGCTCACTGAAGAAGTCCGACAAGTGCGCCAACGTCATCGTCGAAAAGGCGGACGGCAAGGAAGTTGTTTATTATGTCGCCAAGAACGAAGTCGGTGACAAATCGCTTCCTCACAAGCTCATCTGCCAGGCCACAAAGAAGGTCGAAGCCCACGGAACCTGCAAAGAAGTGGACGGCAAGAAGGAGCTGACGCTGACCTCGATCAAAGTCGCGGAATAGTTTACATTCACGACTCACAGTTTCTGGCCCGTAGCGAGAGCATTTGGCTCCGACTACGGGCCAACTCTTTTCTGGGACTGTCGGCGGGTGAATCGGCGACCCAGGGGCAACACTCCACGCTGTGATCCGCGGGAGGCGGGACAATCCATGAAAGATTTTTTTCTAAAATAAATAGAAGAGAAGACTTGCACTGTGACGTCAGCACGCTATATTTCGACTCCCTTAATCGCGGGGTGGAGCAGCCCGGTAGCTCGTCAGGCTCATAACCTGAAGGTCGTGGGTTCAAATCCCGCCCCCGCAACCAATTCTTTTTCCAAGAGTGGTTAGCGATTGTTCCGAGACGGCTTCCGATGCAAGAGATCAAGGAGTTCTTCAGGCAACAATTCGGTTCGTCTCCCACCCACCTCGTTCAAGCTCCCGGACGCCTTGAACTGCTGGGCAATCACACGGACTACAATGAGGGCTTCGTCACGTCATTGGCAGTGGATAAATACATCTGCGTCGCCGCCGCCCATCGTCAGGACGGCAAGATCGAACTCATCTCGACGGCTTTCAAGGAACGTGAAAAATTCTCTTTCGATCGATTCGAGAAGAATCCGGCTGCCCCGTGGGCCAATTACGTGAAAGGCGTTTTGCTTCAACTGCGAGACCGTGGTGTGCGCTTTACCGGATTCAATGCAGCAATCCATGGCACGATTCCTTTGGGCGCAGGCATGAGCAGTTCCGCAGCGTTGGAGATTGCGACAGCTTTAATCATTCGCCAATTGCATCCGTACAGGATTTCCGGGACGAGTTTCATCATGCTGCCCCGTGATGGTTCCAAAGGCGAACAGAGCCCCCTCGATAAGGCAACGAAGATGGCGATAGCAAAGCTCTGCCAGGTGGCGGAAAGCCAATTTGTCGGGGTGAATTGCGGATTGTTGGACCAAGTTTCCAGCCTTTTTGGAAAAGCATCCCACGTCATCCAAATGGATTGCCGTCATCTCACCGTCGAACACGAGGCCATGGTGCCTGGAATGGCGGTCGTTGTTTGTGATTCAGGAGTAAAACACGAATTGGCAGCAGGCGAATATAATGCACTGCGTAGGCATTGCGAATCGGCTGCCAGCGCGATGGGTGTCAAAGCATTGAGATCTGCGGACCTTAAGCAGTTGACGGCGAGTAAACCTAAGATGAGCCAGCGCGATTACGAATGCGCCTATCACATCATTGGTGAGAATCAGCGAGTGGTTTTTGGCGAACGGGCTTTGCGCGAAGGAGATATCGAGCAGTTTGGGCAATATATGTTTCAAAGTCATGAAAGCTCCCGGGATTTCCTAAAAAATAGTTGTGCCGAACTCGACCTGCTGGTGGAGATTGCCCGGTCGCATCCGGATTGTGTCGGCGCTCGTCTCACAGGAGGAGGCTTTGGTGGAGCGACGATTAATCTTGTGAAGCAACCGGGGGTCAGGAGTTTCAGTCAGAGCGTTGTCGATCAATACCTAAAACACGCCGGGCGCAACTGTGATGTGATGCTTTGCCAGATCGTGGACGGAGCCAAGTGACCTGTTAGCGATCATTCTGAGATCTCAATACTTCAGTACTTTGGCAAAAAACTCTCGTGTTTTCAGTTTGGTAGCGCTTTCAAAAATCTGTTGCACTGGCCCGACCTCGATAATCCGACCTTCCGCCAGCAGCGCAACTTGGTCAGCGACCCGGCGCGCGAAACCCATTTCATGAGTTACGAGAATAAAATCGCGTCCTTCGTCGCGCAGCTCTGTAATCATGTCGAGAACCTCCGCGGTCATCTCGGGATCCAGGGCGGACGTCGGCTCATCAAACAGCAGCAGGCGCGGTTTGATCGAGATCGCCCGTGCGATCGCCACGCGCTGGCGTTGACCGCCGGACAATTCGGCCGGTTTCTTCATCGCATGGCTATCGAGCTGGAAACGAACCAGTAATTGACGCGCGATTTCCTCCGCCGCAGCTTGCGAATAACCGTGTACTTTTTCCAGGGGCAGCGTTATGTTTTGCAACGCGGACAGATGGGGAAAGAGGTTAAACGCCTGGAAGACCGTTCCAATCGTTCGCCGATGTTTGAGTAGGGTATTTTCTTCAAAGACGACGTCTTGATCATTGATGGCTATTGCACCTGAATCCGGATATTCCAAACCTGCAATGATTCGAAGCAAGGTGGACTTTCCACCGCCGGAAGGGCCAATCAACACCAACGTGCGCACTTCCTCCAGGGCCAAGGACACGCGGTCGAGCGCGAGATGTCCCCCAAACGCTTTCGACAATCTGTGAAGCCTGATTTTCATTCATCGTTGTGCGCCGGGCCGTGGAAGCGCAGATCGCTAAACGGTCAATGGGTCAGTTTGTTTCATCGTTACTCTTTCGAACTTTTAACGACCCCGCCCATTTGGCGAACTGCTCACGTTTCATACCGATGTCGCTTTTCCAGGTAACGTGTCCAAAGGGAGATTGGCAGAGTCAGGACCAGATAACCTGCGGCCAGCGGGATATAGCTCTCCAGCGTGCTGAAGGTGTAGGAGTTGACCTCTTGAGCATTTAGGGTGAGTTCGCTGATGGCAATGATCGAGAGCAGGGAAGAGTCCTTAATCAAAGAGACGAATTGACCGGCAAGTGGCGGAAGCGTTTGGCGCAGAGCTTGAGGAAAAATCACATAACGATAGGTCTGGGAGCGCGTCAAACCGATCGCTTGCGCTGATTCCAGTTGCGATTTTCCGACGCTCTCAATGCCAGCGCGGATTACTTCGGAGATGTAAGCGCCGCTAAAAAAAGCGAGAGTGAGAACGCCGACCAAATAGCGATTCTCCACGTGAAATGCATCGGCTACAACATAGAAAAAGATCAATATCTGAACCAGTAATGGTGTGCCGCGGACAACTTCGACGTAAATCTTGCTGAAGTAATACAACGGCAGAAAACGGCTCCGCTGCGCTAGGGCGAAGCAAAGGCCCAGCATCGTGCTTAAACCAAGGGCTGCAACTGAAATCAGAACCGTTGTCAGCCATCCTTTGAGGAATTTCTCACGGTATTTGAACACGGACACCCAGCTCCAATGGTAGTTCAGTTGGCTAAAGGAGAAGTAAAAGAGAAGAGCGATCAGTGAGAACGCGATTAAAAAATTCAACGTTCGCACCGGCCAGGTCAGCGGCGCTCGGAGGGAGTTAACTGGCGCAATGAACACTCGGAGAAAGCCCACGTTCAGAAGTAGAATGGATAGCCCATTTGCCGGAAAGCTTCTTTTTGCTCTTTCAAGTAACGGTCGGCCAACGCGTCGAACCCTTTCTTTGCTCGGAAGTCCGTCAAAAACTGATTCACCTGTTGAAGCAGCTCCGAGTTCCCTTTGCGAATTCCCATCGCCCATGATTCCTCCTGGAAAGGTTTCAGGAGCGGCCGTGTTGTTTCTTGATGACGTTGCCAATTCTTAAAAATGGACATTTGATCGTAAATAAAGGCGTCGGCTTTCCCTTGAACCACTTCCAGCACACAAGCGGATTCCTTGTCCAACACCAGCACCGTTGCGTGTTTGATCTTCTCGACCGCGTAGCTGTGTCCCGTGGTTCCTTTCTTCACCGCCAAAACCCTTTTGGATTGATCCAGGTCTTGAATAGATCGGACCGTCGAATTTGTTCCGGTCAGCAGACAGAGGCCGGTCCTCAGGTAAGGGTCGGAAAAATCGATCGATTGCGCGCGCTCGGATGTCGCTGTCATGGAAGAAATGATAAGGTCAATCTTGCCCGTCTTCAGGGAGGGGATCAATCCATCGAATGGAAAGTTTTGGATCTCCACTTCACGGTGCAGGAATTTGCCAAGCGCGTATGCAAGTTCGACGCTCACCCCTTTGGGATGGCCCTGTTCATCGGTCATTTCGAACGGTGGGTAGGCCAGCTCCATTCCGACGATGAGCGCGGTTCGAGGCTTTGGAGAGCAGCCTACCATTGAGCAAATCAGCCAGAATCCTACCACCGCCCGATGGCAGTTAATCCACCGTAAAGAGGCGCGCGCTAAATTCAGACTCACCAGTAATTTCATGGAAACTTAATAACTGTTAAGCCCCATCTTTGCGACAATTTTGAAGATGCGGTAAGAAACTCCGTCCGCGAGACGGTGGGATGCCCAGCGGTGATGAGACCTCTGGTGCGAGACGCCCACCCGTTGCCTCCTCACTTCCTTACCCATACGCTCGCCTCGGCGATGCTCCACTGGAATTTACGGGCGTGCTCTCGGATCAGGAACGGCAAGTCCTTGCAGAAGGAGAGACGAAAATCCGAAGCCAGCAGATCTCTCAGCGAGTCCAAGGTTTTGATCTGTTTGGCGTCTCTCTCGAATCCTCCGAGCCAATTTTCTCGTGGGGTGTATTCTTCCAACCAGGTGTAAGGGGAAGCAATGATCAGTTGGCCTCCCGACTTCACCAAACTCGGCAACCGTCGCAGGCAACACCGAGGATCGCTCAAGCGATCGATCAGATTTGCCATCAACACCACGTCAAAGAGTCCCAGCGCCTCCGGTAGTTTTAGGGCGTCGCCTTGCTCGAAGCTGACTCTCGATCGGTCAATCTCATCGGGCACTTTGGCCGTGCCGGGTTTCATCAATGAGCCTTCATCCGCGAATTGAAAATCGAGCGTGCCAGTCTTCTGCAACGAGCGTGCCGTCTCTATGAAGCGGGATGAATAATCAAGGCCAACGACATGACGACAATAGCGAGCTAGCTCGAATGTCGATCTTCCCACTGCGCAACCGAGGTCGAGCGCTCGCGCATCCGGCGTTAAGCGCACTTTCTCCAAGCATTCTTTCACGCATCGCGCAGGAAAGTGGAGCGATTCGGTTGGCCCGAACTGATAGGGCAACACCTGTTCCGGTGATCCGTAGTGGAAGAGAAGATATTCCGCCACGGCCCTTTCGGACTCGTAAAAGTTGGTGCTCAAGATGCGATGAGTTTCCGCAGGTAATCGCCCGGCTGATAGTTTTGGAGCACCACCTTTACTTCCCCGCCCCGATACATCCGCACTTCAGGGACGAGGATTTCTGGTGTCTTGGTCGGTGAGAATAAAATGTCATCGTGCGTCGCATTTCGCGCATCAAGAAAGCGCTCGGGAGTCAACGGTCCGCCCAAGTGATCGCTCCGGCCGGTCGCGACGTGAAACGTTCCTAAAATCTTTTCATCTTGAATATCACGACCTGAGGCAGGGAGCTCTTGCGTCCCGAACCCCAGTTCGCCCAGTTCGCCGGTCACGGGATCAGTTGCCAACTTCCGATTGTGCGCAGCGGTGACAGACGGATCTCCCATCAAGAGCGTCGCCTTGGTAATACGGCCGTTAGCCACTTCCATGATGCCGATCGTGCCATCCTCGTAGCGCATAGGAAAAGCGCCTGCAGCGCTCTTTGGGACAAAATAGACCTCACCAGCCGGCAGATTTGCCACGTCCGGTGTTTCACCACGACAAAGGCCGTGGCTTTTCTGCGCCTCCTGTCCGCCACAGAAGAGCTTGAGCGTTTGTTTCCTGCCGGCAACTTCGAAATCAATTTCGAAATGGTCGGCGCGGGTCAATCCCTGTCGTAACTTTTCCGCCTGACGGCTGACTTCGTTGTAATCCACAGAAAGGCCGGTTCGCAAAATGATTTCGTTAAGTCCATGCAAAGTCGCTCCACGAAAACCAAAACGCTTGGCGAAGACGGTCAGAGGCGCGGTGGCTGAGAACGTCGAGATGCACAGAATAATATTAAAACGAGGGTAAATATCTTTCTCGAATGTCACCGTGCGGCCGACCGGATCGACTCCGGTATCCGGCAAATCAAGATTACTGCCGCCGGTGATCTGATAGGCGAACAAATCACCGCACTCCAGTTTCAAGTCCGCCAGACCGCCATTCCTCAGGCCTTGGTAGAAGACGTTGTGCGCATAGCGTTGAATCGTTAGCGCATCGCTTTTAAGAAATGCGAAATCCTTTACATCGAGCGGATCAGGCAAATCGATCAAAATGGCAATCCTCTCTCCAGCCCGCGGCGAGAACACTGTTCCTAACAATCGAGTCAAGCTAAAGGGCGGAAACTTTGTCAGCGATTTGTCCATGAGCAATTCTAAAGAAGGTGGATCGAACGCTCAACCCTTCATTTCGGCATTCATACGCACCCGAGCAGTCGATCCTTGCGGCAACATGAAAGCCGACGTGCAGACCAGTTTGGCTTACATCCTAGATCTTCTCGCCAAGACTTGAATTGCTCCAAGTAAGGCATCGCCGTTCGGCTCGAAGGCCCTGAGTGTTTAGTCCTCCTGCTTCCTCAGAAGCAACTCCACCTTGCAATCGCCCAGGATATTTAAAGTGAGCATTCCAGAATCGTCGTCCCGCCTTTTTCCCTTTAACTCAATCGAGAATTTGTGCATCTCACGCAGTCGTGAACACAGCCGACCCGGCTTGTCGCGTCCACACTTTAGCCGATGAAGAGGTCCATTTGAGAAGCCGGGGACAGCTTCTGGAGTCTTGCTCGCTCGGCGCGATGCCGACCCGGCAACCGCACTTTGCCTTCGGGCGTCAGTTCTGATTCTTCCAAGTTCGAGAGAATTTCCTTGGCCCGCGTCAGCACACACTTTGGCACGCCCGCCAGACGGGCCACCTGAATCCCATAGCTTTTGTCAGTGCCTCCCGAGACGATCTTGCGGAGGAAAATGATTTGATCGTTCCACTCTCGAACTGCGACATTGAAGTTTTGGACTCGCGGCAACCGTCCGGCCAATTCAGTCAGCTCGTGATAGTGAGTGGCAAAGAGGGTTTTCGCACCAACCTGATTATGCAAATACTCCACGATGGACCAAGCCAAACTCAAGCCGTCAAAGGTGCTGGTGCCGCGGCCAATTTCATCGAGGATAATCAAGCTCTGGCGTGTCGCGTTGTTCAAGATGTTGGCTGTTTCCGTCATCTCCACCATGAAGGTGGATTGGCCACGCGAAAGATCATCGCTGGCACCAACGCGAGTAAAAATGCGGTCCACCAGATCGATGCGAGCCGATGTCGCCGGGATGAACGAACCCGTTTGAGCGAGCAGTGTCAGCAGAGCCACTTGCCGAATGAAAGTGCTCTTGCCGGCCATGTTCGGCCCTGTGATTAAACCAATTTGCTGCGTCACTAGATCGAGTTGAGTATCGTTGGGCACAAACCGCTCTTCGGTCAGCGCCTGGTCGAGAACCGGATGGCGTCCTTCCGCGATTTGCAGGATGCCATCTTGGGCGACCTGAGGTCGGCAATAATTGTTGAGACGGGCCGTTTCGGCCAAGCAGGCGAGCACATCCAACTGGCCCAATGCGCGCGCGGTCTGCTGGATTTGTGGCAACTGGCCGATGACCGTTTCGCGGACTTGCAAGAACAGGTCGTATTCCAGCTTGAGGCTGCGCTCCTCGGCGCCGAGAATTTTGCCTTCCATCTCCTTAAGCTCTGGAGTGAAGAAACGCTCGCCATTCGCTATGGTTTGTTTCCTGATGTAATGAGCTGGGACCTTGTCGAGATTCGATTTGGTCACTTCGATGTAGTAGCCGAAAACCGAATTAAACCTCACCTTCAAGGAAGCAACCCCTGTTTGTTCGATTTCTTGCTGTTGCAACTTCGCGATCCAATCCTTGCCTTGGCGGCCGGCGTTCCGCAGCTCGTCCAAAGCCGCATCAAAACCATCTCGAATCAAGCCACCTTCCTTAACAGCCAACGGCGGCTCGTCCCCAATGGCTCGCAAAATAAGATCGATCACGTCTGCGAATTCCGAGAGTTGCGATTCTAATTCGGTCAGCAGATCGGACGATCCGCCCTTCAGATGTTGAGCAGCTAGTGGGATCTCACCAAAAATGTCTTTGGCCAAAGCAGCACCCGTCGGCTGAGCTGCCCGCACTCGCATCTCCCCCAAAATCTGCCGCAGGCCTGGGATTTGTTCCAAAGCCAATCGCAAAGCGACCAGATCGCGTCCGTTGCCCGTGCCGACGCTCAGCCGGCTGATCGTCCGCTCAAGGTCCCGTACTTCCGTCAGGTGCCGACGGAAACCGTCGAGGCTGGCGGAATTTCGAATCCAAAGTTCAATTGCTTCCTGACGCTGGCGAATCGGCTCCACGGCTGCGAGCGGCTGAGTCAGCCAGTCGCGCAGGCGGCGCGCGCCCATCGGTGTCACCGTGCGGTTCAAGGCGCCATAAAGGCACGCTGTCCGCGGAGCGTCTCGGTGAAGCGGTTCGAGGATTTCCAAATTGCGCAGCGAGACGCCATCAAGGACCAGGTAATCCGACCTTTGGTAAAACGAGAGGCGCGTCAGATGCGCCACATCCCGTCGGAGGTGATGAATCAAATAGTGCAAGATCGCTCCAGCAGCACCGATGGCCGCGGCGCGACTCCTCAAACCAAAGCCGTCCAGGGAGCCGACCTTGAAATGATCGCGCAGAGTGAATTGAGCAGTCTCAGGCCCGTAAGTCCAATCCTCGTAGCTGTTGAGAATCGGAAATCCATCTTGGAGGAGCGAACGGAGCGATGTCGCGTTTGCAGGTAAAATAATTTCCGCGGGGCGCAACCTTTCCAATTCGGTCAGCAAAGCCGTTCCATCTTCCACCTCGGTCACCTTGAAATCGCTGGTGGTCAAATCAATCACGGCCAAGCCATAAGTTTCACTTAAGGCGTAAACGGCAGCCAAGAAATTATTCCTCTCAGCATTGAGCATCCGCTCATCGAAATGTGTTCCCGGACTAAGGATTTGGGTCACCTCGCGCTTGACCAATTGACCGGGGCGGGCCTCTTCCATCTGATCGCAGATCGCGACCTTCTTACCGGCCTTGAGCAGGCGCGCAATATAGTTGTTGGCCGCATGGTATGGAATGCCACACATCGGCACGACGCCACGCTTGGTCAACGCGACATTGAGCAACTGCGCTCCGAGCTGTGCGTCTTCGAAGAACATCTCGTAAAAGTCACCGAGTCGATACAACAACAGCGCATCGCCGGGCAGCTCGCTCTTGATGCGCCGGTATTGCGCCATCATTGGAGTTAGTTGAGCGTCGCCAGCCATAAGGACGAAACGGTAGAGGTGAAACCTCTCCTGGTCGAAGGGAAAATTCTGAGAAATCGCCAGTGCAAATAAAAAAACCTGGTCAGCCAAAAAGATTTTGCCTACACTCAGGCGACAGCAACCATTAACCAGCAAAACTGGACGGAGGTGAAAATCCGTGGCCGAGAAAAAGAAAGCAACAAAACCCGCAGCTAAAAAACCCGCAGCTAAAAAACCCATCGCCAAGAAAAAGTAATTCCCTTGGCTCATAAATACCAGGATGGCGAGTTCTGGGTATCTTAAGCAGAACTGCCATCCCGGTCTAATCACTGTCCCTCCTCTCCATGGCCAGATTGGTTTTCGATATCGAGACTTCCGCGCTTCCATTAGAAAGTTTCGACGACGTGCAGTTGGAATATTTGTTCCGTGACGCACAAAGATTACCTGACGATTCGGCCCGCCAAATTCGTCAGGCCGAGATCCGGCAGCAACTGAATCTCTACCCGTTTACCGCGCAGGCCGTTTGTATCGCCATGCTGAATGCCGAAACCTCGCGCGGCCAAGTTCTTTTTACGGCACCAGAACTTGAACCCGATAGCGAGGAAGCGGGCCCGGTCGAATTCGTCGCGTGCTCCGATGAAGCGGAATTGCTGACGGCTTTTTGGGACGTGGCCAAGCACTACGATTCCATCACCACGTTCAATGGCCGCGGCTTCGACGTCCCGTTCGTCTATCTTCGATCCGCCATTCTGAACGTCCCAATTTCGCGCAAAGACTGGTTGGGTTACCGCTATCAAATCGAACCCCACTGCGATCTGGCTGAGCAATTGACATTTTACGGAGTGAGCGGACGCGACGGTGCCGCCCGCCGATTCAATCTCGACTTTTATTGCAAAGCCTTCGGCATTGAGTCGCCGAAAAGCCATGGCATTTCTGGGCTGGATGTGAATTCTCTCCTCGCGGCTGGCTCTTTTCGCGAAATTGCTGAATATTGTCTTCGAGATGTGCAGGCGACTGTTTTACTTTACAAGATCTGGAAGGAACGTCTGGCCGGAATTAAGTAATGCCGCAACATGGCCATTGCGCACCTGGCTAACGGCGTTGGGCCTTTTGAACCTCGGTTCGCTTTCTAATTACTCTTCATGAACCGACCCACCCCTACCCCTCCCAGGAGGGGAGCTCTGCCCGGTCTCCTCGTGGGAGGGGTAGGGGTGGGTTCAGAGTCGCCCTGCGCGCGCGAAGTCCGGGGATTTCACTCCATGAAACGACGGTGGTTCGCGGCGGCGTTGCTTGCGGTGGCTCTCCTGGCCGTCGTGTTGACCGTTCAGTTTCGAAGACCCGAGCCGCCTTCAGTCCATGGAAAATCGGTCCTCACATGGGCTTTGGAATTAAACGGCCCCGGACCAACCGCCGCGGCTGAAGAGGTTTTTCGTCGGGTCGGCGAAGACGCCGTGCCCTGCTTGGCTGCGGCTCTTGGATGCAAAGATTCCCTTCTCAGAAAGCCGCTGATGGTCACTTCGCCAAGGCTCTCCGACAAAACCAGGCTACGACTCTTCCATTTCTTCGATCCCGACGAAGCCAATCGCCTGCGATTTGGAGCGGTGCGCGCTTTGGAAATCATGGGACCCAAGGCTAAGATGGCGCTGCCTGCATTGAGCAAAGCGCTGCGGGACGAAGATGTGAACATCTCGATGCGGGCCGCTTTTGGTTTAGCCGGGATTGGAGGCGATGCGGTGCCCGAACTCGTGCGAGCAATGAAAGCCTCGAACCATCACATCCGATTAATGTCGATCTTAGCCTTAAGCCGCATCGGATCTGAGGCGGTTCCTGCGGTGTCGGCGTTGGTCGAAGCGCTGGACGACAAGTCTCCTCAGGTCGCCCGACAAGCTTCCCATGCTTTGGCCGGGATTGGCCGTCCAGCCGTTCCAAAACTCATTCCATTTTTGGAACACTCACGATTCGCGGTTCGGGCTTTTGCCGCATGTTCCCTTGCTGAGATGGGGCCACTGGCTCGCGAGGCTTTGCCCAGCCTCCACGCAGCCCTGGATCGTGAGCCTTTGGCTGAAGTGCGAAGCGGAATGATCGAAGCCCTCGGAAAAATCCGACCGTCGAGTCAAACCGTCGTCGTCGCTCTAGCCGGAGCCCTGGAGGATGAAGATTCCGGAGTTCGTGCGAAGGCCGCCGAGAGTTTGGAGCGCGGAGGGCGAGCTGCCGCAACTGCTGTGCCGGCTCTCATCAGAGCCTTGAAAGATGCCAGTCCTGAAGTGCGAAAGTCGGCTGCTGCTGCGCTTGGGGCTATTGGCGGTTCCGCTACATCGGCCATTTCAAACTTGGCCGAGATGGCTTCCAACACGAACGAGTTTGCTTCGGCGGAGGCTCGCGAGGCCTTGGAGAAGATCAAAGCAAGCCAGAGGATTGAATGATGAACGCTATTTGGTAATGCGGGTCAATTCTCTGCCCGCTGTCGAACGCGGTGAGTTGTTCGTTTTTTCAGCAACTGCCAGACGGCGTGCATAGAGTGATGCGCTCGCGCGCTTGAGAGTGAGCATCGATAGGACGGTAGGAGTTCCGCTCTGGCAGAGTTCAACGCCAGCAACTGAAAGTAACTGCGTCGCCGTAAGGCGGGGTGGGGAGCAGATGGAAGTGAACGGATAGTCTTTAGTAATGCGGCCCGATCGAGGGCTGCGCCCGGACTCGATACGGCCTCTTGCGACAGATGAAACCCCGCGCAGTGAGCGAGGATGAACTGCGGCAGAATTACAGCGGAGGCCGGTCAAGTATTCTTGAATCCGCCATAGCGCTCGCTCATTTCGGATAATTCATCTTTGACAGATTGTTCACTCGTTGGCATGGTTCCGCGTCGATTTCGAGAACCGACTGCGAAGTTACTCGGATCAGCGATTCACAACGCCCGGAAGGGTAGTTTAACAGAAACCTATGTCAGACTTAGTGGGAAATATGTTGGTCGCCCAGTCTGGTGGACCTACTGCGGTGATCAACGCCAGCGTTGCGGGCGTGATACAAGAAGCTGGTCGGCACCCGGAATTGATCGAAGAGATTTACGGCGGACTCAATGGCATTTTGGGAATTCTCAACGAGGAGTTCATCGACATCCAGGAAGAGAAAAGGGCCGTGATCGAGGGATTGAAGCACACACCCGCTGCGGCGCTAGGCACTTGCCGCTACAAGATCGACTTCAAGAAAAAGCCGGAGCGTGCAGCGCAGGAGATGGAGCGGTTGTTTCAGGTGTTTCAAGCGCACAACATCCGGTATTTTTTCTATGTGGGTGGCAACGATTCACAGGATACGGCGCACAAAATTCATGAGCACGCGGTTCAGCGTGGCTATGACATGCGCGTGATCGGTGTTCCTAAAACCATCGATAACGACCTGCCGCATACCGACCACTGCCCGGGCTATGGATCGGTGATCAAGTACAACGCGACCACTGTCATGGAGATTGCGGCGGATGTCGTGAGCATGGCTACGGATGACGGCTCCTGTTGCGTCATCGAAGTGATGGGACGAGGGGCGGGTTGGATTGCTGCGGGCACAGTGCTGGCTAAACGGTCCCCGAACGATGCGCCTCACATCATTCTCTTGCCCGAGATTCCATTCCAGGAAGAACCTTTCTTGAGAAAGGTGAAGGAGTTTGTCACCACTCTCAATCACTGTATTGTGGTTGTTGGTGAAGGATTAAAAAGGCCGTCCGGCGAAGAAATCGGGGCTGACATGTCCCGGTTGGACGCTTTTGGTCACCCGGTGTTGTCGGGTGCCGCTGAACGCGTGGCAGAGATCGTTTCCGGTAAACTCAAAACCAAGACACGGACAGTCAAACTGGGCTACGCACAGCGGTCCGCCGCGCACTGTGCCAGCGAAACCGACGTTGAGGAAGCGACGGCTTGCGGGGAAGCAGCAGTTCGCGCTGCGGTTCAGGGCAAAAGTGGGTTCATGGTCAAAATCGTCCGCCTTCACAGTAATCCTTACCAGTGGACGACCGATGTCCAACCGCTGCAGGATATCGCCAACGTGGAGCATTTGATCCCGCGCGATTGGATCAGCGAGGACGGATTTGTGCCGAACGAGAAGTTTGTGGATTACGCTCGCCCGCTGATCGAAGGCCAACTCCATTTGCCAATGGAAGGCGGCTTGCCAAAGTTCGTCGTGCTCCAAAAATTTCCCGTAGAAAAGAAACTCCCTCCCCGCGCTTAAGATCGAGCCTTCCACTTCGGTCCGTTTTCTATCGCGCTAGAGGGATAGGCACCAGCCTGTCTCCAAGAATTTCTATCACGCGCGGTGATGCCTGCCGGAGAGCGATGTCACAAAGATCGACCGCTATCTCCGTCCGGCAGCTTCGTGCTATGAAAGGTAAGGAATGGTCAGCGGGCCTTGGGGCAGGACGGCAACGCGGGCCTCGGGGCCGAGTTGTTGGAGGCGGTCGCGGACTGCGGCGCCTATATCATGACAAGGAGCAAAGTGGGCCGAGCGGACAGTGTCATCGGTGAGCGAGCTGTACACCAGCACGTTGGCTCGACGTTGGATGAGCGCCTGGATTTGCGCTTGCCATTGCTCCGGCCGAACGAAGCCGGGAGTGGACAGCATGGTTAGAATCTCTTCGGAGCTTGATGCGCTCCGCAGTAATTGATCGAGTGGGCTGTTTGCGGGAACACCTTCGCGGCATTCGCAAGCGAGTATCAGAGTGCCGCCCTCGTGAAGTATCCGGGCCCCTGCGCTCAAGCCCTTGACACCCTGGTAAAGGTTCATATCGAGAGGGTAACCGCTGTTCGTCGTCACCACAATTTCAAAAGGTGACTTAACGCGTTGCATCGCTGAGCGGCGGACGAACTCGAAGCCGACTTTATGGGCTTGTAGGAGGTCGCCGGCAAAGACTCCGGTGATTTCGCGTCGTTCATTCAATGTGACGTTGAGAAGAAAGCTTGGCCCGATACGCAAGGCGATATCGCGCATTTCTTCCCAAATGGGATTTCCCACGGTGATCCCGAAGGCTGACTTCGGATCTGAAATGTTCTTTGCTCCGTGATTGCTCATCACCGTTTCGAGGCCGGCGAGGCCGGGCATAATACCTTTGGGACCGCCGCTAAAGCCTGCAAAGAAGTGAGGTTCGATAAAGCCCGTAATAATGCGAACATCGGCTTCGACGAGATGCCGGTTGATCAAGGCCGTTGTTCCGTCGCGAGTGACGCCAAAGTTGACGAGTGCCGACGGATTTTCTGGTTCGTGATTGATCACTCGATAATCTCTGACCACTTCAGCAGTGAGCAGTTTCTCAAGCTCCGCTTTAGTATTGGGCCGATGAGTGCCGAGCGAATTGAGCAAAGTGATCTGCTCCCGAGGGATGTGCGAGAGGTGTTGCAGAAGCCATGGAATAATTCGATCGTTTGGCGTAGCGCGGGTAATGTCCGTGAAGCCGATGCAAAGGCGGTCGCTCGGTTTAATCCATTCCCGCAATGAGCGCGCGCCAATCGGGTGATCGAGAGCCTGGATCACAGCGGCGCGTTCATCCGTCAAACCTGGCGTGTGGGACGGCTCGATGATCGTCGTATTTTTATCGGGCAACTCCACGGACAAATAGCCCTGTCCGTATGCAAGGTTGACTTTCATAATGCACCCATAAACTCAGTTCAATTAGCTGAGGTGTACTGCAACGAGGTGGATTAGGAAAGCAGGAAGGGTGGCAATTCCTAGGAGGCAGGCCGCAAGGGAGAACGTTGTCTTGAGTTCCAGAAATTCTCGTTTTGGACTTCGCTCTGTTCGTGACCCGCTTGGAGTCTCGCTTAAAGCCTAGATGCCTAATTCCAAGTTGCTTTCAAGTTGAGGCTAATTCGCTGGTCTGCTGGGCGTCTGGCTTCGTTGCTCGTCAGTCACAGAGCGCTGTGGATTTGCTCCTCCATCGTGCCTCGTCAGCCGCCCGACATCCGGCGTGCCTTAATCTCAAATTGAAAGCAACTTGGACGAACGTTCTATCGTGAGAAGTGCGGTTTGGTCGGGGTTGTTCTTTCTTTGGGACTATGATCTAGTTGGGTTATGAAACATCCGTTTTTTAGGCTTGCGGCGCTTCTGATCACATCCTGCGCCATCTTGATGAAGCTCGCCGGTTGCTCGACGGTTCCGATTACGGGCCGGACGCAACTGAACATGATTTCGCCCGGCCAAGAGATGCAGCTCGGGTTGACCAGCTTTGAACAGATGAAGAAAGATGTGCCGATCAGCCGAGACCTGACGGCTAACGCCCTGGTGCAAAAAGTTGGGAAAAGGATTGCTGCCGCTGCCGCGAAGGACCTTCCGGTCGCCAACTGGGAGTTTGTCGTGTTTGAGAGCCAAGAGGCCAATGCCTTCTGTTTGCCTGGAGGAAAGATTGGCGTTTACACCGGCATCCTTCCGATCACGAAGGATGAGGCTGGATTAGCCGCTGTGATCGGCCACGAGGTCGGTCATGCATCGGCACACCACGGCGCCGAGCGGATGAGTGAACAACTGGTGATGCAAGCAGGTGGCCAGGTCTTGGGCGCTACTTTGTCTGGAGCAGACTCGCGGGCGCAGGCCGCTGCTTCAACGGCCTATGGACTTGGCACACAGTTGGGAAGGGCTTTGCCGCATAGCCGGAGGCAGGAGTCTGAAGCCGATGAAATGGGTCTTATCTACATGGCTCGAGTCGGATATAACCCCCAAGCCGCTATTGATTTCTGGGGTCGATTCGCTGAAGCAACCCGGTCTTCTGCTGGAGGCCCTTGGTTTTTGAGGACCCACCCGATCACTGAAACAAGGATTCGGGACCTCCAGGATCTGTTGCCGAAGGCAATGGCCGAGTACCAAAAGATCAGCCGGTAAAGAATCGTCTTTAGTGGCTCTGGGCTGGATGAATGGCTTCTCAGATCGCACGGTGATCCAAGTGCTCGCGGAGAGGAGCGCGCGGGTGGAAGTAAAGCGGACGTGGGTAGTTTCAAGTTGAGACTAATTCGCTCTGTCTCAGTATTTTCCCTGGGTTTTTGCGGTATTCCGCTTCGCTTTCCGGATTGGCGTTAGCACACCAATCTTCAGACTCTTACTTGCCGATCATGATTTCTTACGGTTGCTGTGGCGACGAATCTCTGCCATCAAGAAATGGATGAGTTGTTTTAATCGGTCTTCCAGGTTTGAGGTTTCCAGGATGGTTTGACGCTCGGTTGCTTCGCGCAACAGGGTGCAAGACACGAGATCGGCTAGGTGATCTGCGTTTTCCAGTTTGGCCAAGTATTTGATGACTTGCTTGAGCGACAGAACGGATGAGAGCTCTCCTTCGTCGGGAGAGCTTTCTTGGCGCAATTGCTTGAGAACCTGGACGGGAAGTTCTAATCCTTGTTCGAGGCGTTCAGCGACAAGATCGAGAACCTTGGCGGTCAAAGCGTCCACGGCGATACTATCACTCGACGTGGTCTCCAATGGGCGGATCCGCTGCACGCGGTAGGGTCTGTACCTGACAATCTCCGCCAACTGGATACGTGCAATCCCTTGCAAGATCAAGAGCGAGCTGCCGTCGCGGTTGCCGACCGATGCACGGATCAAGCCAAGCCCAGCCACGCTAGAAGGGATTTCACGCGTGCGGCCCGGTTTTTGCATCGCCACGGAAAACATACGATGGGAATTGAGGGAATCGGTTAGCATTTGCCGGTAACGGGGCTCAAAAATGTAGAGCGGGAGCATTGCCTGAGGAAAGAGAATCGCTTTCGGCAGCGTCATGACCGCGATCTCGCTTGGCAGTTCCATGAATACAATCTAGGGAGAATCGTCTTTAATTCAAGCGAAGATGCGCCTTTCAGGCAAGATGAGGGCTTGCCAAAAGAGTTTTGTCTGCGCATCGTGTTTAGCCTTATGAATTCTAAAATCGTCGCCATCTTTCTTGTGGTAATTTGTCTAGGATTGGGTGGCATGCTCTTTATGAGTCATACCAATGCCGAGAAGGAGAAACATGCAGACACTGCCACCATCCTCCAACTCTCGAATACAGTCACTGAGACGACCATGAAATGGGACGAGCAGAAGCTCGTCAACCAGAGTTTGGAGAGAGATCTCGATACGAGAACACAAGAATTAAAGGTCTATTCGAACAATCTGGCCGGCGTGAGCGCGAATTTGGATAAAGTTCAGGCTGAAGCCAAAGCCGCCGCTGAAGCCTCAAAAGCTGAAGTTCTCAAACGCGACGCGAGAATCGCGGAGCTCGAGTCTGAGCGCGATAGCTTGAGCAAGAAAATGACAGATCTGGACAGCAATATTTCGAATCTCCAAACGAAGATTTCGGACACTCAACGACGGCTCGATGCATCTGAGGGTGATCGTGATTTTCTCTTGAAAGAATTGAAGCGCATGCAAACGGAAAAGGCGGAATTGGAACGTCAATTCAACGACCTAGCCTTGGTCCGTGAGCAGGTGCGCAGGCTGCGAGATGAATTGTCTCTGTCTCGCCGACTTGATTTGATCCGGCGCGGGCTCTTTGGCTGGAATCAGCAGAAAGGCGCAGAGCTTCTCAACAAGGGCATTGCCAACCGGACCACACTTCCGAAAACGAATTACAATCTTCAGGTCGATATTAACCGGGATGGTTCGGTTAAGATCACCCCTCCGCAGGCTGCTGTCGGAACCACCAATGCGCCTTCGGGGAAATGATCCTTCCAAGCCTGCTTTCGGACGCTCATGGGCGGATCATGAGGGATTTGCGGGTCAGCTTAACGGACCGATGCAATTTTCGTTGTCTTTACTGCCTGCCGGAAACTGAGGAAGCGGCCGGTTTTTACCGTACCAAATTCGATTCCATCCGAAATCCAAACCCTCAGAAACTGCGGTTGCCCGATTGGAAACCGCGTTCTGAGATTCTGAGTTTTGAAGAGATCGAACGTATCGTGCGATTGTCGGCAGCGCTTGGTATTCAGAAGATTCGCCTTACTGGAGGAGAACCGCTCTTACGCCAGGGCACTGAAGTTTTAGTCGCGAAAATTGCTCAGATCCCAGGAATCTCGGATCTCGCCATGACGAGCAACGGGTTTCTCTTTGGCAAGAAGGGGGCGGCCCTTAAAGCGGCTGGGCTTCAGCGAATCAGCTTCAGTATGGATTCGTTGGATCGCAAGAATTTCAAGAAGATGACAGGCCGTGACGGCCTCGTTGAGGTGCTGGCCAGCATTACGTTGGCTCAAGAGCTTGGTTTGAATCCGGTGAAGGTGAATGCCGTGGTCATCAGAGGTATCAACGATCACGAACTCGAAAGCCTCGCTGAGTTTGCTCAGAACCAGAATTTGAGTTTCCGGTTTATCGAGTTCATGCCTTTGGACTCAAGCCGTGCTTGGCTCAAGGATATGGTGGTGCCTGGGAAAGAAATTCTCGAACGCTTGCAAACGCGGTTTTCCTTGAAAGCTATCCAATCTCCAAACTCCGCGGAAACAGCCCGTCGTTGGGCGTTTCCAGACGGCCGCGGTGAAATCGGGATTATCGCGCCTGTTACCGAACCGTTTTGTGGCCACTGCAATCGGCTGCGTTTAACTGCTGATGGGAAAATCAGGACCTGCTTGTTTAGCATTCAGGAGCATGATTTGAAGTCTTTGCTTCGCGGTGGCGCTTCCGATCCCGAAATTGCTGAACTGCTTCGATCTATAGTCTGGCAGAAGGAAGCTGGGCATCGCATCGGAAAACCGGATTTTGTTCAGCCGACTCGAACGATGAGTTGTATTGGAGGTTAAATGTCCCTTTCTGGGCTCTGGAAAAAGGGTCCGAAACCGAATATTCGCGTGCGTCCGATTCTGTTGGATTGCTTACCGACGCGCAATCTGTTTGATTCAAGTCCGTTATGCCGACATACGAGTACATTTGTTCTAAGTGCGATCATAGATTTGAACTGTTGCAATCTATCACCGAAAATCCAGTTGCGACCTGTCCGCGGGACCTCTGTGGACAAAAGAGATGGGGTAAAGGGAAGGTAAAAAGGGGCGTCGGTGGCGGGGCTGGCCTCATTTTCAAGGGAAGCGGTTTCTATATCACCGATTACCGGAGCGAAAAATACAAAGAGGCTGCAAAGAAAGATACGCCGACGCCTGCACCCGTTGCGGAGAGCAAGTCCACCCCGGCGAAAGCCGAGACCAAGACTGCTAAGCCGGATTCGTCGGCGAGTTGAGTCGTGTCCATGACGGCGGTCAGCCCCATTTGGGTGCGGAAAGATTTTCTGACGCGCGTCTTGGTCGGGGTTCTTGGCATCCTCGACCGGGTTGATGGGTGATTCGAATCTCGACTTCAGAAATCATGGCCTTCGCATTGATCTCACGGCATGAGTTGAGGGTTTACGCTTACTCTATGACTGGAATCTTGTGCCTGGCCAATCGATGAAAACGGTCGTTACATTGTTGTTGCTTTCCTTTTGCTGGACGGGTTTTGCAGCTATCACCTTCCCGCCAACTCGTCGGTCGGAGCAATTCATCGTTCATGATGAACGTGCGTCGATTGGTTCAAGCCCGGCGGTGAGCTCTCGCGCACGCGGGGCCGATGTCATTGAGCTAGGTTCAGACGTGCTGCTGGTTTCCGCTGAGCGCATCAAACGAGCCTTGTTGCGCGACCTGAAGATCTCGCCAGAGGGAGCCGGAAAAATTCATTTATTTTTAGGTCGTAGTCCGGACGGCGACGGGGAGTTCGTGATCAGGCCGAGATTCAATCCAGTTGGATGGCAATATCGGGTGGACATTCCCGACCGGATCGAGAGATTAAAGCTCGTTCGAGGGATAGTCCATGTCTTGCTTTTGGAAATAGCCAACCGAGGAGTTGGGCCGAAGTCGGCCGAGATTCCGTTCTGGATGATCGAATCACTTTCCCTTGAGCTTCTATCCTCCGCTGGGCCTAATTTGATCCTCCAATCGGTCCCCACGGGGTTTATGTCGCGGGTGGGGTGGATCGAGGGGAACGCCGATGTTCTTCGAGAGGCGCGGGAGTTTCTAAGGTCAAACGCGGCGTTGGCGTTCGCCGACCTGAGTCATCCGAACCTTGATCAGCTTTCAGGTTCAAACCTTAAGCTTTACCAATATTCAGCGCAGGTTTTTTTGCATGACCTTTGTCGCCTGCCAAACGGCCTGGCCAATCTGTTCCAAATGCTCCGTGGCTTGCCCTATTGTTGGAATTGGGAAACTGCGTTCTTGAATGCCTTTCGTTCACATTTTCAAGGGCTTTTGGATGTCGAAAAGTGGTGGTCGGTCAATTTAATGGCGTTTACGGGGCGCGACTCGATTCCACGTTCAGACCGGCTCTCAGATGTCGAAAAGTGGTGGTCTGTGAACCCGGCGACTTTCGCCGGGCGCGATGCGATGCAACCTTGGACCGTTGAGTCGTGTCTCCAAAAGCTCGATGACATCTTACTGGCTCAGGTCGAGGTCAGGTCAGCGTCCAATGCTTTGCCCGCGCTAGTCCAGGTGACGTTGCAGCAATTCATCTCGGAATGGGACTTTCCGTTCCAACGGCGAGTGTTGGAGCAGGCGTTGAATCAGCTCGTCAGCCTTCGGTATAATGTTCCTCCGGAAGTTATTCCATTGATCGATGGCTACCGGCTAAGTTTGCATAACTACTTGCAAAGACGAGCCCAAGTGGGTTCTACTCAAGGCGACAAAAGACAGGTTGTTCTGCCTACTAATTATGTGATTCAGGACGCCATCAAAGCGTTGGACCAATTGTATCGACAACGCGAGGCGCTCCGTCGCAGTCAGTCATCGATCGCAAAGACTCGTCCCAACCCCTGAGGAATCGGTCTTCATGGCCCAATTTTAACTTTGGCCTCTCCCTTGACACAATTCAGACCCAAAATATAGTTCCGAATCATGTTGAACGAAGATTCATCGGGGCACGGCAAGGAGCCGCCATCATCTCCACGGCTTGATGCTCTCAAGGAATTCCTGGCGGCTGGCCGTGGCTTTTGGGCCAAAATTTCTGAGACAGATTGGAACGATTGGCGATGGCAATTGAAACACCGGATCACGTCATTGGAACAATTGCAGCGCCTCATGCCTACGGTGACTCCTGAAGAGCGTGCCGGGACCCTTCTGGCCAATACCAAGCTAGCCATGGCGATTACCCCTTACTTCTTCAATTTGATTGATCCGGCAGACGAGAATTGCCCGATTCGGTGGCAGGTGATCCCGAGGATCGAAGAAACTCATACCGCGCCTTGGGAAGTTAGCGATCCTTGCGGTGAGGATAGTCATTCTCCTGTTCCAGGATTGGTGCATCGCTATCCGGACCGCGTTTTATTTTTAGTCACGGATCGTTGCGCATCCTACTGTCGGTACTGCACGCGCTCGCGATTAGTCAGCAATGCCTCTGGTTACGACTTTCACCCGGAATTCGAAAAGCAGATTGATTACATCCGGAAGACTCCAGCGATCCGCGATGTGTTGCTCAGCGGAGGGGATCCGTTGCTCTTCAGTGATGACAAACTCGAACATCTGCTCAGCCAGTTGCGGGCGATTCCCCATGTCGAATTTCTCCGGATCGGGACACGGATTCCAATCTTTTTGCCTCAACGCATCACACCAGGGCTTTGCGCGATGCTCAAGAAATATCATCCGCTCTTTATCAGCATTCATTCGAATCACCCTCGCGAGTTAACAACCGAAGTACGCGATGCTTTAGGGCGCTTGGCAGACGTTGGAATTCCTCTGGGTAATCAATCTGTGCTCCTCCGGCATGTGAATGATGATGCGACCGTGGTCAAAGCACTCGTCCACAAATTGCTCATGTGCCGTGTAAAACCTTACTACATTTATCAATGCGACCTCATCTCTGGCTCGGCACATCTGCGATCGAGCGTGCGGCAAGGGCTGAAGATTATAGAAAGTTTGAGGGGCCATACTACGGGCTACGCCGTTCCGCAATACGTCATTGATGCCCCCGGTGGAGGAGGCAAGGTGCCTGTGAATCCTGAACATGTCTTGAGTCGCAATGCCGATCGGGTTGTTATCCGCAACTTCGAAGGGAAAATATTTGAGTATCCAGAAGGCCCAGATGGCCGTCCCCTGGTTGCCGCGCCGAAACGGATCGAGGAACCCGAGTTGGTTTAACGTCGTGTTGGACTTGCGCGAAGAAAGGTCCGTGGCGTCTTTCCAAATGCAGACAGAATCTACACAGACCAGATCCAAGCGAGTTCACCAAATTATCGCTGGCCTGCAGAAGACATATCCCGACGCGCACTGCGAGTTGCATTACTCGAATCCCGTCGAGTTGCTGGTCGCCACTATTCTTTCGGCGCAATGCACCGACAAGCAGGTGAACATCGTCACCAAGGATCTGTTTGCGAAATATCGCACGGTTGCTGACTACGCGAATGCAGACCCCGCCGAGTTACAAAACGAGGTCCGTCGCCTCGGATTTTTTCGGAACAAAGCCAAGAACATCCGCGCCTGTTGTTGCAAACTGATCGAACAGCACGGTGGCGAAGTCCCCCGCACCTTCGAAGAGATGGTTCAACTCGATGGCGTGGGCCGGAAAACCGCCAACGTGGTCCTGGGTAATGCTTTCAACATTAATTTAGGGGTTGCTGTCGATACGCACGTGGCTCGCCTCGCTCAACGACTCGGGTTGACCGACGAGAAGACGCCAGAGAAAATTGAGGAAGTCTTGGTGAGGCTTGTGCCGCAAGATCAATGGACGATGTTCAGCCATTGGCTCATCTGGCATGGCCGACGCCGGTGCTCAGCCCGTAAGCCGGATTGCCTTAACTGCGAGATTCAGGAACTCTGTCCCTCACGCACCAAAGTGTAGGAGCGGACTGTAAAGATTTGAAACTCGATTTTCGAAATCAATAGCTGCTTGCCGTGTCAGAGAACTGGTACCTCCTCCAATCTGGGCGCGGACTTGCCGCTGCCAACATGGCAATGGACGAAGCATTGTTGGAGGCGGCGCTTGGGTTGCGTCAGCCGGTTCTTCGGTTTTATTCGTGGACGGAAGCGGCGGCAACGTTTGGCTATTCTCAAAAGTATTTCGAGGTTGCGCGTTGGACACCTTTGCGGCCTCTGATTCGCCGCTCAACAGGAGGCGGGCTGGTTCTCCATGACACTGATTGGACCTACAGCGTGACGATCCCTCCCAATCACGGTTGGTATGGTCTCAAAGCGGTGGAGAGCTATCAACGTGTTCATGAATGGATACGGGCTTCGTTCACAAAACTAGGGCTTACAACAAACCTATCGGCGTGCTGTCAGAAGGATGCGCCCGGGCTATGTTTCGTTGGGGCGGAGAAATTTGATTTGCTCTCAGAAGACAAAAAGATAGCAGGCGCTGCCCAACGCCGGAACCGGTGCGGTTTGCTGATTCAGGGCTCGGTTCGAGCTCCAGAAACCTATCAGGCGTCCAGAGTCGATTGGGAGAGGGCGATGATGGAAACGTTGTCGTCGTCCCGAGAGATTAGGTGGATGGAGTTGCAAATAGACAACGATTTGAATCGAAGAATCAGCGAACTCATCCGAGAGAAGTATGCGCAACCTGTCTATAATGAAGGCGGTTGAAGCGTTTTCGTGTGCCGTGTGGCTCATGTTTAACACTGGGTTGTCGGTTGCACCAGTTTCTTCTCCAAGAGGAATGTTTTGAGTTCTTTCGCCGCTGCGAAGCTAGATCGGTCTCCGAATGTCGGAAACTTTCCGAGTTCAACGGTTTATACTTAGTGATTTAAGCGTATGGCAAGTTTTACTTATAAGGCGCGCCGCCGTTCGGGTGAAGTAGTCAATGGTGTCGTGGACGTTCCGGATCGCTCTGCCGCGCTCATGCAGATTGAGCGGCTTGGGCTGTTTCCAGTGGCAGTGGACGCAGCCAAGGGAGTTGGTCCGGCCAAGCAGGAGATTGCGAGCGATCGCCAAGGGGTTGGAAGAGCTGTTTTGCCTCGAGCTTTCCGAGATTTTTTGCAGCGAAAACGAAAGCCAAAGCTGCAGGAATTAGCCACATTCACTCAGCAGCTTTCTAATTTGCTCAACTCGGGCATGCCCTTGACTGTGGCTCTCAACAGCATGACCCATTTGGAATCGAAAGGAATTTCTGCCGAAGTCAGCAAGGAGCTCAAGCAAGATGTGATGGAAGGTAAAGGCCTTTCAGATGCAATGGCAAAACAACCGGTCGTTTTTTCTGATCTTTATGTGAACATGGTCCGGGCAGGGGAGCAGAGCGGCGCTCTCGTGGAAGTTTTGCAACGGCTTTCGCAGCATTACGAGCGCTTTGCCGAGGTGCAACAGAAGTTTGTCTCAGCTTTGATTTATCCATCCGTTGTGGCATGTGTTGGTGTCGTGATCATCATTTTTTTCATGACTTACATGCTCCCGAAATTCCTCTCAATCTTCGAAGGCATGAACGTGCAGTTGCCTTTTGCGACCCAAGTTTTGGTCAATTTCAGCAACTTCTTCAGCAATCCGGCTTACTTAATGATCATGGGCTTAGTGCTGGCCGCGATCATGATTCTTTTTGTGCGCTACCGTTCCACCGATGCCGGTAAGCGCTCCATCGACCTTTGGAAGATGAAAGCACCCGTTGTGGGCAAAGTAGTGAAGCTTAATTTGTATGGGCAGTTCGCTCGCACGTTGGCCACCTTGTTGGAAAATGGAGTGCCTGTCTTAACGGCTTTGAAGATTACCGAGCAGATCATTCCGAACCGAATTTTTAAGGAGGCGATTGCGAAGACACGAGAAGATGTTACGGATGGCAAAACGCTCGCTCAGCCCCTGGCCCGGAGCAAGATATTCCCCCAACTGATGATCGACTTGTTAAAGATTGGAGAAGAAACGGGTGATGTTCCCGGTGCTCTGAAAAACGTCGCCAGTACTTACGAAAACGAATTGAGCATTGCTTTGCGAGTCATGACCAATCTTATTGAGCCCGCCATGATTATCCTCATGGCCTTGGGCGTAGGCTTCCTGCTCTTCAGCGTGCTCTCGGCCATGTTCGCTATCACTGCCAATATTGCGCGCTGATGAATTCTCCCGCCCCCATCCGCATCTCGCAGCACCGATCTCGCATTAGCGATCGCGCATTCACTCTGATTGAAATCATGATCGTGATTAGCATCGCCGCGATCGTCTTGGCCACTGGAATCCCAGCCTTCGTCCGGGCTATGCACAAAGATAAACTAAGGAAGGCCGTCAGCGACTTAGTTGAAGGTTGCAGCCACGCGCGAGCCCAGGCCATCCTGAAGGGTGTGCCTATGGAACTCCTGATTCACGCGGGGGATGGGCAGGTTTCAGTTCAATCGGCGAGGCAAGATAACGGAAGCGATCCCTCCTTTAACACGAGCGCTCCAGGGAGCCCGCCTGTCGTTTCGGCTTCCTCAAGCGCATCGACTTTTAGCGCCCAGATTCCAGACAATGTTGCGGTCAAACTTCTCTATGTGAATTTTCATGACGAGATGGAACAGCCGGAGGCGCGCGTGCGCTTTTTCGCCAACGGGACCAGCGACGAGTTCACGATGATTCTTTTCTCCGAAGAAGGCGAGCGGAAGATCAGCCTAGATGTGGTCACTGGGCTGGCAGATGTAGAGGTGCTCCGTTGAAACTGAACCCAGCGATCAGAAGCCAGAGGTCGGTCTCTCAATTCCGTGAGCGGTCTGTTCCGACTTCCGGCCTGCGCCCTGTTGTTTCTGGATTCAGCTTGATCGAGGTCATGATCGCAATGGCGCTTTTCTTCATGGCGATATTTGCCATCTTGGATCTAACCTCCCAAAGCCTTGCTGCGGCGCGGAGCCTGCGAGGTTCGAATCTGGACATCACTAGCCTCGCGGCAGGATTGTTGCTGACCAATCGGGTGGAAGAGGGAAGTTTACCGTCTGAGATTACCGCAGAATTTGAGGAGCTGAATCCCGGCTATACATGCAATGGCAATATCTCGGAAGTTTCGAGCAATGGACTCTTTCAAGTGGATTTTGAAATTTATGGAGTGAAGGGGAAAAAGGTGGTCGCATCGACGACTAGCATCCTATTGTTCCGCCCTGAATCAGCCAAATCCTCCGGCAGCAGGATACGGAGATGAAGGCTTCAAAGCTATGCCGAATTTTTTCTCCTGAGAATTCATTCGGAAGGAGAAGTCGAGGTGAAGAACTTTGCTCGTTTATCTCTCGTCAGAAGGCATTCACCTTAATCGAAATCATGATCTCAATCACGATCTTTGCCGTGGTGCTGATTGCGATCTATTCGAGTTGGTCTTCGATTCTACGTGGCTCAAAGGTTGGATTGAATGTGGCGGCGGAAGCCCAACGTTCGCGAATGGCGCTGCGGGCTCTCGGCGAATCTCTCGGTTCAGCCCAGTTGTTTGCGTCCAACATTAGGTATTATCAATTCATCGCTGACACCAGTAGCGATTTTGCCCAACTCAGCTTTGTGGCCCGTTTACCTTCTTCATTCCCTGGCAGCGGGCTCTTCGGCGATCAAGTAGTGCGGCGGGTCACTTTTGGCGTTGAGCAGAATCAGCTCGTGCTCACGCAGAGCCCATTGTTGGAGTCGGAGGAGCGGAATGTGAAACCCTATACGATCGTCTTGGCACCGAATGTGAGCCGCTTCCAACTGGAGTTCTTCGATACGAACAAATTTAAGTGGTTGCCCGAATGGCTTCCAACAAATCAATTGCCCAAGATGGTCAGGGTGGCCTTAGGGTTTCGCAACAGCAGCCGAGGGCACTCCACGCCAGAGGATGTCGTAGTGCAAACCGTATTTTTAAGTTCTTTAGCTGTTCCGCGTGATCTCCAGGTTCCAGCGATCCGGCGCGGTGGAGGCGGTGTCCCACCCGGTCCACAAGGCGGTGTGCCTCCAACCGTCCCAGCACAGGTGCTGCAGCCAGGCAGCCCGGGAGTAAGGCGATGAAGATCGATGTTGACGGTTCTTCTCGCGGCTTTGCGCTGGTGATCGTGATGATCGTCATCGTGGTGCTGGGGATATTAGCGGGAGGATTCGCCTACTCGATGAAGGTGGAGACGAAGCTGGCCCGTAACACCAGTTTCGAAGGGGATTTGGAATGGATCGGACGTTCTGGAGTGGAGTTCGCGCGATATATTCTCGTCCAGCACATGAACGTTGTGAGTGAACCGTGGGACTCATTGAACCAAAAATGGGCAGGTGGGCCTATGGGGACCAACGAAGTGCTTGAGTCAATTTCTCTGGAAAATAATCCGTTGGGCGCAGGAATGTTTTCTATCAAAATTGTCGATCTGGAGCGAAAACTTAACATCAACTTGATTAACGATGGCAATTCCCATTTGCTCAAACGTGCGCTGAGTTTGGTTGGCGTCGATCTCGGTGATGCTTCGGTCGTAACTGATTCGTTTCTCGACTGGCTTGATCCGAATGATTCACCTCATTTGAGCGGAGCGGAAAGCAGCGATTATCTTGGTAATCCAAACCCCGGTTACGCTCCGTACCTGGCAAAGAATGGACCAATGGATGACCTGGCTGAATTGCTTTTGATCCGCGGAATTACTCCGGAAATGTACTGGGGCCCTTCGGGGAAAGCCCGGACGGGACAACTGGTGGTAAGTGGGGCCACCTCCTACTATGGGCGTGGCGGGGAGCAGACTTCCTCAGTTGGCTTGGTCGATCTGTTTACTCCCCTTTCCGCTGGCCTCATCAACATCAACACGGCTTCAGCTCAGGTGCTTCAACTTATTCCAGGGTTTGATTCAGGCTTGGCTCAAAGCGTAGTCGCTACTCGCGCCGGACCGGACGGAACCGATGGGACAGAGGATGATGCACCTTTTCGCTCTGTCGGAGAACTCATCAATGTTCCTGGAATGGTACCGCAACTCCTTCAACAACTCCAAGGCACATGCAACACGCGCAGCCTGACTTTTGAAGTGCAAGTTGAAGCCAGTATTAATCAGTATAAGCGGCAGTTTGTTGCTCTGGTGCGGCGCAATCCAACCAATCCGAGAGACGTTCAAACGCTCTACTTCCACTGGAAATGACCTTCCTCCGGACACGACTAGACCACGGCTCAGTGCTGTGGTTCGTCGTCCTCAACTGCTCGCAACGACGCCGTGGGTAAAGTTATTTTCATCACAGGCACGGATACCGGTGCTGGCAAGACTCTCTTGACGGCGCTATTACTTACGCATCTCCAGCGGCGTCGCTCTGTAACGTGGGCGATGAAACCCTTTTGCTCCGGTCCACGATCAGATGTGGATTTGCTTTATAAACTTCAGGAAGGCCGGTTATCAAAGTCACTGATTAACCCCTTCTATTTTAAAGAGGCGGTCGCTCCGCTGGTTGCTGCGCGAAGACACGACCGCCAGATTGGCCTCCAAGAAGTCGTGGAGCGAATTCGAGTGTTGGAATCTCAGTCCGACATCCTACTAGTCGAAGGATCGGGAGGGCTGCTTGTTCCTCTGGGTGAAGGATATGCAGTGGCCGACATTATCAAGGCTCTCGACTGTTCGGTTGTCGTAGCAGCGCGCAACAAGCTCGGAGCGATCAACCACGTGCTCCTTACAGTCGACTCATTGAAAACCCGAGTAGCAGGAAGGATTTGTGTGGTCCTGATGGGTTGCAAAATACGCACTCTAGCCGCGCAGACGAACAGGTCTCTTATCGAGGAATCTTTATGGCCGATAGAAACACTTAGGATCCCCTTCCTTGGTGAGAGTTCAATAAAACTCCTTCCAGCTACTTTGAAGAGGTACGAAAAAAAAATAAAAAAAACGCTTGCGCGAATCGTAAAGGCAGTTACATTAACGACGCTTTAAAGAAGCAGCGGTTGCAAACAAAGTCTGGAAAATATCGGTTGACAGTTTGCATAAAAAGAGTAAGTTCTTCGCAGCTTCAAACCGAAGGTATCTGAGATGCCGAAAGTAGAAATACGGCGCTCGGATTTTTTGTCCCCAAGTGGGAAGTATTTTGAGGTTTTAGACCTCTTTGCTCATTGAAAATTAAATTGTGCGATAAGTTAGAGCCCTCGAAAACCATTCGAGTTAGTTCGGATGGAATTTGAGTAATATTAATCATCGTTAAGGCTAATCACCTTAACAGAGCAAACTAACGTTTTATACGGAGAGTTTGATTCTGGCTCAGAACGAACGCTGGCGGCGTGGATAAGACATGCAAGTCGAACGCTAATTACTGAGTAGCAATATTCAGTGGTTGGAGTGGCGCAAGGGTGCGTAACACGTGGGTAATTTGCCAAAAAGTTTGGGATAACTCGCTGAAAGGCGAGCTAATACCGGATGTGAATTTAAGAAGGCATCTTCTAGAATTCAAAGTTGGGGACCGCAAGGCCTGACGCTTTTTGATAAGCCCGCGGCCTATCAGCTAGTTGGTGAGGTAACGGCTCACCAAGGCTAAGACGGGTAGCTGGTCTGAGAGGACGACCAGCCACACTGGAACTGAGACACGGTCCAGACACCTACGGGTGGCAGCAGTCGAGAATTTTTCTCAATGGGCGAAAGCCTGAAGGAGCGACGCCGCGTGGGGGATGAAGGGCTTCGG
>CAMAWP010000006.1 GCA_945861765.1 Akkermansia muciniphila | reverse complement strand
CTTGGCGGTGTCGTTAGGGTCGTCCGCACGGAGGCCCGTGGAACGGTGCTTTTCCTTCTGGTCGCCGTCGAAGTAGACGACATACCAAAAAGGCGAACGCGGTTTGCGATACAGGTAAGCCACAACGAGTGCAAGTAGTGCAAGTAACTCAGAACAAATCAACGCCAAAAAGCCCGTAAAAAGGCCACATTACACCACTCCGCACCATTATACCCGTAACAAGGGTTCGATTCTCTTCACCCGCTCCAATCTTCGAAAACCCCTTATTTCATTGGTGTTTATTAAGTAGGCACGAAAGTTCGAGCACGCAGATAGGCACAAAAGTGTGCTAAGCCAGTCGGAAAAGTTACCGGTTTTCGGCGGTGTTTCCGAGGCCAAACCGCAAGCCCCGCGCCGTCAAAGTGCAAATACCCCTATGGGCACAAAAAGATGGGAATCGAATCATAAAAACGGGCCGAAAGTCGGGGGCTGGGTTTCATCCGTGCTTCCCTCTGCTGGATTCCCATCCATCAAATGCGGGAGCTATCGGCTATGGGATGACGCACCGGCTCCTGGACGAGGAAACGGAAGAATCCGCAGCCAGCTGCCGCGCAGGGAGGTCACACCGCTTCCAGCAACACCTCCGGGTGCTTAGCCGCGATCCTCAGCAGCACCTTTGCGGGGCCAGTCGGCTCGCGGCGACCCTGCTCCCAATTCTGCAAAGTGTCTGCGCTGATCCCAAGGATCGCTGCGAACTGCGTCTGCGACAGGCCGAGCTTGCCACGCACCTTGACGATTTCGTTCTTCGGGTCGATTTTGAACACCCGCGCCGGTTTCAGTTCGCCCTTCTCGATGGCCACCGCTTGCTGCACGCTTTCCAACAATTCGGCGAACAATTCTTTTTTCATGGCATTAGTTGGCTCCTTAGAAGTTTTAGTTGCTCCGCAGCCAGGTCGTCCTGCTCGCTTTTTGGATAGGCCAACAGAAGCGAAATCCGGTCTTTTGTCACCCACCAGTAGTAGATCACCCGTAGGCCGCCACGTTTGCCTCTACCGCTGCCCGCCAATCGGAGTTTCCGTATCCCACCTGAACCCTTAATGATGTTGCCCGCATCTGGACGTTCCACCAGGAATGCCTGCATTTCGCCATATTCGTCGTCGGTCATGTGTTGCTGGATCCGCCGACAAAAAATGGGTGTCTCGACAAAGACCACTATTTGAGACTACGCCGCTGGCGGATGCTGTCAACCGTCTGATCTCAGTCTTTAAGGCAGGTAAGCAAAGGCTTTCATTCGCTCGTCTCGCCTGCTGGAACCCATCTGCGCAAGCGCTCGATGACAACTTGCTGGAGACGGCTGGAAAGGAATAATGTCGTTGCACACAACGGAGTTAGAACGAGCAGTAGAGGGGCCCTGAGCCCTAGCTCGCGCCCTTCTGTGGTCGATGTTCCACGACACAATTTGATCGAAGCGCGAATCAACCGGAGACCGGCATGCCCGTTTGATCTTTTAAATTCGATTCTGTTCCCATGGCAGAGCCAGCTCCACCACAGAAATCGACCGAGGATGCATTTCACCGGCTCGTGGTGCTTTCCGACCCCTACAACAATGGCGGACATGTGGTTTTGGTGCGAGCGAAGGAACTCGGTGACTTAGTTCAGGGTTGATTGGAGAGGGCGAGGTGGAGGACAGTTGAGCCATGAAATACCTGGCCACTCACTCTGTCAGTGTAGAAGTGCGAGACTTAAGTGGCTCAGCGGAATCGTGTCGGCGTGGGTAATGTTCTTCTCGGGGGACTTTCCGAGCTTGGCTCAACCCTTCGAACCGACCACAGGCACGGTCGTGAGTTGGGGGTCGCAAGTCGTTCCGTTTGTCGAACCCAGTACTCGGTATGCCGCGATTGCAGCAGGATTTGCTCACACGGTAGGCTTGAAGCGGGATGGGACCGTGGTGATGTGGGGAGACAACTACCGCGGTCAAATGAACGTTCCGAAGGGCTTGAGCGGAGTGACCGCCGTTGCGGCAGGTGATTATCACACTGTGGCGTTGAAGAGCAATGGTTCCGTCGTCGCGTGGGGCGGAGGCAACGAAGGTGGTGAAACGACCGTTCCCGCCGACTTGAGTACGGTGACCGCCATTGCGGCGGGTTCTGGTCACACCATAGCCTTGAAAAGCGATGGCACCGTCGTCGCATGGGGTTGGAACCAGGAAAGTCAAAGGACTGTTCCCGCCGGCTTGAGCGGGGTGATCGCCATTGCAGCAGGTAGCGCCGAGACCGTGGCACTGGTTGCTCAACCACAGCAAACTAATTTCTTTGGTAATTCTTACCCAACCTTTGCCCCAAACAGCTCAAGCCGGAAGCATAGTTAATTTGACGGTCACTGCGAGCGGCCCCCCACCGTTGACTTACAAATGGCGGAAGAACGGCGTGGACATCCCTGGTGCGACCTTGGACACGCTCACCTTGAACTCTGCTGGTGCCGCCGACTCAGGGGGCTACTCCGTAATCGTTCGCAACGCCACAGACTTGGTTGGGAGCGACACCGCCCACCTCGCTGTGCTCACAGATGGAGCGAACGACACGAAACCTGAACAGATTGTCGCGCCCTCCCCTCTATCGCAGCCGACCGGGGTGGACAGCCTCGTGCTCGTGACCCATGGCTGGGAGCCTCTCCAACCTTTCGCTAGTGTAAGCTGGATCAATGAGATGGTCAAAGCCATCCAGATCAAAGTGCCCGTCAATTGGAAAGCAGCGCCTTTCCATTGGGAGTCGGTAGCTGCAGTTCCTAACCCGGACCTGGCGATTGATGAAGCAGTGTTTCCCTAGTCTCCTTAAATTCATCGACGAGGGCTAATGCCGTCAAGCCCTTCGGACTCCTCTCGGAAGACCTCTTTTCGGACTGGCAAGTGACTTGGGGCGCGGCGGCAGCGGCTGACGCCTTCATACGGCTAACGGAGTTGTGACGAGGGGATCCAGACCCAGATCGATCCCGAATAGATGGATATCCTCATCTCCATCATCCCGCCTGGCATTCCGTCCAGCGTCATCTCACCCGTTCCCTTCTTTTGCAACCTTCGCCGCTTTGGCTTTCGCTCGACGTTCCGCGATCTCTGCAAGCATCTGCTGCGCCAAGGTCTCCTGCTCGTCTCGAGTGACGGTCACCGCAACCACAGGTGCCTTGCTGCCAAAGTTCATGGGTTGCGACTTTTGGACCGCTTGGCCGATGTCCGCCAAACGCGCCTGGAGCTGACGCACGGTGCAGAAGTGAAAATAGGCTGCCTGCCCGGGCATCAGGCGCGACGTCAGAAGAGATTCGATTCGATTACGGCGGACGGTAGCGTTGCAAGCACAGACGATTTCCGTGAAGCCTTCAGCCAGGCAATTCAGGAGGTGGGCTACTTCTTGTTCAGGCGTCGTGGTGGCTGAAATTTCACACGCTACCGTCCGATCCTGGAGGGTCAGGACAATGTCCGTCCGCCCCCCGCCCCGAAGCGGATACTCGGTCTGGTAGCTGAAACCCCAACGTCCCGCAGCTCGAATAATGGCATTCTTGATGGCCTCCGCCTTGGCCGACTTGCGCTCAGGTGGTTCGATCGGCTCTTTGGCGTCGGTAGGTTGTTCGTCTGCGGCATTTGAGGAAACCGACTCCTCCACGGCCTCTGTTGGCAAAGGTTGAGCTGATGCTGTCGCCCGTGGCGTTACCTTGGGCTTTTTCGGCCGTTCGACAATGGCCTCTGCGGGGGTTTCCGAAGGCTTTTCTGTTGGCGGGCGTTCGTGAGTTGCTGGCTCAGGCGGTCTCGTCGCTTGGTCTGGATCGGGCTGCCTCTCCTCTCCGGTGGTTTTTTCCTCCCGATCTTTCCGTTCCTTCTTCTGCTTGTTCAACAGTTCGGCAAACGGGTCCAACGCTTTCCGCTTGGGTAGAAATTCCCGCAAAGCTTCCAGATCCTTCCGGATCTCGGCTTTGGGAGTTCCGTAGCGCTTGCGCGTCCGTTCCAGGATGTCGAGATAGGCTTCCTCGGGGGACCGATCCGGCTCTGGAATGAACTGGGTATCGAGGTTGAAGGATGCATCCCGTTGCCCGACGCGGGCAATCGCGTGAAGATTTGGGAGGTTCATGAGATCCGTCGCCACGAACCCGCCAAACTCGTCAGCCATCTTGCGTGCATCGTCGCCGCCGACGTAGGAAAGCCATCGCGGCCCGTCAGTGGCACCGGCAACGCCGAGGGATACCATGAGTGTGACGGACCAGAGAAAACGTTGGAGAGATTTTGGCATGCAGTGGCTCGCGGTGGAGACCTAGTTTTTCGGGATTTCATTCACCGTATCGTAGGCTTTGTTATGGAGCAGATGATGTCCGTCTTGATGTTGATCTCTTTGATCTCGAATGGAACGACGCCGTTCCAGTCGATGCGCTGGATCGCGAAAGGCTCCGTCCCGCGCACGGGCCACTGGCTGCTCGTGGTGAACCCTCCGGCTAGCAGTTGCCCCTGGGGTGAAAACTCCACATTCATGATCCCGGTGGCCAGTCCCTCACGGAATGGATAACAGGCACCCTGCCACACTCCGTTGATCTGCTCGGTCATGCCGCGCATGACGAGGCTGAGGCTGTAGTCGCCCAGAAATATCTGGTTGTCGAACGGGCCGAATTTGCCGTCAGTTTTGTTGAGCCGGAAACCCGAGATCGAGCGGCCCATTTTGATGCAGGGAAACTTCACCGCTGGTGGCACCAGTTCCTTGACTCATTTCTTTTCCACTCCCATTCGCGAATTGCTCTTCGGTTCGAGCGAGGGGGCTTTCATGCCGGGGGCGAAGGGATACCAGTTGTAAATCGCGGGATGTCCAAGGAAGGCGCTCTCCTTGAGATGCTTCAGCGAACAGCATCCGTTCCATGGACCCTGGCTCTCGATGACAAACATGGCTCCTTCCGCATTTGCGCCCACACCGCCGGGGCTGCGCAGCCCACTGCACACCGGAATCATCTTTCCCTGCGGTGTCACCTTCACCGCCCAACCGCGAAAGAGATTGTGCGATTCATAGGAACCGCTCAGACCCAGCGCCACCCAGATGTTGCCCTCAGGATCGTGCTTGGAGCCGAAGGCGAATTCGTGCCCCTCGGCGTAGCCCCAGTTGCTGGTCAGCGTGTCGTAGCGGTCGGAAACTTCATCGCCGTCGGTATCGGAGATGGGGTGACCTCTCCCCAAGTCGTGGCCGTCATTGCACCGTCTCTCCATGAGAGCGCGAAGATTTCATCCTGGCCACTCGCGAACAAGTGATACTCCGGTTTCGGCGGCGAATCGAACGCGCCTTTGATGGAGTAGATGTCTCCGCGACGCGTGCCCACCGCCAGCCCTCCATCCGGAAGGATTTCAAAACTGCCGGGAGGCATCGGGACTCCTATCGGAATCGGAATGTTGACGATGGGATAGTATTTAGCCTCCTCCTGGGCGGTGCCCGACATCGCTCCGAGGTCTTCCGCGGCGGGAAGGAGCGGAGGGAGAGCCAAGGCCAGGAGTGAGAGAAAAAAAGTGACTGCCTTCATGCGATGAGTTTCTGGATTAGCTTGCCGACAAATTGGCAGAAACTGGGGAAAAGCACCGCAGAGGCGGGAAGGGCGCAGAGGAGTTTTGGGAAAAGCTTTCGGATTTCTTCTCTGCGCTCATCCCGCCTCTGCGGTGTGATCCCTGGGTTTTTAATCAACATGGGAGAAGGCATTGGATTACCATTGGTATTCCAGGGCGAGTAGGGACGACCCTTTGGGCAAGTTCAGGGGAATCAACACGTCGTTCAAAATGAATGGTTCCAAAGCAAAACGCGCAGCCGGGCGTTTTTCAAGGCCTGATCTTGCGATTCCAAGCCCTCCGAGTCTATCTCATAAAAGTCTGCCGATGAGAGATGGGTCTTCAACCACCAAGCTCACGGGGATGCTGAAAACGGCCGAACCAGGGGAGCGGGAAAGCCCTGACAAGACGCTTGGCAGATGCCTGTCAAAGTGTATGATCAGCACTCATGAACCCGACGCAGAAGCAATCTTTTCTGAACCCGGCAGCGCATAAGGCGAATTCCTGTGGCTAGGTTGGGTGTGATCAAATCATGTCTGCCGTCGAATCCAGATCCGTGACCGCCGGCTCGCACGCCAGGCGACGCGCGTTCCTTGCGCCTCGCCGCTTTTGGTTTGCACTGATCCGAGGCGGGATCTTGGCTGGGTGTTGGCTTTGGTTAATTTGGCCGAAAGCTCGGGGAGAAGAATTGGCGTCAGGCAAGTCTTCTGGCGAGCAGAACGAATTCTTTGAAAGCAGGATTCGGCCGATCTTCGCCAACGAGTGCTACGGCTGTCACAGCAGCGAAGCGAAGAAACTTAAAGGCGATCTTCATCTCGACACTCGCGCCGGGATTCTGAAAGGAGGCAAGAGTGGAGCCACCATCGTGCCCGGCAAACCAGACGAGAGCCGGCTGATCATGGCGGTGCGCTATAAAGATGAGGGTATCGCGATGCCGCCGAAGAAGCGGTTGTCAGATCAGCAGATCGGCGACCTTGAGGCGTGGGTGCGCATGGGCTCTCCGTGGCCGGAGCAGGACGGGGCGGGGTTGCCGCCGACTGTTGAGAAACAGGGATACGACTGGGCGAAATTTCGCGCGGAGCACTGGGCGTTTCGAAAAGTGGTGAAGGCCGAACTGCCTCAGGTGGCTCCTACGGCATGGGTGAGAAACCCGATCGACCTATTTGTGCTGGCCCGGCTGAAGCCTGCGAAGTTAAAACCTTCGCCCCCAGCGGAAAAACATATCCTGATTCGCCGCGTTTATCTCGATCTTACCGGCTTGCCGCCCACGCCGGAGGATGTCGAGGCGTTCTTCCAGGATACGTCGCCTGGGGCTTTTGCGAAGGTCGTGGACGCACTGCTCGCCTCGCCGCAATACGGTGAACGCTGGGGGCGGCATTGGCTGGATGTCGCGCGCTACAGCGACGGCCTGGGCGGATTTCTTGACGCGGAAGCGTTGCCTGAGGCGTGGCGTTACCGGGATTGGGTGGCCGCAGCACTGAATCGCGACATGCCCTACAACCAGTTCGTGCGGGCGCAGATCGCGGGCGACCTCATTTCGGAGGACCCCGACATGAGCATTGCGACCGGATTCTTCGCGGTCGGCCCAACATACATCTCGGACGGTGGCGATCCCGAAGCGACGGCGCAGGCCCAAGCGGAGACGCTCGCGGACCGCGTGGACACCTTTTCCCGCGCGTTTCTCGGGCTGACCGTGGCGTGCGCGCGGTGTCACGATCACAAGTTCGACCCGATCAGCGCCCGGGACTACTACGCGCTGGCGGGGATTTTCGACAACTCGAAGGCCGGGCTTGTTCCACTCGCGCCGCGCGAAGTTGTGGCCGCATTCGACGCCGCGCAGAAGGCCATTCAGGAACAGGAAAAGAAGATCAAGGCCGCTGGGACTAATGACGCCACAAAGGCGCAAGTACCCGAGTTGAAGGCGGAATTGGAACGTCTCAAAAGGGACGCGCCACCCGTGTATGCCAAGGCGCACATGCTCGCGGACCAGGGGAACAAGGACATGCCAGTCGCCATTCGTGGCGATTTACTGAAGCCTGGCGAACCCGCCCCTCGCCGATTCTTGCAAATCATCGCCGGAGAAAGCTCACCTCTTTTCAGGGAAGGCAGCGGCCGCCGCCAGCTTGCGGACGCGGTCGCCGACCCCGCCAATGCGCTGACCGCGCGCGTCATTGTGAACCGTGTCTGGCAGCACCACTTCGGCCAGGCGCTGGCACGCACGCCGAGCAACTTCGGAGTGATCGGCGAAAAGCCCACGCACCCGGAGCTCCTCGACTGGCTGGCTGCGACCTTTCTGGAAAACGGATGGTCCTTGAAGAAACTCCACCGCCTCATCCTGCTCTCATCCACTTGGCAGATGAGCAGCCGCCACAGCGCGGACGCGTATGCCAAGGACGGGGAGAACCGCCTGCTCTGGCGCATGAACCCGCGCAAACTGGAGGTGGAATCATGGCGCGACAGCCTCCTCGCGGTGGCCGGCGAACTCGATCGCACCATCGGCGGCCCGCCCACGGACGGGATTCTCGAATCCAGCCGCCGCACGCTTTACGGCATGGTCAGCCGCAACGGCGACCGTTTTGTCTCTGATGAATTTCTGCGGCTCTTCGACTTCCCGGCGCCACGCTCGACCAGCGAACAGCGCACCGCGAGCACGGTGCCGCAGCAGCATCTTTTCATGATGAACAGCGCCTTCATGGCTGCCCGTGCGAAGGCACTCGCCGCCCGGCTCGAACGCGAGTCCGGCAAGGAGCCTGCCCGCATAGCGCGCGCCTACCAACTCCTCTACTCGCGCCCGCCGGTCGCCGGAGAGACCGCGCTTGGCCTGGCCTTTCTCACTGGCGCGACCGGCGGTGAAGCCCGGTCCCGTTGGGAATCCTACGCGCAAGTCTTGCTCTCCGCTCACGAGTTCGTTCAAGTCCAGTAACCGCCATGCAATTTCAAGAACACCAAGCCGCTTTCCGCCGGGCCGCCATCAGCCATTCCCGTCGGGATTTTCTTAGCCACCTCGGCGCGGGTATGGGCATGATTGGTCTGGCCGGACTGCTCGACCAGACGCGCGCGTTCGGTGCTCCGGTGGACGCGTCGCCGCTCCTGCCCAAGGCTCCTCATTTCGCGCCCCGAGCAAAGCGCGTCATCCAGCTCTTCATGCCTGGCGGGCCTTCGCAGGTGGACACGTTTGACTACAAGCCGCAACTTGCCAAACACATCGGCCAGCGCCCGGAGATCGTGAACCGCAAAACGTTGCGCAACACAAGGAATGGGCTCATGCCCTCGCCGTTTGCATTCAAGCAATACGGGCGGACCGGTAAGTGGGTCAGCGACATTTTCCCGCACGTCGGCAGTTGCGTGGACGACATCAGCTTCATCCATTCGATGCACACGGACATCCCTGAGCATGCCGGCGCGATGATGATGATGAACGTCGGCGCGTTGCAGCCGAACCGGCCGAGCATGGGCTCGTGGCTCGTCTATGGACTGGGCACGGAGAACCAGAATCTTCCAGGATTTGTCGCCATGTCTCCGCGTGCGCAGCCGCGTTGCACGCTCGCGAACTGGGGGAACGCCTTCCTCCCCGGCGCTTACGCCGGCAGCTACGTGAACATCGCCGAGATGAAACCGGACGCGGTGATGCGGAATCTGAAAAACACGCACCTCTCCACGCCCGAGCAGCGGCGGCAGGTAGATCTCCTGGCGCAACTCAATCAAAAGCACCTCGCGCGCCTGGAACGCGATCAGGATCTCGAAGCCGGAATCGCCGCGATGGAGATGGCTTTTCGGATGCAGTTCTCCGTGCCCGAGGTGTTCGACATCAGCAAGGAATCGCCGGCCACGCGGGATCTCTACGGCGATAGCGAATTTGCGAAAGGCTGCCTGCTCTCACGCCGGCTCATCGAGCAGGGCGTACGCGTCGTGCAACTTTCACTTTCCATCGACGGCTACGACATCGCCTGGGACACCGGCCATGAAAACATCGTGGACGGACATGCCAAGCTGGCCAAAGCCTGCGACCAAGGCATCGCCGCGTTGATTCAGGATCTGAAAGCGCGCGGACTTTTCGACGACACCCTCCTTGTCTGGGGTGGGGAATTCGGGCGCGCCCCGACCTCCGAGGGAGCCAAGGGCCGTGACCACGATCACTACGGCTACACCAATTGGCTCGCAGGAGGCGGGGTGAAAAGGGGTTTCAGCTACGGAGCGACCGATGAATTTGGCTGTTCTGCAGTGGAAGACCGCGTTCACGTCCACGACTTCCACGCGACGATCCTGCACCTGATGGGGCTTGATCACGAAAAACTCACCTACCGTTACTCTGGCCGGGATTACCGGCTGACGGATGTTTCCGGAAAGGTCGTTGAGGGGGTGCTGGCGTAGATGCGCCACGAAATAATCCCGTTTAGCTCGAGAGGTTAACTAGCCCGAGATCAATTCTCGCATCGGCTGCCATCCGTCCACCAGATAGTGTGGGCGGCCTGAGAGATCGGGCACTGTGATTCGATTCGGATCGAGGCCGAGTTGGTGGTAAAGGGTGGCGAAAACTTCGCCGAAATGGACGCCGCGGTCTGTAATTGCTCCGCCGAGCCGGTCCGTCGCGCCGATGACCTGGCCAGTCTTCATCCCGCCGCCGGCGAGCAGCGCGCAGCCGACCTGCGGCCAGTGATCGCGGCCGGCGTCCGCATTGATTTGGGGGGTGCGTCCAAATTCGCCCCAGGCCACCACGGCCACGTCCTTGTCCAGCCCGCGCTCGTGCAAGTCCTCGACGAGCGCGCTCATGGCTTGATCGAAAAGCGGTAGATGCGTGAGCAGTTCGCTGTGATTGTTGCTGTGAAAATCCCAGCGGCCGAAATTCAAGGTCACGCAGCGGGCACCGGCCTCGACGAGACGGCGGGCGATAAGGAAGTGCTCGCAGTTCCTCGGAGCGCCGTCGCCATAGTTATTCGGGTCGCCCTTGCCGTAACGCTCGCGCACCGCGGCGGGCTCTCTGCTGAGGTCGAGCGCTTCCATGAGCTTGCTCGAGGTGAGGATGTTGAAGGCCTGCTGCTGGAAAGAATCGAGCCCATCAACCGCACCGCTGCGATCCACGTCGCGGCGGAAGTTATCGAAGCCCGTCAGTAGAGCCTTGCGATCGGCCAGACGATCGAGGGTGACGCCGTTGAGGCTGAGATCCTCCATGCCCGGACCGTTCGGGCGAAAGGCGGAGTGAGCGGGCCCTAGAAATCCTGGGTGGCCGGGCGAGCCGTAGGGCGGATGACCCGCCTTGGGGGCAAGGCCCACGAAGGCCGGGACTGAGGCTTCGGTTTGGCCTTGCAGCTTGGAGAGCACTGTGCCCATGGAAGGCCAGCCGCCGGGCGGCTGTTTCGGGACCTGCCGTCCGGTGTAACAGATGAAGGAGTCGTGATCGCCGTTGGGTGAGCCGTACATGGTGCGAATGGGCACGAGTTTGTCCATAATTTTCGCGCAATACGGCATGTGCTCGGAGATCTGGATGCCAGGGACGTTGGTGCGCGCGGGGCGATGCGGGCCGCGAATCTCCAGAGGCGCGTCCATCTTGAGATCGAACATGTCCTGGTGCGGCGGCGCGCCGACCAGGTAAATCATGATCACGGCCTTGTGCGACTTGCGAATGCCCGCGAGTTGCTCAGCCTGGAGCAGTTGTGGAAGGGAAAGACCACCGAAGGCTAGGCCGCCAATCTTCAAAACATCCCTGCGCGACACTCCATCGCACAGGCGACCACCGGATTCTCCGAAGAGTTTTAGCATGCTGTATGGAGAGTTATTATGCGAAACAATGTCCTGAGACAAGCTCTGTTCTTGCGAGAGACTTGGTTCTTGAGCCTCCGCACTTGATCGATAATGGCTCTTGAGTCGTGTTCGTTTTGCGGCAACCACCAGCCTGTGGCGGCAGCCCTCAAACGCTTGTTTCGGGCTGAATGAGCGAAGGATCGCGTTAAGATCCCAGGGGATCCCGACCTGCTTCTCATCGCAATCTAGCAACTGCGGCTGCTAGTGATCCGTCGTCGTGGCCATCGCTCTCAACGCGTAGGCGCAAGCGCTCCGTGTTCAATTCCCCGCTCCAAGACCATTTTGTTGAGTGAACACGCGTGCGAAGACGGATTGAATCTGGCATTGCCTTGCCGGACCGCGCGCCGTAGCGTTTTCAATCATGCGCCGCAAGAAACTATTGTCTGTCATCCTGCCATTCTTGGCCGCCACTGCCGTCGCCTCCGCCGCGGATGGCGCGAAGCGGCGCACCATCCACTCACAGCCCAGCTTCGTCATGAGCACCGAACAAGTGGAAGTTGCCGTGACCAAACTGGGCGGTCACATGGCGCCGGTCACTTTTTTCCGCGACAGCGCCCAACCCGTGCGGCCCTACCACATCAGCCCATGGCAGGACGAGAAACCATCCAAGATGCCCGCGCCAGTTTTGGTCACCTTGCGTGGCGATTTCTTCTGCCTGCCCTTCGGGGGGAATTCCGAGGCCGTCTCGGGCGAAAAACATCCGCCTCACGGAGAGATCGTTGGCGATCCGTGGCGGCTGAGCAGCTCAAGGAAGGTGGGCGATGTGACGACGCTCACCCTAAGCATCGAAACCAGGGTGCGCCCAGGCCGCGTTAGCAAGGAACTCTCCCTGGTGGAAGGGCAGAACGTTGTTTATTCACGGCACACCATCGAGGGCTTCGCCGGGCGCGTCCCGCTCGGGCATCATGCGACGCTGGCGATGCCGGAGAAGGAAGGCGCGGTGCGCATCGCGACGAGCGCGTTCCGTTTCGGTATGACGTGTCCAGGCCTGTTCAGCGATCCCAAGCAACGGGAGTATCAGGCCCTGCTGCCGGGGGCCAAGTGGACCGATTTGACGAAAGTTCCCGCCGCCTGGAAAGGTGCGCCGGATGCCGACCTCACGCGCCTGCCCGGGCGCTACGGCTATGCGGACCTCATCCAGCTCGCCCACGAGCCGTGGGAAAAAACCGGAGGCCCCGCCTGGACGACCGCGACGTTCGCCGAGGCTGGTTACATCTGGTTCGCACTGAAAGATCCCTCGGTGCTCAACAGCACGGTATTCTGGATGGAGAATCATGGACGTCACGGCCATCCGTGGAATGGCCGCAACAACTGTCTTGGGCTGGAAGATGTCACCGCCTTTTTCGCGGACGGAATCGCCGCTTCGACTCGCGAGAACTTGTTCACCAAGGAGGGCGTGGCCACGGCCATCGAGTTGAGTGCCGTCAAACCGACCTCGGTGAACTACATCGAGGGTGTGACGAAGATCCCGTCCGGTTTTGAGAACGTGCGGACCCTCGAATTTGCACGGGGCAAAGTGACGTTTATCTCGACCACCGGCCAACGCGTCACCGCGCCCGTGCGCCACGAGTTTTTGAAGACCGGAAAATTATAAAGCCAACCATCAACCACACTCAGAACATCTTGTCATGAAACCTTCCCTTCTTGCTCTTCTTGTCTGCACGCTCGCGCTCCTGACCGGGTGCGGTGATCAACCCGCGAACACCACAGTTTCACAGCCTATCGGCGCCAAGCCGCAGGGCACGATCGGCGTGTCGCTGCTCACACTCGACAACCCGTTCTTCAAGGTGATCGGCGACAACATCACTGCGGAAGGCCGGAAGCGCGGCTACGAGGCGATCGTGGTCAGCGGGGACAAGGACGTCGCGAAGCAGGGCAATCAGATCAAGGATTTCATCGTCAAGAAAGTCAGCGCCATCGTCCTGAGCCCGTGCGATTCCAAAGCGATCATCCCGGTGATTCAAGAGGCGAATGCAGCAGGCATCCCGGTCTTCACGGTGGACATTCCGTGCAACGAACCTGGTGTGAAGATCGTGACGCAGATCGCGACCGACAATTACGGCGGCGGCAAGGAAGCAGGCCACGCCATGATCGAGGCGCTGGGCGAGGCGGGTGGGAAGATCGCCGTGCTCCATTTCAAGCAGGCTGAGTCCTGCCTCCTGCGGGTGAAAGGCTTCCGGGAAATCATCGACGCTCACAATTCGGGCGGCAAAGCCAGGATCGAGATTGTGACGGAGCTCGAGAGCGGCGGGGCCAAGGACATGGGCTACAAGGCCGCGGAGGATGCGTTGCAGGCGCACGCCGATCTGCGCGGGATCTTTGCCATCAACGATCCGGCGGCTCTCGGTGCCCGGGCCGCATTGGAAAAGGCGGGCAAGACGCAGGTGCTGATCGTTGGCTTCGATGGTCAGCCGGAGGGCAAGCAGGCGATCAAGGACGGCAAAATCTACGCTGACCCGATTCAATTCCCGGACAAGATGGGCGTTCAAATTGTCGATGCGATCATCCGCCACTCCAAGGGCGAGACGCTGCCTCCTCAGATGCTCATTCCTACGAGCCTCTACCGCAAAGCGGACGCGCAAAAGGATCCTGAACTCAAGTAGGGCGAACACCTCCACTGACTCATGAGCGCAGGAAACTTCCTTCACGAACTCGTCGGCTCCATGTCGCAGGGCGCGGCGGGCAATCCCACCGTGGCGATGATCGAGGCCGCCTTCGCGCACCACGGTCTGCATTGGCGCTACGTCAACATGGAGGTCACGCCCGCGAACCTTGGCGCGGCCGTGCGCGGCGCGAAGGCAATGGGCTTTCGCGGCTTCAATTGCAGCCTGCCGCACAAGGTCGCAGTGATTCAACATCTCGACGGGCTGGGCGAATCCGCCGCGTTGATGGGTGCGGTGAATTGCGTCGTCCGGCGTGGCGAGAATCTCGTCGGCGAGAACACCGACGGCAAGGGATTCCTGAAATCGCTCGAGTCCGTGATCGCTCCAAAAGGAAAGTCCGTCGTGCTCTTCGGAGCGGGAGGCGCCGCGCGGGCCATCGCCGTGGAACTTGGTCTCGCGGGAACCAAGCGAATCACCATTGTGAACCGCTCAGAGTCACGGGGCGCGGAGCTCGTCGGGCTACTGCGCGACAAGCTGAAGCTCGACGCCGAACTCGTTGTGTGGCGCGGAGATTACGCTGTCCCCGCCACCACGGACATCGTGATCAACGGCACGTCGATCGGCCTGTACGCCCCGGAGGCGCGGCTCGCGCTCGATTTGAATTCACTCAAACCCGGCATGGTCGTGGCCGACGTGGTTTTCAGCCCGGTCCGCACGCGCTTCCTCGACGATGCCGCCGCGCAAGGCTGCCGCGCCATCGACGGACTCGGCATGCTCGTGAACCAGGGCATCGTCGGCGTGCAGTACTGGACCGGCCTTATCCCGGATGTGGCGGTCATGCGCAAGGCCCTCGAATCGGCCATGGGCGTATGAGCGACGCCGGGCCGCTCTTGGAGATGCGCGGCATCGTGAAGTCCTTTCCCGGCGTGCAGGCGCTGCGCGGCGTGGACCTCAGCCTGCTCGCGGGCGAAGTGCTCGCACTACTCGGAGAGAACGGGGCGGGCAAGAGCACGTTGATGAAAGTTCTCGGCGGCGCGTATCACGCAGATGAAGGCACGGTCACGATTGGCGGTCGCCAGACTGCGATTCACTCGCCGCAGGATTCACGCTCTGCGGGTGTGGCGGTGATCTATCAGGAATTCAATCTGGTCCCTGGTCTCACTGCGGTGGAAAATATTTTCCTCGGCCAGGAGGTGACGCGCGCGGGGTTCGTGGCGCAAAAACAGGAACGCAAGCGCGCGGCGGCGCTTTTCAAACGCCTCGGCGTGGAGATCGACCTGGACGCGCCCTGTCGGCGGCTCACCACGGCGCAGCGGCAGCTCGTCGAAATCGCGAAGGCGCTCGCCTTCGATGCGCGCATCATTGTCATGGATGAACCGAGTGCCGCTCTGACTTCGCATGAAGTGGAGCGGCTGTTTGAAATCATACCCGACCTGAAGAGTCAGGGCATCGGCATCATCTACATCAGTCATCGCCTCGATGAGATTTTCACGATTGCCGACCGTGTGACCGTCCTGCGCGACGGCAAGAACGTGGGCGAACGGCCCATCTCCCAGATCGCGCGCAACGAGATGATCGAGCTGATGGTCGGTCGCGAGCTGAAGGACGAATTCCCCGCGCGCTCTAGGCGCATTGGCGCGCCGCGGCTCCAAGTCTCCGGCCTGCGTCGAGGCCGCGCGGTGCGCGATGTCTCGTTCGTCGTGCGCCGCGGCGAAATCCTCGCGCTTACCGGTCTTGTAGGCGCGGGCCGCACGGAAACGGTGCGGCTCATCTTTGGAGCCGATCCGCGCGAGGCGGGCGAAATCCGGCTCGATGGCATCGTCCTCGACATCCGCTCTCCACAAGATGCAATTGCGGCCGGGATCGGTCTCCTCACCGAAGATCGAAAGCTGCAGGGACTCGTGCTGGGTCACTCCGCCCGCGAAAACTTTGGGCTGCCGAATCTCACGTGGCTCTCCCGTCGCGGCTTCGTGCAACTCGGCTCGGAACGCGAGCATTTCGCCCGCTTTGTGGACCAGCTCAGGATCAAGGCGCCGAATCAGGAGCAGCGCGCGGGCAATCTTTCGGGCGGAAATCAGCAAAAGGTCGTGCTGGCCAAATGGCTCGCTCGAAATTGTGACGTCCTAATGTTTGACGAGCCTACCCGCGGCATCGACGTCGGCGCGAAATACGAAATCTACCTGCTGATGAACGAGCTTGTGTTGGCCGGAAAATCCATCGTCATGATCAGCTCTGAACTGCCCGAGGTGCTCGGCATGGCCGACCGCATCCTCGTGATGCACAAAGGCCGCGTGACTGGCGAAATCGCCGACGCCCGCCGCGCGACACAGGAGCAAATCATGCAACTCGCCGTCGCCTGACCCAATGAAACACTCGCTCTCCCGATTCCTGTCCGACTACGGCATGATCTTCGTGCTTCTGTTGCTCTGCGCGTTCTTCAGTGTGGTGACCAACAGCGAACAGTCGCCCACCGGCGAGGCAGCCGCGAAGCAAGTTATCAGCGCCATCCAAGAGCAGTTCGGAAAAACACCACGCGTGCTTGTTGCCGCCAGCGACCGACCCGGAGACACGGCGTTTGCCGCGAGCATCGACCGCGAACTCACTGCGTCTGGCGCGCATGTCGTCGCGATCGTGAAGGGCGAGCCCAAAGACGCCCGCGAGGCGCTGGTGAAAATCAATGCTGCCGGCGGAAAGCTCGACGCCATCGCCTGCACGCAGGCCACGGGAGCATGGCTTGTCTTCTCTGACTTGAAGACCGACTTCCCCGCGCTCGGCGAGCCGCGCATCGTCACGCCGCGCGGCTATCGGTGGCCCAATTTCCTGAAACCCGACAACCTGCTGAACATCGCGAACCAGATCGCCGTGATCGCCATTGTCGCCATCGGCATGACAATGGTCATCGTTACCGGTGGCATCGACCTTTCAGTCGGCAGCCTCCTGGCTTTGTCGGCGGTGCTTGCGGCCAGGTTCATACGCGATTTTGCCGGCGGAGTGAATGCCACAACCAGCGGGATGCTGCTCGCGTGCGTCGCAGCGATCGTTCTCTGCGGAGTGGTGGGAGCGTTTTCAGGGGCGATGATCACCCAGTTCTCGATTCCACCATTCATCGTAACCCTGGCCATGATGCTCGTGGGTAGTGGCGTCGCTTACATCCTGGCCGAAGGGCAGTCCATTTACCAGATCCCGGACTCGTTTGTCTGGCTTGGCCGCGGTGCGGACTTCATCAGCCTGCCCAACGCCGTGGTGCTGATGTTCATTCTTTACGCATTGGCGCATATCCTGATGTCGAGGATGAAACTGGGCCGCTATCTCTACGCGGTTGGTGGCAATGGGGAGGCTGCGCGCCTCTCCGGAGTGCCGGTGAAGCCAGTTCTTATGTTTGCCTACATCGCGAGCGCGCTGCTTGCCGGCTTGGGCGGCGTGATCATGGCCTCGCAGCTCAAGAGCGGCTCCGCGACCTACGGCAACATGTACGAGCTGTACGTTATTGCCGCGGTCGTAGTCGGTGGCACTAGCCTCAGCGGCGGCGAAGGCAAGATGCTCGGGACACTCACCGGCGCTTTCACCATCGCCGTGATCCAAAATGGCATGAACCTGACCAACGTCGAGAGTTACACGCAGAAGGTCGTGCTGGGTTTGGTCATTCTCGGCGCTGTGTTGGTGGATAAACTCCGCCACGCTCGCTGAGAGGAGATGCCTTTGTGTGGTTGACGGAGAGTTCGTGGCATGCCGACAGACCCATCCTTCAGAGCTCAGTAAAACCGGTTGAAATCGTGATCTGGGCGCGCAACCCCAATTCCTCCGTTTTTCCTAATCGTAATCGTAATCCTCGGGTGTTGCCCTTGAAACAGAGGGGTGGATTACGATTACGATTACGATTACGAGCAGGGAATTGGAGTTGCTCGAGCATCATGTTAAAAAGAGTCGTTTTACTGAGTTCAGATCCTACAGGTCGGAGGGTGCCCCGGCTCAAAGGAGGCGCAGTGAGGAGCAAGGGCGCAGACAAGAGCCTTGGCACAGCTGCTTGGAGCGGGTAAACACAGTGCCGATGAATTTCACATCCTTCAAGATCTGGTTGACCGCGTTGGCGAACCTGGCCGCGCTCACTTTGTGCGCGCACGACTGGCCCGAGTTTCGCGGGCCGACCGGACAGGGGCATTCGCCGGCGAAGGACGTGCCGATTCGCTGGAGCGCGACGGAGAACGTGGCGTGGAAGACGGCGATTCCAGGGGGCGGATGGTCGTCGCCGGTACTGGTGAAAGGCCGCCTGTATCTCACGACTGCGAAGTCCACCGAGGGCGCGAAGGATTTGATGTTGACCGCGATGTGTCTGGATGCCGGGGACGGGAGGGTTCTCTGGAGCACGGACGTGTTCAGCCCCCAGGATGGATCCAGTCTCCATCGCAAAAACGGTTATGCAAGCCCCACGCCGCTGGTGCGCGATGGACGGCTTTACGTCCATTTCGGCCACTTGGGCACGGCGTGTCTGAATCTGGATGGCCGTGTGTTGTGGCGGCAGACTTCGATCCAGTATCCCTCCATGCATGGCAACGGCGGCTCGCCTGTCCTGGCGGGCGAACGGGTGATCTTCAGTTGCGATGGAATTACCAACCCGGTGGTCGTCGCGCTGGATCGGCGCACGGGCAATGTGGGGTGGAAAACTCCGCGTGACAATGATTCCGTCCCGAGGAAGTTTTCGTTCAGCACGCCGCTGCTGATCACCAACGGCGGTCGTGAAGAACTCATCAGCCCCGGCGCGGGCGGCACCTATGCGTATGACCCGGCCACGGGTCGCGCGCTATGGAAGGTGAGCACTGGCGCGGGCTTTTCGGTGGTGCCCCGGCCGGTGTTCGCCCACGGGCTGCTGTTCGTGAACACGGACTATGACTTTCCGAAGCTCTTTGCGATTCGGCCCGGTGGCGAAGGCGACGTGACTTCGACTCACCTGGCCTGGCAGACAGGGCGCAGCGCGCCCAGCACGCCCTCGGCGCTGGTCGTGGGTTCAGAACTCTACTTCGTGTCGGACGCCGGCATCGCGACCTGCGCCGATGCGAAGACGGGTCAAGTGCATTGGAACGAGCGCCTGGGCGGAGGCTTCTCGGCATCCCCAGTGTTTGCCGACGGCCGCGTCTATTTCCAGAACGAGGAAGGCGTGGGCTACGTGCTGAAGGCTGGGACGACTTTCGAGCAACTCGCGAAGAATGAACTGGGCGAGCGCACATTGGCGAGCTATGCGGTGGACAATGGGGCGCTTTTCATCCGCAGCGCGGAACACCTGTTCCGTATTGGCAAGAAGTGATTGGGCATCGCCGTCCTCCTCACGGATCTCTTTTCCGGCAGGGATTACCGGCTCACGCATGTTTCCTGGAAGGTGGTTGAGGGTGAGCAGAAGTCCACGCTTGGCAGGTGCCGATTAAAGGGTAAACTCACCGGCAATGAACCCGACGCAGGAGCCGTTCCCGCTTGGTCGCAGCTCAACTGCGGCGATCGTTGGGTGCTTTCTTGCGAGCTGCCTGCTGGCGAATGCCGCCGCACCCTCTGCACAGGCCGAGGACGAATTCTTCGAGCAACGCATCCGGCCTGCGCTTGCCAACGAATGCTACGAATGTCACGGAGCGAAGAAGCAGAAAGGCGGGCTGCGCGTGGATTTTCGGGACGGATTGCGCCACGGCGGAGACTCCGGCCCGGCGCTCATCCCGGGTAATGCGAAAAGAAGCCTGCTCATCCAGAGAATTCGACACGAGGCCCCGGATTCCAAAATGCCGAAGGACCGGCCGCAGCTCGCGGAATCCGTCATCGCGGATTTTGTGACTTGGGTAAATCGAGGAGCGGCCGATCAACGCGACCAGCCGCCGACAGTTACGGCGGCCGAGGCGACGAACAACGCAACCTGGGCCGCAACGCTCGAAGCGCGCAAAGATTGGTGGAGTTTTCAGCCGGTGCGAAAGCCGGCATTACCCAAGGTTTCGAACGCCGCGTGGTCTGAGCATCCGGTCGATTGCTTTCTCCATGCGAAGATGGAGGAACGCGGTCTTCGGCCTTCCCCCGCAGCCAGCCGTGAGTCGTTGTTGCGTCGCGTGACTTTCGCGTTGACCGGACTGCCGCCCACAGTCGACGAGACCGAGGACTTCCGACGCGACTCTTCGCCCGAGGCCTACGAGAAGCAAGTGGATCGGCTGCTCGCCTCACCGCGGTTTGGGGAGCGTTGGGCGCGGCACTGGATGGATCTCGTGCGCTACTGCGAATCGCACGGGAGCCAGGGCGACCCGGAACTGCCGATGGCCTGGCGTTATCGCGACTATCTCATTCGCGCCTTCAACGCCGACGTGCCTTACGACCAGTTCGTTCGCGAACACATCGCCGGGGATCTGCTGCCGAATCCGCGGCTCACGCGCGTCGACGGCTTGAATGAATCAATGCTCGGTCCGGCGCACCTGCGCATGGTGGAGCTCGGCTACATCCCGGTGGACGCGCTGGATGATCAGGTGAAAGTTGTCGACAACCAGATCGATGTCTTCTCGAAGACCTTTCTTGGGCTCACAGTGTCCTGTGCCCGTTGTCATGATCACAAGTTTGATCCGATCAGCCAGAAGGATTTTTACGCGCTCTACGGTGTCTTCGTCAGCAGTCGACCAGGTCAGGTGGTGGTGGACGATCCGGCATTGCGCCGAACGAACCGGGTGGAACTCGCGGAATTGAAACGCGAGATTCGCAGCGGTCTTGGGGAAGCGTGGAGCACGGCGGCGGCGGGACTGGGGGCGGAATTCCTCAAGCACGCCGCGCGCAACGCGGAAATGGAACGGTTGGAGGCGCGAATTCGCCAACTTTTCCAGGAAATCGCGGGGGTTGAATCCCGGGCGCGCGCGGAATTGGCCCGGCAGCGGGGAACGATGCTTTCTACGCCGCTGCCCGCACCGCTGGCCCGATGGAGTTTCGAGGAGGATTTCCGCGATGCCGTCGGCGCCATGCACGGGCGAGCCGAAGGCGGCGCTGTAGTCCGTGGTGGCCGCCTGGTCCTAAACGGCACAAACGCATGGGTCGTCACCGAACCGCTCCCGGCCGATGTGCGGGAGAAAACGCTCGAAGTCTGGGTGGCCGTGGCCGGACTCGACCAAAAGGGCGGCGGAGCGTTGACCGTGCAGACGCCGGACAGCGAGAACTTCGACTCGATCGTGTTCGGCGAACGGGAACCGGCCCGTTGGATCGCCGGCAGCGACTATTTTCGGCGCACTCAAGACGTCGGCGGCCCGGCCGAGACCGCCAAGCCGGGTGAACTCATCCATCTCGTGGTGGTTTATGGAACCGACAATTCCATCACTCTTTATCGCAACGGCACGCGCTACGGCGCCAACTACCGGCACGGCACTCTGCAACCCTTCACAGCGGGGGTCGCCCGGGTGGTGCTGGGCAAACGTCATCTGGGCACAGGCGTCACCGCCCTGGCCGGGGAGATCGAGGAAGCCCGGCTTTATTCCCGCGCCCTCACCGCGGATGAAGTCTCAGCTTCGTTCGAGGCGGGGGCGATCAACGTGGATGCGGAAACGTTGACCCAATCCCTGACGCCGGCGGAGCACGACAAACGGTTAGGCCTCCGCCGGGAGTTGGATCAGCTCCGGGCTGCACAGGCCGGGCAACTCGATTCGATGAACACGATGGAGGCCTGGAAATCGGCGCTGGCGGACGCCGCGAAGGACAACGCCAGCCCGCTTCATCCGTGGGTGAAGTTGTCTGACCTGACCGGCAACGCGTTTCAAGAGGGGTGGGGCCAGCTCGCGTTGTTTTGGAACGCCGAGCTAGCCAGCCGCCTCGAGTTCAACCGGACCAACTTCACCCGCGGCTGGGACCTGCGCGGCAATGAGTCCGACCGTTGGTCCATGGCCGGCGCTGCTCAGGGCTACGGCGTGGGCGGTGAAGCCGGTGCGCCCGTTCCGGCAGGCGGGTTTTGCGTCGAGGTCAAAGGGGACCGGGTGTTGCGCGGCCTTTATCCGACGGGCGTGTTCAGCCACGCGCTGACCCGGAAACAAAGCGGCGTGTTCACCTCGGCCCGGTTCAAGGTGGAAACCGACAGCGTGAGCGTGCGCGCTCTCGGCGAGCGCAGCATGGCGCGGCTTGTGGTCGAGAACTACGCCATTGGTGGTGGCGGCCTTTACCCGGCCGCGAGTCTGAATGCCGACGAGATGAAATGGCTTCGATTGGACACCGCCTATCGCAAGGGCGCCCACGCCTATTTCGAGTTTGTCACCGCCGATGACTCCCCCAACTCCGGTTCCGCCCAAGGAGGTCGCGCTTATTTCGGGGCCGCGGAAGTGGTTTTCCACCAAGGCTCCCAGCCGCCCAAAGAATTACTCGTGCCCGCCGCCTTTCTGCTGGCGGGCGATGCGCCCCGGTCGATGGCCGAGTTGGCCGAACTCTACCGCCATCGCCTGACGTCTGCCGTCCAGCACTGGCGCGAGGGGAAATTGAGGGACGAAGAATTGGCGTTCCTCGACTACTTCGTCCGCCGGGATCTGCTGCCTGCCTCGCTGCCGCGCCTACCGCAATTGAAGGAATCCGTGGCCACGTATCGCCGGCTCGAGGCGGAGATCCCGGTTCCGCGCCGCGCACCGGGTGTGCATGAAGCCGCGGCCTTCAACCAGCCGTTGTTCGTGCGCGGCCAGATCAACCAGCCGGGCGAAGCGGTCCCACGCCGGTTCCTGGAGATGTTCGACGATCGACCGTTCCGAACGTCGTTGAGCGGACGGCTGGAGCTGGCCGACAAGGTGGCTAGTCCCGCCAATCCCCTGACGGCTCGGGTCATGGTCAATCGCCTTTGGCATCATCTGTTCGGGCGGGGTCTGGTCGGTACGGTGGACAATTTTGGCCGGCTGGGGCAGAAGCCGACGCACCCGGAACTGCTCGATTACCTCGCGTCCCGGTTCATCGAGCACGGTTGGTCGATCAAGGAAACGATCCGGTTCCTTATGATGTCGCGAGCCTTTCAGCAGACCGCATTGGCCTCCGCCGATGCGCGGCAGCTTGATCCTGGGAACGAACTGCTCTCCCACGCGCACTTGCGCCGCTTGGAAGCCGAAGCCATTCGCGATGCCGTGCTCGCCGTCTCCGGCCAGTTGGATCTGAAAATGGATGGCCCGGGGGTGAACGTGTACTACATCGCCAAGACGGAAGGCGGCGGGCCCAAGGGCCCTCTCGACGGCGACCGGCGGCGCAGCGTCTACCAGCGCGTTCGCCGCAATGCCGCCAATCCGTTTCTCGAAGCATTTGACGCGCCCAAGCCCGCGAGCACGCGCGGCAAACGCGACACCACCAACGTACCGGCGCAATCCCTCACACTGCTCAACGATCCGTTCGTGATCGACCAGTCCGCCAAGTGGGCAAAGGCGCTGGTCGCCGAGGGCCGCTCCCGGGACGAACGCATCGGCGGCATGTTCGGCAAGGCGCTGGGGCGCGCGGCCACGGCGGAGGATCTGGCTTCGGCTCGAGAGTTTCTTGGGGAACTGGCCGCTGAGCACTCGATCCCGCCGGGCGAGGTCGGGAAGAGCGAACGCGTCTGGCAGGACTTCGCGCAATCACTGTTTTGCCTGAAGGAATTCATCTATGTCGATTGATCGTGCACGATTGCAGGGGCGTCACGGGGGAATGATTTCGCGCCGCGATATGCTCGCGAAGTGCTCGACCGGCTTTGGCCTGGTGGCTTTGTCTGGCCTCACTGCGGGAGGCGAAGCCTTGGCGGCGGCTGATCCGGGGAAGTTGAGTCCGTTCGCACCGCGCCCGGCGCATTTCCGCCCGAAGGTGAAGAGCGTCATCTTCTGTTTCATGTCCGGCGGTGTGTCGCATGTGGACACATTTGATCCCAAGCCGCGCTTGAACCGCGATCACGGCAAACCGATGCCCGTGCCCGTGCGGCCCACCATGTTCAACCAAAACGGCAACATCATGGCGAGTCCGTGGCAGTTTCGGAACCACGGACAGTCTGGTCTGCCCGTCAGCGAGTTGTTCCCCCACATCGGCGCGTGCGCGGACGACTTGGCCGTCATCCGCTCGATGACCAGCGTGGCGAACGAACACGCCCAGGGAAATTACTTCATCCACACCGGCTTTTCGCTCGCCGGATATCCCAGCGCGGGTGCCTGGACGAGCTACGGCTTGGGCAGCGAGAACCAGAACCTGCCGGGCTTCGTGGTGCTGGCCAGCGGCGGCGCTCCGTTGGGCGGCGTGAATATTTACGGCAACGGCTTTCTTCCGGCCGTCCATCAAGCGTCGTTCATCGATCCGACCCAAAAGGAGCCGCTCGCCAATATCACGCCGCGGGAAGCCGACGGACTGCAACGCAAACGGCTGGGGTTCATTGGACGACTGGATCAGCGTCATCTCGCCCGCCTGCACGGGGACGAACAGGTCGAATCCGCCATCCAGAACTACGAGATCGCCTACCGCATGCAGTCGGCGGTTCCGGACCTGGTCGATCTGCGCGGCGAGAGCGAGGCCACGAAGGAGCTTTACGGCCTGAATTCGCCGGTGCGAGAGAAGGCGGAATACGCGCGGCAATGCCTGCTCGCCCGCCGATTCGTTGAACGCGGCGTGCGTTTCATCGAACTTACCTGTTTGCCGCGCCCCGCCGATCCCGGTCAAATTGGCAACCCATGGGATCAACACGGCGTGCTGAAAGCGGGCCATTCCGAGATGGCCTTCCAAGTGGATCAGCCGATTGCAGGGCTGATCAAAGATCTGAAGACGCGGGGTCTGTTTGACGAAACCCTCATCGTCTGGGCGGGCGAATTCGGTCGCACGCCGTTCGCCCAATCAACGGATGGACGCGATCACAATCCGTTCGGATTCAGCGTGTGGCTGGCCGGCGGCGGCATCAAGGGCGGCACGGCCCACGGCGCCACCGATGAACTCGGCTACTATGCGGTGCAGGATGTCTGCACGGTTTACGATCTGTGGGCAACCGTGCAACACCTGCTCGGACTCGATCACGAGAAACTCACCTATCGTTTCGGCGGACGCGATTTTCGCCTGACCGATGTCCATGGCCAAGTGGTGAAAGCCGTGCTTGGCTGAGGGTTGAAGGCGGTTCGTTTTCCTTGTGCAAACCCGGACAGCCATTCAAGCAGGATGGGTTGTCATCAGCGCTCTGGCCCTGATGGCGAAGGCGGGCATCGCCAAGCCGGAAGTGTCCGGCCCGATGCGGTTCAACCGGGACGTTCTTCCGATTCTCTCGGACAAATGTTTCGCTTGTCACGGGCCGGACGCGAAACAGCGCAAGGCTGAACTGCGCCTCGATCTGCGCGAAGGCGCGACGGCGGAGAAGAATGGGGTCCGGGCGATCACTCCTGGCGATCTGTCACGCAGCGCAGTCTGGGGGGTGGCGGCGTGAAACCGGGGATCACCTACGGAGCCACGGACGAATTCGGTTATCACGCCGCTGAGAATCCCGTCCATGTGCATGACCTGCACGCCACCATCCTGCACCTGCTCGGCATCCACCACGAACAGCTGACGTTCCGCACCCAGGGCCGCGACTTCCGGCTCACCGATGTTGCAGGAAAGGTCTTGAATGACATCGTCACATGAAAGGATTGATTTCGAGTTCTCGACGCTGCGAATCGACAAGCGAACTGCCATCTCGGGCTGAGGGGCGTGAAACATGCTTGGCACTTTTCAATCCGCCCTTAAACTCATCACCGATGAACTCCACGCAACAGCCATTCAAGCTTGGTCTCCGCGCGGCCGGCGCGGTTGCCAGCCTGTTTGTCGTGAGCTGCCTGCTGGCTAATGTTCTTCTCGCGGAATCGTCGCCAACGAATTCCGCTGCCATCTGGCCTTTCACTACGGTTACCGACATCAAGCCTCCCTTGGTCCGACACCCAGACCGGGTCAGCAATGGGATCGATCACTTCATTCTAGCTGCCCTGGAGGAAAAAGGGCTCACGCTCGCGCCAACAGCATCCCCCCGCACCCTCGTCCGCAGGGTTTACTTCGACTTGATAGGGTTGCCACCATCGCCCGCCGAGGTGGACGCGTTCGTGAGCGACCCCGATCCCCAAGCGTATTCAAAGCTCGTGGACAAGCTCCTGGACGACTCGCGATACGGCGAACGCTGGGCGCGTTTCTGGCTCGACCTCGCCCGCTACGCCGACACCGCCGGCTACGAAGGGGATCCCGATCTGCCGAACGCCTGGCGCTATCGGGATTATGTCATCGACGCTTTCAACCAGGACAAGCCCTACGATAAATTCGTGATCGAACAGATCGCGGGTGATGAAATGGAAGAAATCATGGGCGCGGGCGACCTTCCTGAGTCGAAGCCGGAGCCGACCGTCGCGCTGACCTTTCTGCGCCTAGCCCCGTTCACCGAACCGCGCGGCGATGCCTCACGCCATGAAATGCTCAGCGAAATGACCGCCACTGTCAGTTCCGTCTTCCTCGGTCTCACCGTCGGTTGCGCGCAATGTCACAACCACAAATACGACCGCATTCCGACCAAGGACTTCTATCGCATGAAGGCCTTCTTTTCGACGGTCCAGCTCCAGCGCCCGCTGCCGGGGGATATTTTCCAGATCGGCGGCCCGCTTCCGGCGGCTTTCTATCGCAAGGGGGAGAAGGAGTGGGCAGCGAAACTCACCGAACAGCGCAACGCAGAGCTGGCTGAGCCGCGCTCACTCGTGGCCGCGTTGGACAAAATCGAGGACGTCGGCAAGAAATCGGATCCGAAGATTTCGCTCACGCCGGAGCAACTTGCGCAGCGGAGCAAAGCCAAAGCGCGCGTCCGCCTCCTCGAACAGGATCTCAAGCGTCTGCAACCCATCGCCATGTCGTTGCGTCACTCGTACGGTCCGCCCTTCGAACCCGGCGTGCCGGAGACGCGGGTGCTCAATCGCGGTGAGTGGGACAATCCCGGCGAGGTCGTCGAACCCGGCTTTCCAAGCGTCATCACGGGCCATCAGGACCCGGCGCCGATCCGCCTCGATCCCTTCAAACGCTGGCCGACCCGGAGCCGCCGCCTGGCGCTCGCCCAATGGATCGCGAGCCCCGAGAATCCAATGACGGCACGGGTGATGGTCAATCGGCTTTGGGATTGGCACTTTGGGCGAGGTCTCGTGGCTACTCCTAGCGATTTCGGCAAACTCAGTGGCGGAGCCTCGCATCCTGAATTGATCGATTGGCTGGCCCGCCGGTTCACCGATTTCAAATGGAGCGTCAAAGCCATGCGCCGGCTGATCGTGAACTCCGCAACCTATCGCCAATCGTCCCGGCATCCCGATTCGCAGGCGGAAGCGGTGGATCCGGAAAACACGCTCCTCTGGCGTTTCCGTTCGCGGCGCCTGGAGGCCGAGGCGGTGCGTGACGCTGTGCTCGCGGTCAGCGGACGATTGAACCCGGAACAGTTTGGGCTCCCGATTTTCCCTCCATTGCCCGAAGGGCTGGCCGAGGAGGTGAAATTCGATGACAGCAAATGGGCCACGCAGGATGATCTGGAAGGACGCAAGCGCAGCATTTATATCTATCAGCAACGCTCGATGACCATGCCGTTCCTCCAAACCTTCGACTCCGTGGTGTGCGATGCCACGCGCGATCGGAGGCAGGCTTCGGTGACGCCCTTGCAGGCCTTGGCCATGTATAACGGGCGCTTCGCCAACGAAGAAGCCACCCACTTTGCCGCCCGCGTCCGCGCGGGGGCCGGTGAATCACCGGCAGCCCAGATCCAACTGGCTTTTAAGATCGCGGTCGGCCGCGAACCCGCGCCCGACGAATCCGAACGGATGCAGGCGCTGATGACCTCGAGCGCGCCAGGCAGCGATGCCCTGGCGCCGGTTTGCCGCGTGCTGCTCAATGCCAACGAATTTGTGTATGTCGAATGATGCTTTTCAATACGTGCCGTCGCTGTAGACAGATAATCAACATTCTTAAAAGCTCCATATGATCCCCCTCTGTGTTCTTCAAAACTCTGTGCTGAATATCCCTGACCGGAATTTAGCGCTGAGGTTCGAAGACCACGGAGGAAAACAACCGAAACGCCCATGAACAACCAAACACTGACGCCATGACTCGTCCTGAGTTGAATGAGGGGTACACTCCAAGCCGCCGGGTATTTCTCGGACGGATGTTCAACGGGTTCGGCGGGCTCGCGCTGACGGGCCTCTTGTCGTGCGAGGCGAGAGGCGCTTCTGCGAGCGTCGATCCCTTGGCCGTCAAGGTGCCTCCGTTTCCGAGAAAGGCCAAGAATTGCATCATGCTCTTCATGTGCGGCGGCGTCAGCCAGGTGGATTCGTTTGAATACAAACCAAAGCTGAACGAGTTCCACGGCAAACGGATTCCGCACATTCCCAAGATCGCCTCCGGCGAACTGCAAGGGCGCCTGACGTTTGCCCATCAATGCGTGGGGAGCCCGTTCACGTTTCAGCAGAACGGCCAGTCAGGCCGATACATCTCCGAGTTGTTTCCGAACCTCGCCCGGCATGTGGATGACCTCGCGTTTATTCACGGGATCCAGGTGGACAATCAGAATCACGGTCCCGCCACGCTCCACGTCGCGACGGGCAGCCAGTTTCCGGGCAGCCCGTCGGTCGGCTCATGGGTGCAATACGGGCTCGGCAGCGCGAACCAAAATCTACCGGGCTACGTCGTCATTCAGGACCCGCGCGGGGCGCCCACCAACGGTGCGGCGGTCTGGAGCAACGGCTACCTGCCCGCGGCCTACCAAGGCACCTTCCTGCGTCCCGCCGGCACCTCGATCGTGGATCTCGCCCGGCCGCAAGGTGTGAGCGCCCCGCAACAGCGACAGGAATTCGACGCGCTCGCCTGGCTCAACCGCCGGCATCTGGGCGAGGATGGCAAGGACAGTGAACTGGAGGCCCGCATCAGCGCCTACGAACTTGCCTTCCGCATGCAGACCGCCGCGCCCGAACTCGTCGATCTCTCCGGTGAAACGGAAGAGACCAAGGCCCTCTATGGACTGGACAATCCGAAGACGGCCGGCTTTGGACGCCAATGCCTGCTGGCCCGCCGACTCGTCGAGCGAGGCGTGCGCCACACCCTCCTTTTGCATGGGGTGCAAATCGGCAAGGACAGTTGGGACGATCACGGCAACGTAAAGGACGGCATGATCAAACACAGTCGCGAGGTGGATTTGCCTGTGGCCGGACTGCTAGCGGACCTCAAGCGGCGCGGGTTGCTCGACGAAACGCTCGTCGTCTGGGCCTCCGAGATGGGACGCACGTCGTTTGTCAACGGGACCGTAGGCGACAAAGTCGGACGGGATCACAACGGTCACGCTCTCTGCATGTGGATGGCTGGCGGCAACGTGAAAGGCGGCGCAACGGCCGGCGAGACAGACGAGTTCAGCCTTCGATCGGTGGGTGACCCGATCCACATAAGGGACGTGCACGCGACCCTCCTCAATCTCCTGGGCCTCGACGATGAAAACCTGACCTATCATTATGCCGGCCGCATTCGAAGACTCACCGACATCCGTGGCAACGTGCTCCAACGGATCCTCGCGTAGGATTGGCGGGTGATCGGGTTTTCAGATGCAAGCCATAGTTGATTTTCCCACTTTCCTTCAACAGGTTGCCGCTCGGCGTTTGAAGGTTGCTCGAAGTGATCTCCAGTGGGGAGGGGAAAGGGGAAATTCTTTGCCGAGAAAATGGTTGGCTTCTTTGCCAATTCACGATTATAAGTAGTTTGAGAGCCGGTATGGAATTACGCGGCAAATAAACTCTAGAAATCAGACATCCCATGCTCGACATCCTTGGAAATCTCGACGCATCGAAAACTCATTGCGACGGAGTCTCGCGCCGGTCCTTTCTCAAAATCGGCGGGATGGCGGCTGGAGGATTGTCGCTGGCTCAGTTGCTTGGCCTTGAGGCGCGCGCCGGCGTTGGTTCCTCCCACAAAGCCGTCATCAACATTTACCTCCCGGGCGGGCCATCGCATTTGGACATGTTCGACCTCAAACCGAACGCGCCGGGTGAGGTGCGAGGTGAGTTCAGGCCGATCCGGACCAACGTGCCCGGCATGGAGGTGTGTGAATTATTTCCACGTTTGGCAAAATTGGCGGACAAGTTCGCCATCGTCCGCTCGATCGTGGATTCCGATGGTGACCATGATTGTTTCCAATGCATGACCGGGCGATCGCGGCGAGGCGTGCCTCCGCCGCCCGGCGGTTGGCCGGCCTTCGGTGCTTGGGTTTCCAAACTCCAGGGCTCGAAGGCTGGGGTCCCCGCGCATGTCTCGCTGATGTATCCGACTGGCAACCGCACGTGGGGCGAGGCTGGCACGGGCGGTTTCATCGGGCATGCCCACGCTCCTATGCCCGCCGTGAGCAAGGATCCCAACGCCAAAGCGGCAAACATGACGCTCGAGAGCATCAGTTTGGAACGGTTGCGGGATCGGGAGCAACTTCGCTCGGCCATCGATCGTTTCCATCGCGAGGCGGACCGCACCGGCGCCATGGAGGGGATGGATACGTTTCACCAGCAGGCGGTCGATTTGCTGGCAGGAGGCGGCGTGGCCAAAGCGATCGATCTGTCTTTGGAAGACCCTCGCATCGTCGAGCGTTACGGCCCGAATGACCCGAAATACCGCCGCGACGGCGGTCCTCGCATGGCGCGCAATTTCCTGATCGCCCGCAGGCTCGTCGAAGCCGGTGCGCGCGTCGTCTCGCTGAACTACAGCCGCTGGGATTGGCACGGTGGCGATGGAATGAACTTTGACGAGTCCCGCGCCGAATTCCCTTATCTGGACATGGGGTTGTCCTCACTCATCACCGATTTGCATGAGCGCGGTTTGGACAAGGATGTGTCCGTGGTGGTTTGGGGCGAGTTTGGCCGCACGCCCAAAATAAATTCGATGAACAGCCGTGATCATTGGCCGAAGGTCACGTTCGCTCTTCTGGCCGGTGGGGGGATGAAAACCGGCCAGGTCATCGGTGCGACCGACCGGCTTGGCTCTGAAGTCATCGAGCGTCCGGTGAAATTCCAGGAAATCTTTGCCACGCTTTACCACAATCTCGGAATAAATCTTGCCGAAGCCAGCGTGATCGACACCCAAGGACGCCCGCACTTCCTCCTGGATTCTGGCATCGACCCCATCAAAGAACTGATTTCGACCTAGCCCAGCATCTTGACGCTAAACCGTATCGATGCAGTTGGAGATTAACGCAAAGGCGCAAAGGCGCAGAGGCGCAAAGGGTTTCCAATGTTTTTACCAACGAAGATTGAGTCAATATTCAGTGAATGTTGGACCGTACCCGCACAGGGACAATAATATCCTCTCTTGCTTTGGGTCTCTGCGTCTTTGCGCCTTTGCGTTGAAACTTGGCTGCATCGTTACGGCTTAACCGTGTCCATGCAATCAAACCAACCACGGATTGCACGGATGACACGGATAGGAAGGGTTTCGAGAAAGTTTCCCTTCTGGCTGGCCAGTCACTATTTGGTGACTCAACCAGGAACGAGACATTCCACCCTCCGCCCCATCCCATCCGTGTCATCCGTGCAATCCGTGGTTGAACCTCTGAATTGTCACGGCTAAAGCAGAATTGACGCGGACGGGCCAGGTGCTGGGCTCGCCAAATTTCCTTCCGCCCGAGCGGGCCTCTTGGCGGCGCGAAGGGGAGAGGGGGCAGCGATACTCACTCGCTTGTGGCGATCGCTTACTTCCTAGTTACCGCGCCCCCGTTTGCCGCTACACGCGGCTAAAGATCGAGTTGCTGAGGGTGGCGGCGCTGTCGGCAAACGATTCTTGCTCGATGCCCATGGACCGCAGGATGGAGAGGTACATGTCCGACATCCGCGTCTCGCCGTTTCGCCAGCTGGTTCCGTGTTTGAGGCCCATGCTGGCTCCACCCGCAACTAGTGTCGGCAAGTTGCGAGGATTATGGGTCGTGCTCGCGCCGCTGCCAAACAGCACGATGGTGTTTTCAAGCACGCTGCCATTGCGGTCCTGATAGCCGTTCAGACGCTCGAAAAAGTGCGCCAATTGCTGGCTGAGGAACAGATCGTATTTGGCAAACTCCAATTGCCCGTTTTTATTTTCCGCGTGCGAGAGACTGTGGTGCGTCTGTTTCAGACCCAGCTTGAGTGGAAACGTGTCGCTGATGCCCATGCCATCTTCTCTGTTGAGCATGAATGTCACCGAACGGGTGATGTCGGCATCGAACGCCAGCGCGATCAGATCGAACATGGTGCGGTAGTACTCAGCGGGTTCGCCTTCGTTGGTCACTTCGAGTTTCAGATGCGAGTAGTCCTGCTTTTTCAACGGAACATCGATCCAGCGCTCGGACGCAATCAACCGTGATTCAACTTCATTCAGCGAGGTCAGGTACTGATCCATTCGTTCCCGGTCGGACTTGCCGAGTTGCTGCTGGAGCGATTTTGCGCCCGCGGCCACTGCGTCCACCAACTTGATGCGTCGCTGCAGTTTATTGCGCTCGGAAATGAGCGAGCCACGGTCGGCGCGGAACAACCGGTCAAACACGCGCCGCGGGTTGTTTTCCGCCGGAATCGGCCTCCCCTCCAGGTTGAAGGAAATGGTGCCGGTGCGGGAGAGGAAGCCCGTTCCCGCATCGATCGACAACACCAACGAAGGCTGCCGGCAGTATTGCTTGGTGTGCAACGCCACGACCTGATCGAGCCCTGCCGAATTATAGGCCCCTGGTTTCGGATGGTGCAGCGGAGCACCGGTTAGCCACATGTCAGAACAAACGTGTGGGTCGCTCTTCGGACCGCTCGGATGATACAAGCCGCCCATGAAGCTGAGCTGTTTGCGGAAGGGAGCGAGCGGTTGGGTAGATTTGCCGAAAACGAAATCGCCTTTGCTTGCGACGGCTGGAAACCAACTCCACTCTTCGAGGCCATGCTCCGCTTTCGGCAGGGACATGCCATTGGCCGTGTAGAGCGCGCAAAAGCGGCGCGGAATCCGGTCGGTCACCGCCTCGCCCATGACGTCGAGTACGGGGAGCGCGAGGGTAAAACCGCCCAAGCCTTTGAGAAATGCGCGGCGATCAAGTCGAAGGGTTGTGCTCATAAGTTTTCGACCGTGACTATCACTCTGCTTTACTGACACGGAGGATGGCCGAAACCTTCGACCATGGCGAATTCTATTTTTCGAGAAACATCGGGCTATGGATGACAAACCGGATCATGTTCTGCATGCGGTAGCCAGTGGCTTTCTGCTTTGCGGCATGTTGTTTCAGGTGCTGAATTTCGCCGTAAGAAAGAGTGCGACCGGTCGCGTAGGTCACGAGATGTCTGAGGAAACTGAAAGCCACCTGATCGATGCGATCCTGCGCGAGGTAACGCTTCAAGTCGTTGACGCCATCGATCTCCCTCATGTCGGGCAGGGTGGACCGGGCGTCGACGGTTTGCTTCTTGAGCCGCCCGCCAGCGTCGAATTCCTCGAAGGGGATGCCCCACGGATCGATCTTGGAGTGGCATTTGGCGCAGCCAGGTTGATTGCGGTGTCTTTCGATTCGCTCACGAAGGGAGAGTGCTTTGGTCTCCTCCTTGAGGGCGGGAACATTGGGCGGAGGATCGTCGGGGGGTTCTCCGACAATGCGGCGGGCGAGCCACGCTCCGCGTTTGACCGGGTTGGATTCCCGCCCGTCCGAGAGTCCAGCCATGATGGCGGCCTGCGTGAGCACACCGCCCAATTCGCGCCGATGGTGCGCGACGGGCACGAACTCAAACCCGCTCTCTGGCGCGTTGGGGAGATCGTAGTACGCAGCGACGACTTCATTCGCGATCACAAAATCGGACTCGATGAGATGGCGCACCGACAAATTGTTACGAAACAGGTAGCGCAGGAACTGCGTGGGTTCCTGCCGCAACTGCGCACGCGTGTCGCGGGTGAGTTTGGGAAACCGGGCGCGGTCTGGTTCGAGAACATCGAATTTGTCCAGAGCAAGCCATTGGGACGTGAATTCACCGATGAACCTGGAGAAGCGTGGATCGTCGATCATCCGTGCTACTTCGGCATCCAATTGAGTTTTGAGCGCGCCGGTGGCGGCCAATCGCAACAAGGCGCCGTCCGGTGGCCCGTTCCAGAGGAAGTACGAGAGCTTGGAAACCAGTTCATAGTCGTCGAGCGGTTCGGGTTCGGGCGTGCCGCTGTTCTCAATCAGGAAGAGGAACTGCGGCGACGTGAGCACAACCTGCAAGGCGTCCCTCACACCTTCCTCAAAATTGGCCAAGGCTCTGTAGGATTGCTCGAACACAGCCATTAGGGCGGATTCCTCGGTCCCCGTGACAGGGCGGCGGTACGCGCGGGTCGCGAACTTACGAATGATTTGCCGCGCATAGGCTTCCAATTGATCCTTGCTGTCAAAATCGATAAAAATGTTCCGATGCGATGCCGGTGGCCACGTCTCGTGGAATGGACCTTCAAACTCCACGGATCGGATCAGAAGGCGCGGCATATCGCGACCATCCGTGTATTCGCTGCGCACGCCGATTTCCCGGACACCCGCGAGGTAATTGACGTTGTCCTTTTCGACATCCGGACTGGGAAAATTGCGAATGGCTCCCTCAAACACAAAGCGGGCCGGAGCGACGCTCGAAACGGTTTCCGCTGTCCCGACTTGAGCCAGCGTGCTGCCACAGTCCCGGCGGAGTCCCAGATGCACGCCGAGGCGGGGTGATCGTTTCTCAAACGCGACAAAGCGATGCCCGACTTCATGGTCCGCGGGGAGCGGAGTGAAGACAATCCGATCCGGGCGCGCCACGCCTGCGTATTGCGCGTGGAGGGCCAAAGGCCCTGCCGGGAGCCGCACCGCCAGGAATGCGGGTTGGGTTAACTTCCCCGAGAATTGCCGACTGCCCAAGGACAGCATCAATTCCTTCGGTTCTTCGGGTGGTGGAGGCTTCACAAAACGACGTCCCGGTGCGATCAATGCCTGAATCTCCGCTTCTTCGAGCGCACGGCGATAAATTCGCACTTCATCCAGGTCGCCTCGAAAGGACCTGCCCTCTTGAAGGCGACCCAGATGGAGATCCACTTGAGGATTGTCCAGATTCGCCGGACCAATCGTGCCCCTGGCTGCCGCGTAGCCGTTGACGTAGAGGCGAGTGCCGCCCTCTCGGCGCCGGACTACCGCTGTGACGTGCTGCCAGGTGTTCGTGACAATGGTGCCGGGCGACGAGGAAACAGTGCCATTGGATTGATGATCCGGTCCCACTGTGGCGAACCGCAAGACTCCCTTGTCGTCGGGAAGATCCAAGAACCAGCCGTGAGACCAATTCTGTTTTCCACGACTCGCAATGCCTCCCGGTGCGGGCTGACGCGGATGAATCCAGGCGGTCACAGTGAAATCACCGTTGCCGACATCCATCGCCTCGTGCCGGGAAACGACCACGGAATCGCCATCGCCGGCCAGTGTCAGAGCCTGCCCAAACGGAGAGTCCACAAACCGCGCCCCACCCATCAAGCGACCTTCCAGTTCCGGTCGCTCCGGCGCCCCGGATGCATTCCCATTCAAAAGCCAGGCTCCCACCAAACCCTCCGCGAGCCGGGACGAGTCCGCCGTCTTGTCGCCCTCGCGGCGGTTCGTGCCGTAAACGTCCACCTGGTAGATGCCAGCTTCCGGAATCGTCACGCTTTGAGGAGTGTCAGGATCGCGGCAAATCACGGCTCCCGACCCTTGGGTTGACTGAGCGGAATCGAGCGGATCCAACAACAGACCGTCATCATATTTCGCAGCCGTGATCGTGACGCGGAAGCGGCCATGGTCGGGCAGTTCACGCAGTGAAATCTTGAAGTTCGCCTTGGGCCCGTAGGTGCTTTCCACTCCGAACAGCTCGGCGCTTGGAATGGCCGGCCGCAGCAACAGCCCCTGAGGCACCGTGCTGTATGCCTGGCCCTTGGGGTAGCCGCCATTGCCTCGCATGCAGGCAAAGACCGCATGATAGATGCTGTCATACTCCTTCCAGCCGCGAACCGTGTCGTTGCCCTGATAACCTTCGATGAAACGAAACTTCGTCCGCATGAAGAAAGGCTCAAAATCGAAGGGTTTGACGGGCGTCGGTTGGCTCACCGCAAAGTCTGCGTTGTTCAGCAAAAGGCTGTCGGCCCCGAGTATGAGTTTGTCCGGGCTTGGCTGAGGATTGATGGCAGTTCCCAGATCGACGCGGAAGTTCTGGATCACCGGCTTCGACTTTGGATCGACGATGCACCCACTCAACGCCGCCTCGGCGAGTTCATAATACTCCTCCAACAGCAAGGGGGACAACTGCAGCGTCTCCTGGTTGTTTGAGAACCCGTCACGGGATGTGGCGTCCGGCGGAAGCAAGTCCGTCAGGTCATCTTCGAGGAGCAGCAATTCCCGCAGAGTGTTGCGATATTGTGCGACGGTGAGGCGTCGGACGCTGCCGTTCTTTGGCGTCGGTCGCGAGCGGGCGAGCTCCAAGGCTTGCTGGATCCAGGCCGCCATGCGTTCGCGCTCGCCGTCCGTCGGTTGCGATTCCTCCTCTGGCGGCATGATCTTATCGCTGATCTGCTTCTCCATCGCCTCCCACAAACGAAGCTGCGGGTCCTCCAGATTCGCGTTCAGGTGATCGACCCGGACGCCAGACTTCATCTTGTCCGGGTTATGGCACCGCACACAGTTCTGGTTCAGGAACGGCTTCACGTGTTGCTGGAACGATTGTTCGAGCGCCGCGGCATCGACTGCGGCGTCCGCCCGCCCCAGCAGGAAGAGAACGGCGAGAAGCGGCACCGCATGCTTCACCCGCCAAAGTTTCATTGAGATCATCGCCACGGACATGGAGAATTCCTTTTAAAGGTATTCTTTGTGAGTGTATTCAGGCTAGTGAAATTTCTCGCGCGGACGCCTAAATGAATGCTGACCCCCGTCAGGAATTCGAGCTTTCACAGTCTCAACCGTTCTGCGCATAGTTTACCTCATGACACCCATAACCGATCAGGACCGCGAGCGGTCGGGGTTTACGTTGATCGAACTCCTCGTTGTCATAGCAATCATCGCGATTCTCGCCGGCATGTTGCTCCCCGCGTTGAGCAAGGCCAAAGTCAAAGCGCAGAGCCTTCAATGCATGAATAATCTGCGCCAGGTCATGCTCGCGTGGCGTCTCTATGCGGACGACAACCAGGGAAAGTTGCCGTTCAACACCGTGACCGAACGCGACTTGACCCGGAGTTGGTGCACGGGCTTTATGAGTTACAATAGCAACAATCCCGACAACACCAATAAGCTCCTTTTTACCAAGGCGCTCATGGGGCCATACTTCAGCGGCGAGGCCAGTATTTTTAAATGTCCCGGCGATCGCACGGTCAACCCACCCGGGAAAGATCCTCGGGTTCGGAGCATTGCCATGAATGCGTTTGTGGGCGGATTCTGGGATGGCACATCGTGGTCGCAGATCGCCGAGCGAAAGCCGACTTGGATGGAATATCGGAAGATCGATGCCTTTGACGCGCCCTCCCAACGCTGGGTGTTTACAGACGAATGCCCCACTCTGAACGATGGTTTCCTGGTGCATCTGATGCCCATCGGCACGACGGTGCTGCCGAAGAACGGATCGATGAACGATTGTCCGGCGAGCTACCATGGTGGATCCGGGGCTCTCTCTTTTGCCGATGGCCATGCCGAAATCCACAAGTGGAGAGATGTGGCGACGCTCCGGCGGACATCGCACCCGACGGCAGCCGGTGGAAGTTCACCGAACGACTACCTGTGGCTGGCCGAGCGCACCACCGGCCCTACCAGGTAGCCAATACGTTTCCAATGAGCCATCAACTGCTTTCCATCCGTGGCTTGGGCTTGCTGCCGTGGCTGCTGTTCGCCGCGTTGTCCGTCAGTGCTGATGAACCGGCGATCAAGCGCGTCGCGGCGCTCACGACGGTTTACCGTCATAATTCCCACGCCGATGTGATCATCAGCCGCCTCCTGCTGACCGACATGTTGGATGGCACCGGCAAGGATTCCCTCCTCAAGCTCGTTTCGCTCTACACCGATCAGCGACCGCCCAACGACATCAGCCGCCTCCTGGCCGCCTCCCACCGGTTTCCCATCTATCCCACAATCGCGGACACGCTCACATTGGGCACCGGCCGCTTGGCTGTGGACGGAGTGTTGCTCGTTGCGGAGCACGGAGACTACCCGCGTTCACCGACTGGCAACACGCAGTATCCCAAGCGCCGCTTTTGGGACGAAATGATCAAGGTCTTTCGAGCCAGCGGGCGAGTGGTTCCCGTGTTCGTGGACAAACACCTGGCCGACAACTGGGCGGACGCCAAGCACATTTACGACACAGCGCGGGAACTCAATATTCCGCTGATGGGCGGATCCTCCGTGCCAGGTTCCTGGCGCCATCCCGCGGCGGATATCGAGCGCGAGGCGCGAGTGGATGAGATCGTTGTGCTGACATTTGGTTCGACTGACCACTACGGATTCCACGCGCTGGAGTGCTTGCAGGCCGTCGCGGAGCAGCGGCGAGGCGGAGAGACGGGTGTTCGAGCAGTGCGATGCCTCACGGGCGACGCGGTCTGGGCGGCACAGCGAGAAAAGCGTTTCGACCCCACATTATTCGAAGCCGCAATGAATCGCCTGTCACGTCGCCCGAGTGAGGGCCGGCCCTTGCGCGAGGCCGTCAATGAGCCGATCCTCTGGCAGGTGGAGTATCTGGATGGACTGCGTGCGACGGTGCTCGAACTCAATGGCGCGGTCTCCGAATGGACGGGCGCCTGGCGTTATCGGAACGATCGGCGCATCGAATCGACCCAATTCTGGACACAGGAAGCGCGCCCCGCCGCGCACTTCACGCTGCTGCTGAACGGCGTCGAAAAGATGATGCTCACCGGCCAGCCTGGCCGGAATGTTGAACGCACCCTCATGACGAGCGGGTTGCTCGATGCGCTGCTGCAGTCCCGAACCGAAGGAGGGGCCCGAAAAGAAACCCCCCACCTGCAATTCAGTTACCAGCCGATCTGGCGTTGGCAACAGCCTCCGCCTCCTCCGGCCAGCCGACCCTGGGGGGAGCAGTAAGATCGCTTGGCCGTCCCACATGGACGTCACAACATGGCCACGGCTTTTCTTAGACTTAAAGGTGAATTCCAGGGGAAACATGACGACCGGTTGGAAGAATGACTCCTGGTCGAACCACGCGCCGGTCGAAGGGTGAGTTCCGGGTTTTGTGTCAGGCCGCACTGTGGGTTCATCGCTTGGATAGCCAGTGCGTCTCGCCCTTGCCCGGTGATGCGACTTCCAGGCACTAGTCGGGCGGCTGGACGGCGCAACGAAAGATAGATTGAATCGAGCCCGGGAATCTGCTATTTGCTGATGCTACTAGCCCATGAAAACTACAAGATCTTGTTGCGTCCCACCGAGTGCGAGATTTCGTGAGGCGCGCAAGAAACCGCGATGACTCTTAGCACAACTCTATCTAAATTGAGCTCATGGCGAAGACCTCTCGGCGTCTGTGTCGATTCTCGACCGACCCGGGTGGCATGGGTGGCGATCTCCCTTGCCTTGCTGGCTGGCCCCTTCGAACTGTGGGCGCAGAACCCGGCGGAGACCTCCAAAACCGGGCGCGGCCCAGGCACGAGCGATTGGGCGTTCAAGCCAATTGCCAGTCCTGCCGTGCCTGAGGCAAAACAAGCCGGCCTGGTCTTAACACCTATTGATGCATTCATCCTTGCCAAACAAGATGCGCAAGGCGTAGAGCCCGCGCCTCTGGCCTCCCGCCACGCCTTCCTCCGACGTGTTACTTTCGATGTGACCGGTCTGCCTCCCACTCCTGAAGAAATGGAGAGTTTCCTGACCGACAATTCTCCGCAAGCTTACGAAAAAGTCGTGGACCGTTTGCTCGATTCGCCTCAGTACGGTGAGCGATGGGCGCGGCATTGGCTCGACGTCGTCCGTTTTGCCGAGACCGACGGATTTGCCATCGATGAAGAACGTCCGACGCTCTGGCGCTACCGCGATTATGTCGTCCGCACGTTCAATGAAGACCGTCCATTCGACCGCTTCATTCGCGAGCAACTGGCCGGCGACGAAATGGACGCTGGGAGCGAGGGAATTGTTGCCACCGGCTTTTATAGGCTTGGTCCATGGGAGGCCGACAATATGGTGCCGGAAAACAAACGGCAGGACTACCTCAACGAAATCACTGACGCGGTGGGGTCCGTCTTCCTGGGGCTCACGGTGGGCTGTGCCCGGTGTCACGATCACAAGTACGACCCGGTTTCCATCGTCGATTATTACAGCCTGCAAGCGTTTCTAGCCCCATTGAAGCGCGCTGAGCCCGCCGCCAAATTTCTCGAGGTGGAGAAACGCGGCGAGTTTCACTCCCAGTACGCCAAAGCCGAGGAGGAGATGATCCGGCGACAGCGCGCCTTGTCCAAGTTTCGGATCTCCTTCAGGCCGAAGGTCGCGTCCATTCTTAAGAAGGCAGCCACGGACGTGGACGACAAGCAATTCGATGAAGCCTTTGGCAAGGATCCCTCCTACACCAAGGACGAAATAGATCAATTCAACAAGCTGAAGATGGCGGTTGGGGAGTTCAAAGGCCCTGCACGCTTCAAAGCCGTGGCCTGCGCGGTAGCCAATCCCTCGGACGAGGAACCGGTCCCAGAGACTCGTGTGCTCAAAGGCGGGAGCCTGACTTCTCCATTGCAAAAAGTAACGCCGGCGTTCCTCTCCGCCGTCCCGCCATGGTCGGCGGAATGTTTCGAAGAGCAGCCCAAACTGAAATCCGCGGCCGCTGGGCGGCGCAAGGTTCTTGCTCAATGGATAGCCAGCCCGAAGAACCCGCTGACGGCCCGCGTGCTGGTCAATCGGCTCTGGCAGTATCACTTTGGCACCGGGATTGTCGCCACGGCCAATGATTTTGGTGTAAACGGCTCCGGCGCCAGCCACCCCGAGCTGCTCGATTACCTGGCGACGCGCTTGATCGAAAACGGCTGGCGGCTCAAGCCCCTCCACCGGCTGCTGCTCTTGTCGCGCACTTACCAGCTTTCCTCCCGTCATCCTCAGCACGAAGCGTGTGCCAAAATTGACCCCGACAACCGGCTGCTGTGGCGTGCTCACTTCCGCCGGTTGGAGGGCGAAGTCCTTCGGGATACCATGCTGGCCGTCAGCGGCCGGTTGCTGCCCATCTCTGGCGGCCCCGGCTTTTTTGAGGAGTTGCCCCCGGAAATGGGCCGCGATTTCGACATGTTCAAATGGGACCCTTCCGAAGAAGATCAGCGCCGACGCCGCAGCCTTTACCAGTTTCAACGCCGCAACCTGATCGTCCCCATGATGGAATCCTTTGACGCGGCCGACATGTCCACTTCGTGCCCCCGCCGGGGCGCTTCTGTAACGACTCCACAGGTCTTCACTCTTTTTAACAGCAATTTCGCTTACGAAACCAGCCGGCATTTTGCCCGGCGCGTGCAACGCGAAGCCGGGCCGGTTCCGCGCCGTCAGGTGGAGTGGGTATTCAGCTTTGCCTTTGGAAGGAAGCCGACCCCGTCTGAACTGGATGCGGGTTCCCGCTTCCTCGAGAAACAGTCCGGCGCGGAAACGGCCGACAGCGAACCCTCAAAAGCGCTGGCGGACTTTTGCCTGGTGGCGTTGAACGCCAATGAATTTCTGTATTTGGAATAATGCCAATGATGCCCTTCCACTCGCCACCGATGCCGCCAACATCGCCATACCAAACCGAAGCACGGCGAGATGGGTCGCGGGGATTTGGCGCGGCAACAATTTGAGTTCACGATCATGAAAATGCCCCGTACTTCGAACCTCGGTCCCCTAGTGGAATCCAGCCTCATGGACCGGCGGGGGTTCATGTACCAACTCGGCTCCGGCGTCGGCTCCGTGGCCTTGAGTTGGCTGCTGAATCAGGATCGAGCCACCGCCGCTGAAGTGCTGGGGACTAAACTCACCCTCAATCCGATGCTGGCCAAACAGCCGCATTTTCCGGCGCGCGCCAAGGCCTGCATCTTTCTCATGATGGAGGGCGGGGCCAGTCACATGGACACGTTTGATCCGAAGCCCAAATTGCAGGAAGTGAGTGGGAAACTTTTCAAACGAGACGACCCACTGAAGTCGAATCAGAATAGCGGCGACCGTTTTTTCACGCCGTCGCCGTTCGAATTTCAGCGCTATGGCCAGTGCGGGAGGGAGGTCAGCGATCTGTTCAGGAATGTGGCGACCTGTGTAGATGACCTCGCCTTCGTTCGTTCGGTCTATGCCGAGAGCGACAATCATCCGGCCGCCCTGTTCCAGTTCCTGACAGGTAATGCTTTTCAAGGCAGCCCCTCGATCGGCTCCTGGGTGACTTATGGGCTGGGAACGGTGAACCAAAATCTCCCCGCCTTTGTGGTGCTTCGGGACGGACAACCTTTTGGCGGCACGGCGACGTGGGGCAACGCCTATCTTCCCACATACTACCAGGGAACCCAGCTCCGCAGCGGCGCGATTCCCATCCTCGACCTGCAACCGCCGCCGGAGGTCGGTCGTCAGCGCCAGCGGGACAGCCTCGATCTGTTGCAGATGTTCAACCGCGAACACAGCCAGCGGACTCCCACCCATCCGGATCTGGAGGCCCGCATGGCGAGTTACGAACTCGCTTTCCGGATGCAAACCGAGGTGCCTGGCACGCTCTCCATCGAGGGCGAACCGGAATCGATCAGGAAACTTTACGGAGTCGATCAGGAAAAGACCAAGGCATTTGGAACGCGCTGCCTCCTGGCCCGCCGCCTCGTGGAGCGGGGAGTGCGTTTCGTGCAGTTATGGTCGGGTGGATGGGATTCCCACGATGACATTCTAAAAGGCCATCGCAACGCTGCGGAGAAGGTGGATGTTCCCATCGCCGGACTGATTCAGGACCTCAAACAGCGCGGGTTGTTGGACGAAACCCTGGTGGTCTGGGGCGGTGAGTTTGGCCGCACTCCCGACACAAACGAAGGCAATCACAAGAAGAAAAAGCCCGGCCGGGACCACAATCCCGGGGCCATGACCATGTGGTTCGCCGGGGGCGGCACCACCGGAGGAACGCTCATTGGCGCAACGGACGAGATAGGGAACAAGGCGGTCGAACAGCGGCAAAGTCTGAAAGATGTTCACGCCACTTTGCTCCACGTCCTGGGCCTCGACCAATCGAAGCTCACGTTTTATCATGCCGGGCGTTTCAAGCAATTGACCGACACGGGCGGAACGGTCATCCGCGATATCCTTGCCTGACCACGCGCGATGCTGATTTTTCAAGATCACTTCCGTCAGGCGGGACGATGGCACCGTCGTCAGTTCCTGCGGGCGGGTGGGCTTGCCCTCGGCGGACTCACGTTGGGCGACTTGTTTGCGACCCGCGCAGCCGCGGCGAGCGCGAAGAAGCCTCCGCTCAAAGATCGGTCGGTCATCTTCCTCTTCATGCACGGAGGGCCGTCGCAATTCGAGACCTTCGATCCGAAGATGGATGCATCCTCCTCCATTCGCAGCGTCACGGGCGAAATCAAAACCACCATCCCCGGCGTCACTTTCGGGAGCACGTTCACGCAACTCGCGAAGCTTGCCCACAAATTCAGCATCGTCCGCTCGTTCGTCACGGGCGACGGGAACCACGATATCAAACCCGTTCTCGGAGCTGACACGCTGCGCGCAAACATGGGATCGCTTTACTCCAGCATCGCGGGCGCATCGCGCGTGAACACGGCGATGCCGACGAACGTCGCGCTCTTCCCGCGCTCGGTGGACCAGAAGGCGCAGGCGGCGGTGACGGAGTTTGGCAACTTCGAGGGCACCGGTGAATTGAGCCGCGCATTCGCGCCGTTCGTGCCGGGAGCGGGCGCGAATCTGCAGGAGGACATGCGCATGAACCTGCCGGAGGGCCGTTTCGAAAACCGCCGCGCCCTGCTCGGTGCGCTGGACAACTGGAGACGCTGGGCGGACGCCAGCGGCGCGGTCGAAGGCTTCAGCGTATTCCAGCAACAAGCCTTCAGCGCGCTGCACCGCGGCGTGTCCGACGCCTTCGATCTATCCCGCGAAGATCCGCGCCTCGTCGAACGCTACGACACTGCGCCGTTGCTCCCGCGCGATCGCATCAGCAAACAGTGGAAGAACATCGACCACTACGCGACCAATGCGCTCACTCTCGGACGACAACTGCTCCTGGCCCGCCGCCTCTGTGAACGCGGCGCCGGCTTTGTCACCGTCACCACGAGCTTCATCTGGGACATGCACGCCGATGAAAACAACGCCCCGATGAAGGTGGGCATGGAATACGTAGGCACTCCGTTTGACCACGCGGTGTCAGCGTTCATCGAGGATGTCGAGGCGCGTGGGTTGAGCGAAAAGATTCTGCTCGTGTGCTGCGGTGAGATGGGGCGCACGCCCGCCATCAATAAGAATGGTGGCCGCGATCATTGGGGCAACCTCGCGCCGCTCCTGATCTATGGGGGCGGGCTGAAGATGGGCCGTGTCATCGGGCAGTCGTCGCGCGACGGCGGCGAGCCAGCGTCAGACGCGGTGACCATGAAGGATCTCCTAGCCACCATCATGCACACGCTCCTGGACATCGGCGAAGTGCGCCTGATGCCGGGCATCCCGCAGCGCGTGGTCGAAGCCATGACGCGCGGTGAGCCGATTCGCGGTTTGACATAGGCCAAAAAGGGACAGACAAAGTATTGAGGAAATCCTCTTGAGCTGAGGGATGACGACATCCTTGGCAATAAGAATTAAGAGCCTTCCGAGAAATGACCGAAGCAATCAGTCTTCGACAAACGGGAATCAGGATAGTGGTGCTGCGATACTTAGTTCTGCACAGCCACAAGCGTTTCCTCGCTCAAGCCAAGCTGGACCTTCGATCCACAATGGTCCTACTTTGAATCGCTTGGGAGATATTGCGGAAAATTGACAGAATCAAATCACCGGCTAGTTCTTGGAGAGCGTTGACGCCGAGAATTGGTCAACAAGTGGTGCGCGAAATTTATCCAAAAGCAGACTTCCGAAGATCCCTCAAGACGAACAATGCCGGCCCGTCCAGACCCCGCACGGATCGAGCCCCGGTTTCTCGATTCAGACCGAAGCGTCCGCGGAAGGTTTGAAAAATCTCATCCACGAACTCGCGCGTTCCGAAAACCGCGCCATCCACAAAGTAACGCACTCGACACCGCGCGTAGTCGTGGATGCGTAGCTTGCCCTTGGCATCGATGACCTCTTTGACTCTCTCGGGATCGATCCCGCGCCGCATGGGTTGGCCTTGCGCGTTCAATCCTTCGTTCTGCTCCCCCTGGCCAAACAGCCAGACTCGATAAGTTGCCATCGCCGCCGTCATCGATTCGTCGACTTCGTCCCGGGCATTCATCAAAGACTTGAATCCTTCCTTGGCGATCCGAATGCCAGCCACCGCTTCGCCGTAGCCGCACCACCGATAATCTTTCGGGTCCTCCGTCAATCCTGCTCGCACCGGGTTCAAGTCGATATACGCCGCCATGGTCAGCAGGGCCTCCCCACATCCATCAACCAACACGCTCTTGAATCGCTCTTCCCACAGGGTCCCCTTGCGGCCCGTGCGATGGTTGTACCACGCGCTGAACCGCTGCTTGAGCAGACGGTTGAACCAACTCACATCCCACATCTGCCGAAAGAACCCCTCCAGAAGGGCTTTCTCCCCGTCCCCATCTTTGGCCATCCGGAACAGTTCGATTTGCGCTTTGGTCCGGCTGTAATCCTCTTCAAACTCCAATCCCTTCAGCAGCTCCAGTAATTGTTCGGCGGTAGGCAGCACATCGGGCCGTTTGGGCACTTCCAACAAAATGTGGTAGTGGTTGGACATCACGCAGAAGGTCAGCACCCGCACTTGGCAGAACGCTTCATATTCGCGCATCAACCGCGTGAAATGCTCCTTCTCTGCCTCCTCGAAAATGAACCGTCGATCCACGATTCGAGAAATGCAGTGATAATGCCCGACCGGTCGATCCGTCGGAAACTTCAACCTCCCTTGCCTCACACCCTCCTTTAACCAGACCCTCCCGCCCCGTTCAAGTTCTTTCTCCAATTAATTGTCTGTCCCTCGGAATTCTTGTCCCTCGGAATTCTCCTCGGAATTCTCACGATGGAGCCCATCGGGCAGATCTTCGCCGACAAGACCAAGAACTGGAGGAACGTGCAAGGCGCCGCCGCGCCCATTACGCTTTACACTCGTGAAAACAGTTCTGGGACCTTTCGAACAAAACGCCCGCCAAGTCCTCAAGGCGACTGATGGTGTGGGTTGGATGGTGAGGTTGGAATTCGGTTTCGTCCTGGGCATTGAAGAGAGTGGCGATGACCCACTTGCAACTCGCGGCACGGCCCGAAGTCACACCCAGGGGTGTCGCGCAGACCTTGGCGATCTGCGTTTCTCTCATCCCGAGGGGCCATCCAGTCCTTGCAGGAAACGCGGGTAGGAAGGAATCCTCCAGGATGTCGTTCTCATCCGCCAACGAAAGGACGTCACCGACCAAATGGTTTTGGTGCCATCCGAAACGTTCCATCAAACAATGGCACGTTTCCAAGTCAAGTCTGCTGCCAAGGACGACCCTGACCCCAGCTTCATGGAGTGTTTGCAAGGCTCTCGTCGCCCCTGGAATTTCCCGCGCTTCGGAACTCGTTCGCAGGTGATGTTGGATTCGAGCCTTGAAGTCTTCTTCGATGCCTTGCACGATTGACGAAATTGGCCGATCGCTGTCGAGGCTCGCGATGCGTGGCAGGGCGATGATTGTCAGGATGCTCCTGATGTTGTGACCGAAGTTCCAGCGCGACTCGACATCGTCGAGGGAAGCGGCGATGCCCGCCCGGAGACAGGCGGCGGTCAGAAACCGGGCGATGGCCCCTTGGTCGTAGACCAGGGTGCCGACGAGTTCGAAGATCACAAGTTCCGGCATCAGGCACCAATGCTGGACTTGGTTGCATCGCGCGGGTGCCAGAGTCATCGGGGCTTCAACGCGGTCCCGCGGTTTGTCGAGAGAGGGCAGTTCAGCAACTTTCATGGCCATGTGGGGCGATACTGGATTCTGTTTCTTGAGCCTGGCTGAACACGCCGTTCAAACATCGAGCGAAGGCACACAACCGGCGGGAACATTGCCAAAGCCGCACCCTACGACCGGTATGGGCGCTTGATCCGGAGGGTTTCCGCACAGCTTTTCGAATCCTGGTCGAAAGGTGTGACAACTTGAGGCTTAGGAGGTGACGACTTTGTGAATTGTTTGTTAGGAACGCCGAAAACTGACTCGGAGGAAGAAAAGCTGGAGGAAACGAGTCCGATTTCGATGTCTGTTCCTTCTTGGACCTAAGTGTCTTGTAGTGATTTAAATGAAACGCTTACACCGCTTTGATTTTCCAACACGTTACCATGGCGTCACGGATTTGTGACATGACGGGCCCAAGGTTTGGGGTTGTTCATGTCAAAAATCTTGGTAGTGGACTCAGATGCCGAGGAACGTGAGGTGGCCCGACGCAGTTTGTGTGGGGCCAGCTATGAGGTTGTCCTGGTGCATACTCCTGACGATGTAGCCGGCATCGTGCTTGTAGAGGCTGCCGAATTGATTGTCCTGGCGGTGGATTTTCCAGGCCTGGCGAGTTTCGAACTCTACCGAAGGCTTCGTCGAGACGTGCTGGTGTCGACCATCCCAATCATTTTGCTCAGCGAAAAGAACGACATGGGAGAGTGCGTTCGGGGCCTCGAGATGGGGGCTGAGGATTGCATTTCCAAGCCCATTAACCCCATGGAATTGGTTTTGAGAACTCGCAAGATACTCCGTCGTCCGATCCAGCCGGAGTTCTTTCTCCAATTAATTGTCTGTCCCTGGGAATTACCTTCCCTGGGAATTACCTTCGGGAGTGGAGGCAACGCGTCGCCTGTCCGCGACGTGTTGTTAAAGGTTCCGGGCGTCCGCCACGTGGTCGTCGAACAAACCTGGGAGCCGTCCTGGAACTCGAACCGATTGACGGATGAAGGGCGGCGGAAACTGGGCTTGTAACTCGGTCGGCAAGATTGCATCGTGTCAGCACCACCCACTATGAACAGACTTCGTTTGCAAGTGTTCCGCTGGATCGCCTGGCTCAGTCTGGCTTTTGTCCTCGGGACAGGACTGGTGGCTGCGCCTGATGCGGCTGGGGCCAAGCACCTGATCGGTTCTTCGCGGCGTCCTGCTCATCCGGTCCTGATCCGCAACGAACATAATCCTCTGTTGCGTGTGACCATCCAAGCGGACGCGAGTCAGGAGGTTCGCGTGAACGAGATGTCTTTCACACTCGAAGGGACTGATGATCCCGCTGACATTGAGTCTTTGTCCCTCTTTTATACGCAAGACAAGGAAGAGTTCGCGGCGACCCAAGCGGTGGGCGAGCCGGTCCCGCCGAAAGTGAGGTTGACCTTTCGCGCCGCGCTCAACTTGAAGGAAGGGAAAAACGTGTTTTGGTTATCAGCCAAACTGAAAACTTCAGCCGATCTGTCGCATCGCGTCGCGGCCGCCTGCAGTTCCATTGAAACGACTGCTGGCCGGTTGATTCCGAGCCTCTCGGCTCCCGGAGGTCGGCAGCGCATCGGCATCGCGCTCCGCAAGCATGAGGACGACGGTGTTCATACGTATCGCATTCCGGCTCTGGCCACGACCGCGAAGGGGACGCTGCTCTGCGTCTATGACATGCGGCGCCGGAAGGGCCGGGATTTGCAGGAGGACATCGACATCGGGCTCAGCCGCAGCGCCGATACCGGTCGGACTTGGGAGCCGGTCCGCGTGATCATGGACATGGGTGAGTTTGGCGGGCTGCCCCAGGAACAAAACGGTTGCAGCGATCCGGGCATTATTGCGGACTGGCAGACAGGAGAGATTTTCTGCTTTGCCGTCTGGATGAATGGCAAGCCAGGCAAACATCAGTGGAACGCGGATGGTTCCGAGCCGGGGTTCGAGATCGGCAAGAGCGCGCAGTTTATGATGGTGCGCTCGAGGGACGACGGCCGCACCTGGAGCCAGCCGGAGAACCTCACGCGCCAGTTAAAGCGAACCGAGTGGTGGCTGCTGGCTCCGTCGCCGCAGCAGGGCATCCAACTGCCGGACGGCGCCCTGGTCATGCCCGTGCAGGGACGCGACGAGCAGGGCGTCCCCTTCGCCACCTTGATGACCAGCCACGATCATGGCGCGAATTGGACTATCGGCGCGCCCGCCTTCAGCGGCGGCAACGAGTGTCAGGCGGCGCATCTCGGCGACGGCTCGATCATGTTGAACATGCGCAACGACCACGACCGGTTCCGCGCGGTGTTCGTCACGCGGGATCTGGGCCGCACGTGGGAGCCGCACGAAACCAACCGCAAAGCATTGATCGAGCCCAATTGCAACGGGAGCCTCTTGCGGGTGGATTACGGTCCGCCGCGCGAACGGAGACACGTCTTGCTGTTCGCCAATCCCCACTCACAGACAAGCCGCACGCAACACACCATCCAGGTCAGCTTCGATGACGGCCGGACCTGGCCCGAGTCAAAGCATCTGCTCCTCGACGAAGGCCGGGGCGCGGGTTACCCGAGTCTCACTCGCATCGACGCCGATCATGTCGGCATCGTCTATGAAGGCAGCCGGGCTCATCTGGTGTTTCTAAAAATCCCCCTGGACGAACTGCTGAAGCGATGACGGAGAACGCGCGCGGCACCTTCAAGCCGGAGAAAACCGAACGAACCATTGGGTTCACCCATTATGTTGCCGTCGTTCATCGGTGCGGTTGCAAAAACTTGGGAGAAAAAGAGTAGAACGCCGACGAAATCCGGGTATGCTTCTCCGATCAGCCTGCATTCTCGGAACAACGACGAAAGAAAACGGTATGAGCGAACCCTGCTTCCGTGTGGGACTCCGTCATCGGGTCCAGGGAAATTCACCTTTACGAAAGCGCTAATCACTTTCGCAATTTCATCGATTGCGTTTATTCGCGGCGGGAACCCATCGCGCCGTGCGAAGTGGCTCACCGCTCCATCACGATCGCGCACCTGGGCAATATCGCGATGCAGCTGGGCCGTGACCTGAAGTGGGATCCCCGACGGGAGAAGATTGTCAACGATCCGGAAGCGAACAAGCTGCTGAGTCGTCCCTACCGAGCACCCTGGAAAATGGGATGAAGCGGGCTGTCATCTTGGTGCCACTATGATCAATCCGCAATCCCGTGGAGTCTCACGCCGCGCTTTCCTGGGAACGACCAGCCAAGCTCTCGCAAGTGCTACTCTTGCCTCGGCATTCCCAGGTTCGACAAACCTCACCCCGTCCGCCGCCAATGGAAAACGGATCCGCGTCGCGGCCGTCGTCACGGAGTATTCCTACCGGAGCCACGCGCACGTCATCCTTGAAAACTTTCTCGAACCCTACCTATTCAACGGCACGTTGACCTCGCCTGGAATGGATGTCGTCAGCCTGTATGTGGATCAGGTTCCGGCCAATGAGCTCTCGCGTGCCATCTCGGCCAAGCATGGTGTTGTCCTATACAAGACCATTGCCGAAGCGCTCTGCCGGGGCAGCGATCGGTTGGCCGTCGATGCGGTGCTTTCCATTGGCGAACATGGAAACTATCCGGTCAATGCCAAGGCGCAGATCGAGTATCCGCGCAAACGGTTCTTCGATGAGATCGTGGCCGTTTTCCGCCAAAGCGGACGGGTCGTCCCGGTTTTCAACGACAAACACCTGTCGTATCGCTGGGATTGGGCCAGGGAGATGTACGACACAGCCCGGCAGATGAAGATCCCCTTGATGGCGGGCAGCTCGGTCCCGCTCGCCGAACGGACTCCGCCCCTGGAACTGCCCCGGCGAGCCCGCATCGAAGAAGCGGTGTCGATTCATGGAGGCGGCGTCGAGTCGTATGACATCCATGGACTCGAAGTGCTTCAGTCAATGGTCGAGGGCCGGCGCGGGGGGGAAACGGGCGTCACGCGGGTCCAGTTTCTAGAAGGCGCGGCGCTCTGGCAAGCGGCGCGAGAAGGGCGCTGGTCGCCCGATTTGGCGGCGGCAGCCCTGGCCGCGAAGCCGATCCCAGGCTTGCCCTCCGCCTGGGAGCTGATGCGGCCTATGGCTCAGGTGGGCAATAATCGCCCTTTCGTTTCACACGGGATCCTGGTCACTTATCGTGATGGCACTCGCGGCACGATGCTGGCCGCCGGAACCACGGGCATTCGCTGGTATTTTTCCTGCCGGCTGGCAGGTGAGACCACTCCGCGGGCCACGAGCTTCTACGTCGGCCCGTGGCAAAATCGCAATCTCTTCAAGGCCCTGTCCCACGCCATTCAAACCCATTTTCGTGAACACCAGGCGCCGTATCCGGTGGAGCGGACCTTGATGACCACCGGCATCCTCGATGCGGCGATGGACTCGCGGGTCAAGGGCGGCGATCTTCAGGATACACCTCAACTACGGTTCGTTTACAAGTCGCGCGACTTCCGGGCCATGCGCGAGATGGGGGCCAGTTGGAAACTCATCACGGAAGATCGTCCTGAGCCGCAGGGTATTGATTACGGCGGGAAGTAAAAGCCTCCGAGCCTCAAACATAATGGGGGAGCGCTGCAGTTCGCCAGCCTGGCGGTTCGGCTTTCATTTTCGGACGACGAAGCCCGCATTCGCCCAATCCGCGAAATCTTCCCGCGAACCGTCACCCGCATCCATGGCGACGAGGCTGATGAACCTGGCACCTCCGGGGATCGGAACATCGAATCGCCACGCAGAGGAGAGGACGCGCATCACTGGGCTCGCCGCCGCCTCCTTGCCGTCGATAAAAACCTTGAAGACGATGCTGGGATACTTCGTGAGGTTCGAGCCGTGGCTGATGCTGACGAGGTATTCATCCGCGCCCGCCAGCGCGACGAAGCGCTCGTATTCCGGCTTGATCTGATAAATCAGCGCACAGGGCGCATGGACGCCCATGCCGGTTGGGTAGGTCGTTCGATTGACTCTCAAGTCAAAACCCAAGTTCGACTTATCTTTTTGCGGCGGTTTTGTAAGGCCTGAATATCGGACCTTTTCGCCATAACTATGACCGAAGCCAACGCTGCGGACTGGCGTCAACTCCCCGATCGCGATATCCGGGGCCGGCGGCAGCGCGCCCATCCGCACGTAGGAACCCTCGGACTCCAGGCAGACCGCTCGTCCACCGCGAAATGCTGCAGCGCGCAGTTGAGTGGTGTCGGCAAATGCGATCGGCTTGGTATAGAGCGTCGAGGTCGCTGAAGGAGCAGATCCGTCTAACGTGTAGCGAATCTCCGCTCCCGGCTGCAACGGAGCCGCGAGTGTCACGGTGATGGGTTGTTCAAACAAGTGCGGGCGCATGGGTGTTCCCCACGGCGCAATCCGCACGGGATCGACCACCCAGCGGGCGTCCCATTTGCCGAGCTTGGTCAACTCTTGTTGGAAACTGATCGTGGGGGCGATGTACCTCTCGAAATGTTCCACGACCTGTTCGGTATTGAGATCCGGTGTGAAGTCGCGCGACGGATCGTACCCGGGGTGAGCATCCGTCATATCGCGGGCCAACACGCAGTGCAGACCGGCGGATTTCATTCCGCGCAGCCCCATCGCCTTGCCGAGGAGGCAGGCTTGGGTGTGGAATCCGACATAGATCAGGTGCGTCAGCCCTCGCTGCTGGCAGAGGGCATAAACCTCCCCTTGGGTATCGGGCATCAAGTCGGGTTCGCCCATGATCAGGCCGGGGTGCATGCCGTCCCACCCGAAGTTTTCCCCGGCGCAGCGCTCTCGTCCGCAGGCGCAGCCGCCCGCATCGGGTGCCGGCGGACAGGTCACATCCACTAACGAAGGCACCGGAATCTTCGGCAGGAGAAAGATCACTTCGCGCTGCGGATAACCCACGTAGTTGTTCACCACGTCGCTTGGGCATAACATAACCGTCATGCCGAGCGCCCGGGCGGCCTCAAGCGCCTTGTTCAGCCGCGGCACGATGGCATCCACGCGCATTGTCGCCGTCTTGCACCAATGATAGTTCCAGACATCCACGGCAATAACGCCGACGCGCTTCGGATCGACCTCCTCATTCTTGATGGAGACTGCTCCGGTCGCGGGATCCCGGCGTCGAAGCTCCAACGTCAGGCCGGAAAGAGGCAATGGAGCAAAGGTGGCTACCAATCCGAGTAAAGTTACCAAACGAATCATCGAAGTGAATGTGATGGAGTGCTTATACAGGCTGGCAATTCAGACTTGTTCCGGGATCCGGTAATGTTTCCGATACGCTGGTCTCAGCAAAGCGTTCGCATCCTCGCTGTTCGTGAACCGTTCACTGGCGCCGTCGAATATCAGTTGCTTTTGTCCAACACGGTAGGAGGTGTTCGCCAGATGAACGAGGCACGCGCTATGATGGGCCTGCTCAATGTCAGCGTTCGGCCGCTTGCGCGTGCGCAGGCAGTCGATGAAGTTTGGCTGGTGCCATTTGTCCGGGAAGTAACCCTTGTCCTGGTCGATGACCTTCCCACCCTCGACCATCACCTGCCAGCCACATCCGTGCCGGCCGAGGTACATCATGGCCTCCGTGCCGTAAATCTCCACGCGCGTGGCCGATGTGGGCCAGTGCGGCCATTTGTCACCAAAGCGGACTTCTCCCGGGAACTTGCGCAGATAGTTCGTCGCGTTACCGCTTTCGCAGGTCATGGCGAAGTCGCCGTAATCGTAGGTGATGCATTGAAGCTCGGGCACTTCCCGTTTCGACCGGAACGCGTAGTTGCCTCCTATGCAGAGCACGGACTTCGGATGCGGCGGATCGCCAAGCGCCATGCGGGTCAGGTCCAGTTGATGGCTGGCGTCGTCGGCGAGCGTTCCCCCCTTGTAATCCCACCACGGATGCCAGTTCAAGTGGCGTCCGGCGTTGTAGGGCACTTGGGGTGCCGGCCCGAGCCACGCGTCCCAATCGAGGCCAGCCGGCGGTTCGCTGTCGGGCTTCGGTTCCCACGATGAGCCACCGAGCAGATTGTAGACCTTTACGTGCACGATACGCCCCAATTTCCCGCTGGCGATGTAGTCCCGCGCGGACGCCGCGTACGGACCGCTGCGATTCTGGAAGCCCACCTGCACGATACGCTCATACTTCCGCGCCGCTTCGAGCATTTTGCGCCCTTCCCATACGGTCATGGATGGGTTTTTTTCCACGTACACATCCTTGCCTGCCTGGCAGGCCCAGACGGTGGCAAGGGCGTGCCAATGTTCCGGAGTGGCGATGACCACGGCGTTGACGTCCTTGTCGTCGAATGCCACGCGCATGTCGGAGATCCTCAGAGGCGCGCGTTTCTGCAATTTCTCCAGATCCCGCAGGATGCCCGCGCCGCGGTCCTTCCACACGTCACACACATACTTGAACTCCACGCCCGGCAGTCGCGACATGCCGGCGGAGTGGTCGGCGGCGCGCCCGCCCGCGCCGATGAGCGCGAGGACGATGCGGTCGCTCGGGCTCTGGGCGCGTGCGAGGCGGGAAATTGTGAGCTGGGCCGAACTCGTGGCAAGGGCGGCAGTGGCTTTGCCGGACGATGCGAGGAAACGCCGCCGGGGAATGGGATTCATGGAGTCGAAACTGAGGGTAGGAGCAAATTTACGTCAAGCAGAATTCCCGACTTCAAGAAAGCAACCCTTCACCTCGTCTCCATGCACATGAGTCGGTTGGAAGTCACAGCCTTGGCCGCGGAAGGTCACCAAGCACAGCGAACCCCTTGTGGAGGAAGCCCGATCAAGGTCAACCGGCGAGCACGCGGTCACAGACCTCGAAGAACTTTTCAATGTCCGAACGGCGGGTGTGAATGTGCAGCGACAGCCTGAGCCGCTGGCCGCCGATGACGTTGATCTTGGGCGCTTTCAGCGCGGGCCAAAGCGCGTCGAGCTTGTCCGGCTTGAAGCGGATGGAAACCATCGCCTGGAAAAACCGCGAGTCGTCGGCTGTGACGAGTTCCAGATAGTTGCGCCGCTGCGCCTCCTTCATCACGAGCCTGGCAAGATGGTGCATCCGTGCGTAAACGGCATCCTCACCCAGTTCCTTGAGAAAGCGCACGCCTGCGATCATCCCGTCGATGGTCGAGCGGTTGTTGGTGCCGATCATCATGAACCTGGCCGAGCGGTTGCTTTCCTTGTTGTCCCAACCTGAAGACACACAGAGCGGCCAAAGCCGGTCCAGCACCTCTTCGCGACCGTAGAGCAACCCGCATCCCGGGGGTGCCCAGCTGATCAGTCTCTTCGCAACGGATGGGGGGGGACGGGTCGCGCGAGGATTTTGCCGATTGGGCCAACGCCGGGTTCCTTGTCCGCCAATAATCGTCAGCGTGCTGAAACCCGTTCGGGACGTCCTCGGATCCGGGGCCACGTGAGCGGGGTTCCATTTCTTACGAATTGCCAGCAAGGCGAAATAGTCCGCGTTCTCGCCGAGGCCCACAACGGCGCGCATGTAAAGCCGCGTCCACGCCTGCATGTCACCGTCCGTGGGCTATCGAAGCGGGTCGGGATGAGTTCGTGTGTGAATCGTTCGGGGTGCCGGAGCCCTAATCTTTCCTCGTTTCGCGATCGCAGCGATTCACCGTTTCAGGTGGTGCTCCGCAAACTCCAGGAACTTGAGCCAATCGAACATCTCGATGGAATGGCCGCCGGGACGATTATGGTAGCCAACATCGGACCGGACGATTGCTTCACCGACCGGAGGTGAGGCCTCCGTTGTGAGCCCTTTCTTTCCGAGCAACCGATACACTTCGCTGGCGTGGTAGGCGGAAAGGTATTCGCCGCGGGCATCCGCCCAGGTGTCTTCCACCCCGCTGTGGACATAAATCGGCCGCGGCGCAATGCAGGCAAGCAACATGTGTTGGTCCACGGGCAGGTCATCCTCGTTGCGCACAAATTTCCACGCGTTGCGGCAGAGCCAGTAGGGGAATCGCGTCACCATCTTCTCCATGTTCTCGCCAAAATTGCGTTTCCACAGCGCGGCCCCGCCGCAGCCGGACTGCGCCGAGATGGCCAGTGCGAAACGCTGATCCTGCGCCGCCGTCCACAGCGTCGCCTTCCCCATTTTGGAATGGCCCATGAGGGCAACGCGTTTCGCGTCGATGTCGCGGTCGGTTTCGAGATAATCCATCGCCCTCGAGGCGCCCCAAGCGACGGCAGAGATACAACCCCACTCATTCGCTTTGGGGAAACTTTGGCCGGTGCGATAGAACAGCGGGTGAATGCCTTTAAGGAACTCCACTTCGTTGTGGCGAACCAGGTCGCCCTGCGGCGCCACCACAAAACCGAACCCGCGCTGGAGGAACTCGCCTAGCGGCAGGCCGTTGCGGAGAAACCCCGGGCGATCTGGATGCGCGTCATGGCTGTCATCCTTCGTGCCACCAAAGCTGTGCAGCATGAACGCAGGTGCCGGATGTTTCTCGTTGTGAGGGGTGAACACCAGGATCTGCATCTCAGCCGAACCCTTCGCATTCTCGAAGCGGATGCGCACGTCCTTACGCGTGGCGCGTCCGTTCATGAATTCGAGGTGAGTCTTTACCACCTCGAACGTCGTGCGGATGGGTGACTCGGGCGCCGGCACGGTTCCGTAAACCAGGTTGCCAAAGAGCCCCATGATCTGAGGGCGCCGGACGTTGAACCATTGCTCCGGCGTGGTGATCGGTCTGCCCTCCGACGACACGAGCAGCGGCGGCAGATCATATGGAGGAACTTTCGCCTCATCATAAACCACATCCTTGTCGTGGTTCTTGGGCTCGTCAGGGTGGACAGGCAGAATGAGGGACAAACCCGCAACAAGTGCGAGGCTAAGAGTCGTGATTCGCTTCATGTGATCTCTTTCAAATCTGTCATTGTTTAGAGTGACTTCGTGTTCGGTTCCCAGTTGCGTTTGCTTTGCGCTTCGCGGAAGCCTTGGTTTGTGGACTTGAGCTTCCAGATTTCGACCTTTTTGAGCGTGATGGGGGCACCGACGGAAAAGGCGGCGAGGTCGGGCTTACCCAGATATTTCTCGAATGAAGCGATCATTGCCTGACGATTGTTGACGAACACTTCGACGAGATACTTGTCGATAAAGAGGCGCAGTTCCACTTCCTCGCCTTTGGGAAGGTCGGCGACGGAGAACGGTGCCTCGGCGGCACCGATGCGGAGTGTGCCGTTTTCGGGTCGGAATAGGATGGGCAGCCCACCGCCCTTGCCGTCGGAGAACAAGGTAAATCCAAAGAGTTTTCGCTCAGCTTGATCACGGGCGATGGTGATACGGAGTTCGATGGCGTCGCCCTCCAGGGTGACGATCTTTTTGCCAGCGGGGACAGCGATCGGGAGTACTTCTTTGGTGAGGTCGTTGACCGTGATGTCGCTGAGGGTGATGGGGTCGTAGCGCAGCGTTTCGAGTTCGCGCAAAGGTTTCATGCGCAGCATGCCATTCGCCGGCAGGCTCAATTCACGCGGCAGGGACTGGATGGTTCTGCTGTCCATCTTGCCATCCGTCTTGCCCAGGGTTGCAAGCCAGGCCCACATGACACGGCGGCCATCGGAGGTGAGCAAGCTCTCGGGCGCGAAGAAATCCACGCGCCACAGCCTCGTGCCAAAGAGGCTCTGCTCTTCCCTGCGCCAGTTCATGCGACCGTGCGTCTGTGGGACGAACTGCTCGGCCTTCACGTCCCAATCGCCTATGTAGTAACGGCAGCCGACCGGATGGCTGATGCACAAGAGCATCCACTTGTTGCCTATGGGGAAAAAGTTCGGGCAGGAGATGTCCTCACCATAGGCCACGTCGGGAAGGTTGTGCCGAAGGAAGTCGCCGACGTGTGTCCAGGTTTTCAAATCCTTGGATTTCAGCAGGGGCGTCTTTTCGCCGCCGGAGATGGCGTAGTAAACATCTCCGATGAGGAAGCAATCGGGATCCCAATCGCTGATTTTCGCCTCGGTGCCGTCGGCGTTTCGCACGTCGAGCGGGAAGGGCTTTTCCCAAGCGGTGAGCGTGCGATCCGTCGCCAGGGCGATTTGGTTCTTGCCTGATCCTTGTCCGTGATAGATGGCGGCGGGTTTGCCTTCCTTCGTGATAAAACCAGTGCCGCTGAACATGCCGTGCCCGGTGAATGAGGGCTGCAACTTTGTGCTCTGCCAGGTCCAGTGCAACATGTCGGGACTCGTCACGTGGACGAATGAGAAGGAGCCTTTCCCCTGCCACGGATGGGCCAGGATGTAGTGCAGATGATAAACGCCATCGAGATAGATGGCCGCATTCGGATCGCCCGGCAAACTGTCACCGCCGGGATGCATGAGGTGGAAGTTCAGCGCGAGGTCTTCAGCAACGGTTTCCGTTTTGGGAGGCTGCGGTGATGGATCCGCAGCGTGGAGTGGGACCGGCGACGCCAGCAAAATGGCGGAGAGGAGTGTGAGGATTGTTGTCATTGCTGCTCCATCCTGGGGTTTCAGGGTTTGACCGTCGGATTCTCCACGGGTTGAACTTCCTCCAACTGCGAGGGAGCTGGCGTCACGGTCGCGCGATGGGCTTCGATCTCCTTCATCAGCTCGGCAACGACGGCCGGATGGTTCGTCGAGAGGTTGAACGTTTCGCCGGGATCGATGTTGAGATCGAAAAGCAGCGGCGGCTCGTGCGGTCGAGGTTCGGCGTGCGGATGGTGGGATGACCGTAGCAACCAAGATCGCCATAGCCGAGGTCATCCGCGAGGATGATGACGACATTCGGGCGCGGCGCGGCGCACATCGAGATCAGCGACGCGAATAAAAGCGCGGCGGCGATGGGATAGCTATGGCTGGTAGGGGGCGGTTTCATTCGTATCGACGAGGTAGTTCCACTGGCGAATGTATGCCGGGCCAGGGAGAAAGTCGTCCCTTTGCGCCTTGAGCTTGTCCGTCAGCAGCGCGTCAAGCCTGGTTTGCAACGCTGCGGAGGCGGACTGACCGGCGAGGTTGTTCGTCTGGAACGGGTCCGCCACGTTGTCGTAGAGCAGCCACGGCCCCTGGAGCGTGCGGACGTAGGTGTGGTAAGCGGTGCGCAGCGCCCGATACTCGCGCCCGCCCCGCGCGCGGGTGAATTCGCCGAAGGGTGAGAGGCATCGCAGCACCGTTGCGCCGCCGGATGGGTCCGCGCCGCCGCGCATGGCGCTGCTGAAGTCGAGGCCCTCGACGGACGGGGGAATCGCCAGACCGCACAGGCCAAGCAGCGTCGGCATCACGTCCTCGGTGTTGATGGTAGCCGCGAGGCGGCGCGGCGGAACAGCCAGCGAGGGCGGCGCGCGAAAGAGCATCGGGATGCGAGCGGATTCCTCCCACGGGCGCTGTTTGCGCTGCTGGTTCTGCGACCACAGCATGTCGCCATGGTCCGAAGTGAAGACGATGATGGTGTTCGTGGCCAGGCCTGTGTCATCGAGCGTTTGCAGCAGGTCGCGAAAGCAATCGTCCAAGGCCGCGCAGTGCGCGTAGTAGCCCGCCAGTTCCTTCCTCGCCGTCGCCCGCGCGGATTCCGGCACGTTGGGGTGCAATTGGATTTTCTCCGGCGAATACATTGCTTGATACTGCGGCGGCGCGGTTTCGTAAGGGTTGTGCGGTGGCCCCCACGCCAGCCAGAGGAGGAAAGGCTTGTCCAATCTCGCCCGGTCGCGCAGGTATTGTTGCGCGTCGCGCGTCTGGGCGATGGCATCGTAGCCGTCCCACATTTTCAACTCAGGCCCGTCCCCGTAATAGATGGATCGGTTGTAAGCGTGGGTGCATTCGAGCGCCTTCCAGTAATCGAAGCCTTGCCGGCGTTCCCGCGGAATAAAGGCCGAGCGGCTGCCGTGCCCATCGACGTGCCACTTGCCAATCATCCCGGCGTCATAGCCGGCCGCCTTGAGCACCTTGGGGAGCGTCACGGCATTCGGGCTTAAGGGCACGTCGTTGATGAACACGCCGTGAGTCTGCGGGCGTTGGCCGGTGAGGAGTGAGGCGCGGGTGGGCGAGCAGACGGGCATCCCCGCGACGGCCTGGGTGAAGTTCACGCACTGCCGCTCGAAGCGGTCGAGGTGCGGCGTCTTCACGTTCGGGTCCCCCGCAAATCCGAACGCCTGCGCGCGCCACTGGTCGGCGATCACGAAAAGGATATTCGGCCGGCTCTGGGCCGCCCGGGCGACTGGTGCGCCGGCCCAAAACGCGGTGAAGGCGAAGAGGACCGTCCTGGCCATGGCGCGCTTCATCGGAAAATGGGTTGACTAGACCGCACTCGTGAAGGCTGGCCCATGGTCTTGAAAGTCACTGACACTTTCGGCGGCGTGTCACCTTGGAACTCGCAGTCGAACGCCACAGCATTGTTGCCGGAAAGCACGACCGGCAGCTTCGCTGTGAGTAGCACGGACTTTACCTGGTTTCCCTTAGCGTCGTAAACGCGCGCGACGGCGTCGCGCTCCACGAGCAAAGTCTGGCCGGCTTTGACCTCGGTAGGGACGGTCAGGCTTGCGGCGTGATCGATCTCGAAGACTGGATTGGTAATGGAACCACTGGTGCCAAGCACCCGAAGCTTGAACTGGAGTTCTTGCCGCTGGTCCGGATTCGCCACGTCCCACCGAGCTGAAGTGGGTTCCCCGGGCTGACGGGTCGCCGGTTCGTGCATGAATTCGGTGGAGTCCTGGAACGGGAACAGATCCCAGCCGCGATCTGCCAAGCGCTCCAGATGGAACTCGCGCTTTGGGTTCCGCAATATGTCGCTCTGCGCGGTCGTGAACGCACCGCTGCGGCGCGCGGTTTCCCATTCGCGAATGGCATCGAGAATCTTCCCACTCTCCGGATTCTTGCGCAGCGCGTTTGGGCTGGTGGCGAGCGCGAATCCCGCGTTGAACCCGGCGGCCCGGGCCAGCATCCATTCCATATCCGAGAGACACGTCGTGGGGGTGAGCAGATACCAGCCGAGCATCTTTGGAATGAAATTGCGCTCGCAGAAGGCCTGATTGTTAATTCGGTATTCCTGCATGCTGTCACGGAAGCCGCCGTACCACGGCTCGCCCCAGTTGCAGTAGCTGTTGATGTGCCAGTAGAAGTGCGAGAGTGGCGGACTGGTGCCGTTGATGACCGTGTGGTCCAGGTGGTCGTAAAACTCCTTCGCAAACAATTCGTTTCCGTAGGTGCCTTCACCGGGAGCGAGGCATCCTTCGTGGCCGTCGAAATCCATGTGACTCAGGCCTGTCTCGTTGAAGCGGCGCGCAAGGTTCCGCGCAATCTCGCGCTGCAATTCCAGGTTCGGGAAGAAGACCTTGTAGGAATGATCCATGAGCTTGCTGGCGTCGGAACTCCTCGCGTGAGCGGCCGCTTTGGTTCCGTAGGCCCCGCGCTCACAGTCGAGCAACTTCCACGGTGCCTCGGTGGACACAGAGCGGTAGCGCACTAACTCTTCGCCGATGACGACGGTCTTTAGCTCGTTGCCGAGGCGGTTGGTGAAATATTCGGGTGATGCCACGGGAATCGTGGTCATGCTGTCGTCGATCTCCTCCGTGAGCACGCTCGTCCCGGTCCTCGCCAGTCGCGGGTCCGGCACCGGCGTGATGTAGGGATCGTGCGTGTTGATGAAGTTCGACAGCGTATGCGCGCCGAGGCGGATGCCCTGAGCCTTGGCCTTCGTGGCGCAAGTCTTCAACCCAGCGACGCCGCTCGGAAAAAACTTGGGGCTTGGCTCGTAATGACCCCAGCTCTTGAACGGATTCCCATGATAAAGGCTCATGAGGTTCGCACGCGTTACGTAGCCGAGCATCTCGTCGATGTCGGCCTCGGAGAAATCCGCGATCAGATACGAGCGGCCGCGCTCCGGTGAAACCTTCGCCCAGACGCCATCGATCAGCGGATGCGGCAATCCCTCTGCCACTTCGATCTTGCCGATGGTTTCTAGCGCGTTTTTCTCCGCACAACCGAAGAGCGCGATCTTCGATCCGATGACCGTCTCGCCTGGAATGGCCGGCACCGGCATGTTCGGCGCGCGTTTGTTCCATACGGCAATGGAGCGAGGTTTGGATCGATCCATGGAATACGCCTGCAACACGCTGCCCCACGGGGTCTGGCGGGCGGCATAGGGACGGTCTGCGCTGCCTTCGTCATTTTCAGGGAAACCGCCGAGCGTCTTTGGATTCAGCGCCTGCAAGCCGAGTGCGAACTCGCCATCGCGAGCCACGCCCACAACCTCGCCGACGGTCTGGTGAATTGTCGTGGGATACGGTCCCCAAAGCGCGAGACTCGCACGGCCCGCCGGTTCGACAGCGACCAATTCCAACGTGACGTGGCTCGCCTTCGCTTCGGCTTTGATCGAAGCGGTGACCCCCGCTTTGGCATAACGCAGAGTGAGTTGTTTCGCAGGCGAATCCCACATCACGCTGTCCGGCGCTTGGAATGTCCCGTCCACCTTCAAGCTCAAAAGAGGCGCGGGTTGATTTGTCGCGAGGTAATTGCGTCCATCGGTGCGGCGAGCAATGGAGCTGAACGCCCCACTGGCTTCGAGCACGAACGCAGCGGAATCCGTTTGCCATGTCACCAGCGGAGCAGCGGTTGCCTGAATAGCGGCGAGTGCCAGCAAGAGTCCATGCAGAGTTCGAGCGCTCCTGGAATGAAAAGGCATGCTGGCGAAGATAAGAACCCTGATTCGAGTTCGCAACGCATTTGACGGGATGCGACTACCTTGACCGAGTGCCCTAATGGGTGACCAAGTGGTTAGCAGGGATCTGTACGTCGCCATTCGTTCATGGGCTTCGCTGCGGCACAAACAGCGAAGTTTAATTGATAGGAATTTGGTTTCGGACCGTACTTCCACGGTAGATCTTGGGGATGGATTGGAGCAAGAAAGAACGCTGAGTAAAGGATGAGAAGCGGAGATTGACGCCTTGGTGACCCCTCGGTGGGCCGTCGACGGCCCACCGAGGGG
>CAMAWP010000005.1 GCA_945861765.1 Akkermansia muciniphila | reverse complement strand
ATCGACGCCGTCCAGCTTCAATTCGGGCTTGGCAAGATTGAAAGCATTGATCGCGCCGAAGTTATTTGGCCAGATGGAGAGATGGAATCCTTCCCGATCGGCAAGACGGATCGACAGGTCGTTCTGAAGAAAGGTTCTGGAGGAATGAGCAAGCCATGAAAAAACTCCTTTTGCTCTTTCTGCTGGCGAGCGGTTGCGCGCGGCCGCCCGAGATAACTCCGCCAGAGGTGAATGTTTCCTCGCTCGACCCATCGCTCGCCGGGATTATTTCGACGGGACAACAAGCGGTGCGAAACGCGCCGAGGTCCGGAGAAGTCTGGGGGAAACTGGCGCAGGCTTTCGAGGCGGCGGAATTTCTGGAACAGGCTCGAATTTGTTATGCGCGAGCGAGCGATCTGGAGCCTGCTTCGGGCCGCTGGCTGTATCTTCTTTCGCTCCTCCAATTGCAGGGCGAACCCGGCGCGGCTCTGACGAATCTAATGCGCGCCGTGGAACTGGTTCCAGCGACGAACGATGCTCCGCGCTTGCGTCTTGCCAAAGCGCTGGTCGAACGCGGACGATACGCGGAGGCGACGCCGCAGTTGGAGAAATTGCTGGCGATGAATCCCATGCACCCGGCGGCGCGTGTCGAACTCGCGCGGATCAGGCTTGCCTCGAACGATGCGATTTCAGCCGCGGATTTGCTCCAGCCGGCCCTCACGAATGCTTACACGGCGCGCGTGGCACACTTGCTCTTAAGCCAGGTCAAGCAGCGGACTGGGGACGTCTCGAACGCAGCGCTTCTGGCGAAGCGGGCGGCCGCGATGCCCCGGCCTTTCGATTGGCCAGATAGCTACTTGCGTGAAGTCCAGAGCTTGCTCTCCGACCAGCAAAACCTCGCGGATCGCGCCAACGGGCTGATGATGGCGCGGCGATTTGCCGAGGCGGAAGCCGTTTTGAATCAGTTAGTGTCACGTGCTCCTGATCATCCCGAAACGTTGCTTTTATTGGGACGATTGCGGATTCAGCAACGCCGTTGCGCCGAGGCCGGGGAGATTCTTCAACGGCATCTCGCCATCCGCACAAATTCGCTCCAAGGGCTGGTGCAACTGGGTTTGGCGCGTTATTGCGAGAGCCGCTGGATCGGCGCGGCCGAGGCATTCCGGAGCGCCCTTGCGCTCAAACCCGACTTCGCACAGGCGCATTATAATCCAGGCCTGGCCCTCGCTCGCGCAGATGACTCGACGGGTGCGATCGATGCTTTCCGCAACGCACTTCGCTGCCAGCCTGGCGATCCCATCACACACGCCGCGCTGTCCGAGGAACTGCTGCGGACGGGGCGCGCCGCGGAGGCTCTCCGCGAGGCGGACGAGGCGCTACGGATCGATCCAAAGCAAGCGAAAGCGCTCCGAGTTAGGGAATCGTTGAGATCCTCCAAGCCGTGATAACTACCAAAAGGAAGGCCGACCGCCGTTTTGCTCGACTGTGCGACCTCCGAGGGGTCTGGACAGATCTGCGCTTTTTGGTGTCTGGTCAACCCCGCCTGGCGGCAGGTGGAGGGCCAGGTCCGCAGCCAGCGGGGACAGCTAGAACGGGAGCATTGCCAATTTGGGGCGCTGGGCTTGCCGGAGAAGCCCAGCGCCTATTATGTGTCCGATAATTATGTTGCGCTCTTGAGCTGATGAATTTATGTCCTTTGGATGAACGTTCTGCCTATCGTCGAGCACCATTTGCGCTTGGGCTCTCGGCGCTGGACGACCTACTGGGGCCGCCTTCCATTCGCCATCGTCGCTGCCGTATTTGGTGCCGGGATGGTGGCGGCATTCAACGCCACCGGATCGAGTGCTCCCCGCGGTCTAGGGGCTTTGAGTTCCTTCGGATTATTTCCCTTTTTATACTGTCTGTTCGTCGGAGTGTCGGCGACGTCCGATTCCGTAAGTGTCGAGAAGCGCGAGGGCACGTTGGGGCTGCTGTTTCTGACGGATCTCAAGGGGTTCGACGTGGTTTTTGGCAAACTGGCTGCGGGCGCTTTGCGGCCGGTTTGCAACTTGCTCGCCATGCTACCGATCCTGGCGCTTGGCTTGATCATCGGCGGGCTGCGCTGGGTCGAGCTGCTGCGGTTAAGCGCTGGATTATTGAACACCCTTTTCTTTTCGCTTGCGCTTGGACTTTGCATTTCGGTTTTCAGTTGGGAGCAGAAGCGGACGCAGAGCAATGCCGCGGGCTTGGCGGTTCTATTCTGGTTTATCGTACCGGCCTTGTCGCATCTGTTGCTGACCGCGGGTGTTGGCCAATCATTTGGTTTAACACTCCAGATCATCAGTCCAAGCTACGCGCAGTCGATGGCCTTGGGCTCCATCACCGGTGGCTCTTCCGACTATTTCTGGCTCTCGATCTTGTTCGTGCATTTTGAGGCGTGGCTTTTTCTGCTTCTGGCGATCTGGTGGATTCCGCGTTGTTGGCAGGAAAGGAACCTCGCCACGGGAAAGATGCGTTGGAAGGAGCGACGCCAACAATGGAGATACGGCGGCACCTTGATCCGAGAGCGGCTCCGCGCGCGGCTCCTGGAGATCAACCCATTTCTCTGGCTTGTCTCGCGGGACAAGTTCAAGGCACTGGGCGTTTGGATTTACTTGGGCGCGGGATCGGGTTTGACATTGTTTTTTGTTTGGATGTTGGCGCCTCCGACAGCCGGTCGTCCCGGACTAGCCCTCCTGATCACCTTTGGGTTCTGGTATCTGTTCTTAAAACTCAGATTAGCGGACGAGGCTGGGAGACATCTGGCTGCTCAGCGGTCCACGGGCAATTTGGAACTGGTCCTGTCCACACCGTTGGGCGTGGCCGAGATCATCGACGGCCAGTGGCTTGCATTGCGGCGGCAATTCGGCGGTCCTGTCGTGGTCTTTCTGTTGCTCGGGCTAACCCTGGTGGTGTCGGATGTGATTCAACTTCTCCAGTCGGCCAGCCTGCCGACCGCGAGTGCCATCGGAAAGCTGCCGTTTCTGGCGATGATGGTGATGATGGTGGGGGATGCGCTCACGTTAGGTTGGGTTGGCATGTGGCTAGGTTTGAAGCTGCGAAAGTCCAAAGAGATTGCCCAGGGATCTATCGTTCGCGTCATGGTGCTACCGAGTTTGCTGTTCCTGTTCCTGACGAACATCGCTCCGCTGTGGGAGCCGCTTTCGTGGATAGAGCGATCGAGTCTCGCGTTTAAAGTGGGTCTGTGGCTGTCTCTGGGCCTGGCCAACGACCTGGCGTTCATTCTTGTTTCGCGCCGCAAACTGCGCCGTCATTTTCGAACCTACGCCACTCGGTTATACCTCGAAACCGACTCCGCCGGTGACTGGGGACGTTGGCTCGGCCGACGGTATGCTCAATTGAGCCGATGGTTCTTCGCTCGTCCCGCGATTGAAACCTTGCGTAGGTCTTAGGCCGGAGGTTTGACCCAAACGCGAGCCGCGGCCGTGTGTGAAATATCCAGGCGAAAGCCTCAGCAATTCTCAGTATGGCCGCAGATCACACCAAGCACCGGCTGAAGCCGGGACTCCAGAGGCAAGTAGTCCCGCCTTCAGGCGGCAACGCGTCAAACTTAATCCGGCAGCTGGATGGCCGAAAGAAACGAAAAATGCCGAAAGAAAAGAAGTTCTGAGGCAGTTGCCATTCACCCGGTAGGTGGGTGGCCGCGTTTGCGTAAAGCCCTCGAATTCTTTCGCTTCTGTCGTTTCTTTCGGCTGAACTGCTGTTTTTAGGATCAAACAATCCAACGCGTCTGGAAGTGTCGGTGCCCCACCGGCTGAAGCCGGGACTACATGCCTGTGGAACGCACGGGGTCCCGCCTCCAGGCGGTCGGAAGCCAAAATGAGAACTGCTGCGAAAGCCTGGGACTTCGTCAGCGCCAAAAGAACTCTTGGTTGTCCGAGCATCGGGCTCGGCATCGCAGCGTCCCTTCATCTCGCCAGCCACGAACGAATGCTCCGCGTTACTAGGTCCGGCGAATCCTGCTGAACGAAATGACCGGCGCCCGGGATCGTTACCAGGGTGAAATCTTTCTCCATGAACTCCCAGTTGCCGTTCAACCCTGGAGCCAGCAGCGCGGTGTCCTTCAGCCCGTGGATCATGAGCACCGGACACTTCACTTTCACCACCGGAGACGGATCTTCGAGGTAAGGCTCGCGGGGATAATTGCGCTTGTAGTAATTCAGCATCGCCTCGAAATCCGACCGCTTAAACGCTTCGATGTAGCGGGCTTTCGCCTGCGCATCCGTGACCCAGAACGCCAGTCCCTCCGCCGTGAGGTTCGTGTGCGCGCCCTCCTGCTGAAACCGCCGCGCGTAGGCGCTGGCCTTCTGCTGATCCGGGTTCCGAGCCAGTTCTCGCCCGATGCCTTTCGGATGAGGGAGGTTGAGGATGATTAACTTCTCAGTCATCTCGGGCCGCTTCATCGCAAAGTTCCAAGCCACCGCGCCACCCCAGTCGTGTCCCACGATGATGGCCCGGTCCCGGCCGCGCTCGCGCACGACTGCTGCCACGTCATCCACAAGGGCGGACATACCGTAATGCTCCACGCCCTTTGGTTTGTCGCTCAGGTTGTAGCCACGCTGGTCGATGGCCACCACCGTGAAATCTTTCGCCAACGCATCCATGACGTGCCGCCAGGTCAGCCAGCAATCTGGAAACCCGTGGATCATGACGACGAGCGGTCCCTGCCCGAGTGTTGCGTAGTGGATACGGACCCCATTGTTCGTGGCAAATCCATGTGCCACCCGCCGTTCGATGTCGAGCAGCACCGTATCCTGCCCTTGCGCGTCGAAGGCAGAGAAGCATCCGGCTGAACTCAGCAGCAAAACCCCGAGCCATCGAAATGAGTTGAACATGGCCTCACACTATCCATTGACTTCCGGCCTCGGAAGCAAAAAGACGAGACTGATGCCGTCCAAAGTATTGTTCGCTGCATGAATTTTACAAATATCTTTCCGCTAACTCGAAGGGTTGACTTGAGCCGCCTCGCGTCGGGTGCCGCGGGGTTTCCAGGCAGCTCACGCGAGCGCCTGTCGTAGCGCATGCAATTCAGACAAGCCTGATTCCACTTCGCATCGCGGCAGGTTTCCGGCCACCAATTTGTCGCCGCTCAAACGCATCAGGCGTTCATAAAAGGCGATACCCCAATCCAACAGACGGGGAGAGTTTGTTTCGCTGTCGAGTATCGCAAAGAGCTGGTCTTCAGCCTTGGCAAAATCTCCGACTCTTTCGTAATGCTGCATTAATCCGGCACGCAACTGAGGCGGGAGAGGCGCGTCTCTCAAGGCGAGGACAAGATCCTCAATTCTTGGGACAAATATGGGGAGATCAATTCCGTCCGCGTCACGCAGTCGAGTTTCGAGCAGAAGATTCAATGCCCTCACGGAGCAGGCGCGGCTTTCGTTCGCTCGATTCTGACCGGCGTGAATAGCCCCCGCCTCTTTCAGCAAGGCGACGAGCAACAGACATTTCTCTCGGACGACCTGCGTTGGCTCACCAGAAACCAACGCGGCCATGAGTTCGGTCTCCGAAAGCATTGCCACCTTTTCGGCCCCCGAGCCGATCAGCTTTTGAAGCTCTTCATCTAGCAGCGCTGCGGCCTCCTTGTAGCGTTTATCCTTGGTCAAAGAACCGATCCGGGCCAGTGCTTGGACCATCTCTTCGATCATTCGCAAAATGTAATCTCGGCGGATCATTCCAGTTCATTCAGAGATTCACCACAGCCCGAGCATAAGCCTTTGGAGCCGGTCGGCAAGAGGCGTGGGGGCGATTTCATCGTCTGGCGGCATCGAAGATTTCAGAGCGTTCCGATTGCGCGATGAATGAAGGTCATCATAGTTACTCGCTGTTTTCAGTGGAATCATTTCCGTGTCTTGACTGCAAGACTCACTCCCGAGGGGTGCCTAGAGTTTGGAAATTTTCCGGCCGTGTGCTGTTGTAACCGATGAGGTTTCCGACTGACATCTCCCTGAGGCGAGATTTGAGACTAGCCCACACCTATCTCCCGGAGGGAGATTTGAGAATAGCCCACCCTTTCAAGGGTGGGATTGCGTAGCAATTACCCAAAGTCCCGAAGGGACGGTTGAGAGGTAACGTAGGACACTAAGGGATTCGGCCGTCCCTGCGGGACGTATATGATCGCTAATTCGGACCCAGCAGTGAACTGCCGGGCTATTCTCGAATCTCCCTCCGGGAGACGAAGGCAGCCAATAGGTCCAACCTCCCGTCATCCCGGCGGGATGGAAAAGTAGTATTCATCCGCTGTGGACCTATTCCACTGAAAACAGCGGGGAACCTTCAATTCTGCTCAAATCCGCAGGGAAGTTCATTGGAAGAATTGCCGCCCCGTTTTGCACCGGTTTGGTGCCCGAGCTGCGAGCGGCATTTAACAGATTGCAATAACGTTCTTCCTTCTATTAACATGCGTTTTATGAAACGGCTTTTCATTCCAGTGATCTTGCTTTTGGCCGCCGTGGCCCTTTTTGTCAGGGCCAACGGCCCCGATGATCAATACATTCAAATCTATAATCTAATTCAAGAAGGAGATCAGCTAGCTAGCACGGGCCAGCCCGGCTTAGCGCGAGAAAAGTATCTTGAAGCGCAGACGGGTTTAAAGAAATTGCAGATTGCTCATCCCGATTCGAACGCAACCGTGATCCAGTTTCGCCTGAGTTATCTGGCTGAAAAATTAAGCACATCGGCGAGAGAGAAAGCGGCGCCGCCTCTTCTTGAGAAACCGTCTCCTGGAAAGAAGCCTTCCGGCGCGAAGCAGCCCTCCACGGCGGATGAAAAAAATGACCAGCTTTCTGTCTTAAGGGAACAGATTCATCAGTTGCAGGCGGAAAAAGGAATCCTTGAGGCGAAACTTAAGGAGGCTTTGTCCGCCCAGCCAGCCGCGGTTGATCCACGAGAGCTAGGCAAAGCTGAACAAAGGATTAAGTTTCTGGAGAAGGAGAGAGAACTACTGAGAGTGAGCTTGGACCAGGAGCAAGCAAAACAGGCCAAAGCGGCGAGCCCGTTGGGCGGGGAGGATTTGAAGAAAGCTCTGGCGGAAGCGAATGGCAGGCTGGCGCGGGAGAAGGAAGCGTCTGTCGCACTCGCACGGGAAAAGGAGATATTAGAGGCGCGATTACAGGCAACGGTTAAGGACGCAGATGTTGGCAAAGCGTTGCGGGTAGAGAACGAGGGGCTTAAGAAACAGCTTGCCGATTCTAGGCCCAATGCCCCTGCGACCGCCGGCAGCAACAGCAAGCTGGAAAGCGAGTTAACAGCCGCCAAAGCAATGGCGCAAACGAACGCGATATTAGTCGCTAGGCTTCAATCGGAATTAAAGACGATCCAGGAAGAAAAAAATGCGCTGGAAAAATCGAAGAGAGAATTAGAATCGAAGTTGAGCACTGCTGCTCCATCAGCTCCCAAATCCACGGGTAGCCAAACCGACCGTGTGAAAAGAGTCGAGACCGAACGGGATGAACTCTTGCGAAAGCTCAACGAGACCACCAAGCAGCTTTACGAGAACAAAGCGCGCGCAGAGGCCGTGCAGGGAAAACAAGATTCGACTCAGTTGGCAACTTTGCGGGCTCGGCTGGAAGTGCTCGAGGCTAACAAGGTGCCGTTTACATCCGAGGAACTGGCGCTTTTCAAGAAGTCTGAAGTCACCGCGAGCAAAGTGGATCCGAAAGCGAAGCCCGATACGAAATCTGGCAAGAAGCTGTCGAGAGAATGGCCCAAAGGGGCTGCTCCACTTTTGGCCGACGCTGAACGAGCGTTTGCGGCCCGGCGTTATGACGAAGCAGAAAAAAAATATCAGCAACTGCTGAAGCTGGACGACAAGAACGTGTTAACTTTAGGTAATTTGGCTGCGATTCAGTTGCAACAAAACCGGGTTGACGAAGCTGAAGCCACTCTCAAGCGCGCGCTAGCCGAGGATGCCAATGATCTTCACGCTGTTCAGTTGTGGGGATATCTGAAATTCCGCCAGGAGAAGTTCGATGAAGCGCTTGACTCGCTGAGCCGTGCGGCCCAGATCGACCCGCAGAATCCCGAGGTGCAGAATTATTTGGGCATTACTCTCAGCCACAAGGGCCAGCGTGGTGCGGCTGAGACCGCGTTGCGCAAGGCCATTCAGATCGCCCCCAGCTTTGGAGACGCGCACCAGAACCTGGCCGTTATTTACGCTACTCAGCAGCCTCCCTTCAAAGAGCTCGCTCGCTGGCATTACCAAAAGTCATTAGCCTGTGGAAATCCCCAAAATCCCGATTTGGAAAAGATGATCGAAAGCGCCCAGGCATCCCCTGAAAAGAAGTAGTCTCACGTTTCCTCGGTTGCAGCCGATGCCTCAGATCGCTATCGTTACTGACCATTTATGACGTTGACCGAAAAAATTTTAGGGCGCGCCTCGGGAAAAAACCGAGTTCAGGCTGGAGATAATATCTGGGTTAACGCCGATGTCTTGATGACTCATGACGTCTGCGGTCCCGGCACGATCGGAGTTTTTCAACGAGAGTTCGGCAGGCACGCCAAGGTCTGGGATCGAAATAAGGTCGTCATCATTCCTGACCACTACATTTTTACCGCCGATTCCAAGTCGAATCGAAACGTGGATATCCTACGAGAGTTCGTGAAGGAACAGGGCCTGCCTTATTTCTATGACGTGATTGATGACCCGAATGGCCATTGGCTTTTCGATTCGTCCAAGGGAATGTTGAAGCGCCAATACGGCTCGAATTACGCCGGCGTTTGCCATACTGCTCTTCCGCAAAAGGGTCATACTCGCCCCGGCGAAGTCTTGTTTGGGACCGATTCTCACACGTGCATGGCGGGCGCGTTCAACCTTTTCGCGACAGGCATCGGGAATACGGATGCAGGCTTTGTGATGGGTACGGGAAAGCTTCTCATCAAGGTGCCCGAAACAATGCACTTTCGTCTCGAAGGCAAGCTGCAAACAGGCGTCATGGCCAAGGATGTGATTCTTCATTGCATCGGCCAGATTGGGTCCGATGGCGCCACTTACCGCGCGTTGCAATTTGATGGGCCTGGAGTGGCCAGCCTGTCCCTGGACGATCGCATGACCATCGCGAATATGGCGATCGAGGCGGGGGGTAAGAATGGCATTTTTGAATTCGACGCCCAAACTCAAGCCTTCGTGGACTACCGTTGCAAGTTGAACGGCACTCGGCCAGTTTACGATCCAGTCGAACGCGATCGTGAGGAAAAGTTTGTCTATGAATTCACAATGGACCTTTCCACCCTCGAACCGACGGTTGCCTGCCATCCCGATCCGGGACAGCGCAAACTCGCAAAAGAGTTAGGGAACGTCCGCTTGGATAGGGCTTACATCGGTTCCTGCACGGGAGGCAAGACGAGTGATTTTCTCGAATTCGCGCGCGTCCTGCAAGGCAAGCGCGTCGCAATCGACACGTTTGGCGTGCCGGCCACTCCGGAGATCGTGCATGATTTGCAGTCGGCCCGGTGGGGAGATAAGACCATTTGGCAGATTTTGGTGGATGCCGGTGTGCAGATGACCGAAAACGCCGGATGTGCTGCCTGCCTGGGCGGACCCGTGGATACTTTTGGGAGAATGAACACGCCGATGAAATGCATTAGCGCCACGAATCGCAATTTCCCTGGACGGATGGGTCACAAGGAATCCCAAGTCTTCCTGGCCTCTCCGGCAACGGTTGCCGCCAGCGCCCTCACCGGACACATCACGGATCCGCGCGAGTATTTGAGTTCACCCCGCCCCTACGCCCGCCAACTGGGAGAGGAATTGGCGTGACCGTGGCATCGGACTTACCCTAGGTTGCACGTTCGATGGATCGCGAGCGTTTGGATAACTGGTGCGAGAAAAGCATCCTCGGTTTAATCCTGGCCATCTTAGTATTTGGGCCGATTGCCACCGGAGCAGTTCGCCCTCTGGAAATGCTGGTGATTCAGGGGTTGACGATGGGGGTTGCAGCTCTTTGGATTGCTAGGTTTTGGCTCCGGCCGAATTATCGCCTTCTTTGGCCGCCGATCTGTTGGTTGGTTCTCGCCTTCACGGGTTACGCGATTATTCGCTATCAGCAAGCGGAGCTTGAGTATGTCGCTCGCGGAGAACTCCTCAAGATCGTGATCTACGCGTTTCTGTTTTTCGCGATCCTCAATAACCTTCATCGTCAGGAATCGACTCAACTTATCGCTTTTGTCGTGATCTTTCTAGGGATGGCTATTTCGATTTACGCGATTTACCAATTCTTCACCAAGTCCGCGTTCGTTTGGGGAATCTGGCTGTTCGAAAAACCACCCCAATACTTGGGGCGCGGGTCTGGAACATTCATTTGCCCGAACAATTTCGCCGGGTTTCTTGAGATGATCGTCCCACTCGGATTGGCGCTGACTCTCGCAGGCCGGTCTAAGCCGACCATTAAAGTGTTCGTCGGTTACGCATCTGTGGTGATGCTGGTGGGAATTGGGGTTTCGTTATCGCGTGGGGGTTGGATTGCGACCGGTGCGGCTTTGCTCGTGCTGTTTGTGATTCTCGTCTTGTCGCGGAACAGCCGACTGCCAGCGGTTGTCTTTCTGGCACTACTCGTTGGAGCCGGCCTGTTCTTCTTCAAGCACACGTATCAACCCCAAAAACGTTGGCAGCAGATGTTTCGCGAGAGCGGGAACGTGGACGACATTCGCTTTCACCTTTGGAAGCCCGCTGTTCAGATTTGGCAGAACCACTTTTGGTGGGGTGGTGGTCCGGCGCACTTTGATTACTTGTTTCCTTCGGTTCGTCCGGAAGTCGTCCAAATGCGGCCGGGACGAGCCCATAATGACTACCTGAACACACTCGCGGACTGGGGATTGGTCGGGGCTGTTCTGGTGGCTTCAGCGTGGGGGTTGCTCTATTGGGGAGCCTTCAAGACCTGGAAATTCGTCCGCCGCGCCAATGATTTGGCCGCCAAGCCAAGCAACCGCTCCGCCCTTGTGCTAGGGGCCGCCGTGGGATTGCTGGCCATCCTGTTCCATTCAGCGCTCGATTTTAACATGCACATTCCGGCAAACGCCATTTTGGCTGTGGCTCTCATGGCGATGCTCACGGGACATCTTCGTTTCGCCACGGAGCGTTACTGGGTGACGTGCGGTATTGGCACTCGCTCCGCGCTAACTGCTCTGGCATTCGTCGGACTCGTTTATCTGGGCCAGAATGGTGTGACTAGGGCGCACGAATTTGTTCTGCTGAATCGTGGGGAAAAGCTGGACGCTTCGATCCTAAACCGCATGAAGAATTACAGCAAAGCGGAATCGGCTGAGGAGGTGAATGTTGAGCTATTGCTGAGGCTTTCCAGTGAGATAGGGGAGGCGATGATACAAGAGATTGATGTCCTGAAAGAGGCCCACGCGGTAGAACCAACGAATTTCGAGACCACATACAAAACCGGTGAAGTTTTGAGAAATCTGAGCCGACAAGGCGGAAAGAACCACCTCCGATTGGCGACCGAGGCTTTAGGATGGTTTGAGTTAGGCATGAAGTTGAATCCCCATGACGCTTACAATTATTTCCGTTATGGAATGTGCCTCCATTGGCTGGAACGTCGCTCAGAGGCGGCCTTTTACTTTAAACGCGCCGCTGAACTGGATCCCAACAGTTTTTACGTCGTGGCTCACGTCGGGTGGCATTTTTTTGAAATCGGAGATTATACAGAAGCGAAACGATGGTTCGAGAAATCGCGATCGCTTCGACTCCCGGATTGGCGTGTGAATCAGATCGCTGAGTCGTATCTCAAGCTCATTGAACGGAAGCTGGCGGAAAAAGCATCCGCCCTTTAAAGGCCTGGAAAATGGCCGTCTCTTTGACCAATATTTATTTCAACCAATCAAACCCAATTATCCAATTGACATTAAGTTCTAAGTTTCTAGACTGTCGCCACATTGGAATGACTACTTAAAACAGGAGCAAAATTTATGAAACCAGTTGGCAAGTTTACGAAATGGATGGCTTGTGGTGTCGCTGTGGCAGGAATGTTGGTTGGTTCTTCCGCTCAAGCGGCGGTAGGTAAGGCCGTAGTGAGGTCAGTTCGTGGCACCGCTGAATTCAGTGATCACGCCGGAGATTGGAAACTACTCAAGGTTGGAAAGGTTCTAGGGCCAGGCAGCAGTGTAAAAGCTGGCGTGAGCTCTCAAGTGGATCTTTTCCTCGGTGAGAACGGGCCAGTCGTGCGTGTCACATCAGATTCAACGCTCGCGCTCAATCGATTGGAAATCGACCGAAACGGTGCCGATGTGGTCATCGAAACGATGCTCGATCTGAAGACGGGCACGATTTTGGGCAACGTGAAAAAACTGGCGGCCGCTTCGAAGTACGAAGTCAAAACACCTTACACTGTTTGCGCCATTCGCGGAACAGAATATCAGATCAGTGCCGATGGCGTTCACCACGTCATTACGGGTTCTGTGATGATAGCTTACACAAATCCAAAATCTGGGGCAGTCAGCACGCACACAGTTAACGAGGGCCAAAGCTTTGTTCCCCCGGTTGACCCGAACGTCCCGACTGCGGTTCCTCAGGTATTACCTACGAGTCAACTGCCGCCGACAGTTGCACCGCCCCAAGCGCCGCCGCCGCCAACTGCGCCTACGGCTGAGGCACCGGTTACCATCGTCCCCGAGCCAGTTCAATTTGTATCGCCCGGTACAGGAACTGAAGTCAGCAAAACTGCCAACGCAGCCGCTGCGAAAAAACAGTAAGCTGATCGAATCGTCTTACACCCAGAGCAACCTTGCGTTGCTCTGGTTTTTTTGTTTCAGTCCACGGGAGTGCATCTCAAGTCGATCAAATTGGCTCCCGTCGTCATCACGGTGGCCGTTCTGGGTTTGGTCTGCTTCATCCAGGCTTTACCATCGTTTCTACCCGGCACGAGCAACCGTGAAGAATCGCGGTTTGACCTCCTGCAACGGCTGGAGTCGATGACCTACGATGCCCGAGTCAGATGGGCCGCTAATTCATCCTCCCCTTCCGCTTCAAACCTTCTGGCCGCAGTGTTTATCGATGATGCGGACATTGCCACGGTGAACAACGGTTCTCTTGGTTATCGTTTTCAGTTCCCTTGGCCGAGGCACCTTTACGGTCGCGCGCTGAAGGAGTTGTCTGACCAAGGAGCCAGCATGGTCGGCTTCGATATTCTGTTCGACCAATTAGATCCTGGAGCAAAGGTTGAACTACGTGGGTCGAATCTCATGAGTTCAGATGAGTATTTCGCTCTGCGGTTGCGAGAAGCTGGAAACGTCGTGCTCGCGGCTCACACGGAAGGTCACCTGCTTCCGGCGGAGCTATTTCGGACCAACGTTCTTGCCATCGGGAACATCTATACTCAAAAGGATCCTGACGGCGTACTGCGTCGTGCGAAAGCTTATGTTGACTATCGCAACTGGCATCCCGCGATTCAAGAGCGCGTCAGATCTCTGAACTGGGATCTGCCACGCGCGCGAATCGAACTCAATCGAATTGCTTTTCCAAGGACCGACGGCGAAGCCGCTGACATCGTGCCTTTGGATAGTGAAGGCTTTTTAAGGTTCGATGAGGACGGCGTCTTGATCGTGAATCCGGACGGTGCTGAACCGAATGTCCCCAAAACGGCGGTCGGCGCAAAACCGTATTCTGACACACGAGTTTGGCATTTAGGAATAATCCTGGCGGCCCACCAGCTAAAACTCGACTTGGTTCACGCCGTCATCCATCCCGACCGCATCATTCTGCATGGCTCGAATGGGCTGCAGCGGAGTATCCCGGTCGATGCGAACGGTTTTTTCTATGTGGATTGGAGCATTAAAATCGACGATCCGAAGCAGTTGACCACCGAGAGCATAGTCCGGTTGATCAGGCAGAGCGAATTTCGTGAAGAAGGTCAAACCAATTTCGATGCTAAGTTCCGAGACAAATTGGTTTTTATCGGGTCGATTGGGACGGGAGGCAACATTTCTGATCAGGGAACGACTCCCCTGGAGAAGCAAAGCATGTTAGTCAGCCAATATTGGAATGTGGCAAACTCCGTTATTTTGGGACGCTTTGTTTCTCAGAGCACCAACACGACGCAGGGGTTGATTATTTTGTTGCTTGGGATCGCTTCCGCCGTTTTGACCTTGCGGCTCCGCGTCCTGTTAGCTTCCTTTTGCGTTTTGTTTCTCGTCGCGGCCTATGTGGGACTAGGGGTGGCCCTGTATGTCCAGAGCCGCTTTTGGCTTCCGTTGTTTTTGCCGGTCGCGGGTGGCCTTCTGTTGCCGCATTTTTCGTTAATCACTTACCGTTTGGTCTTCGAGCAGCGAGAGCAACGGCGCATCAAGGCGGTCTTTACCAAGATTGTGTCGCCCGAGGTGGTGAATGAGCTCTTGAACGCGGACCAAATCTCGTTGGGAGGCGCGCGTCGGCACATGACTGTTTTCTTTGCTGACGTCCGTGGCTTCACCGAATTTACGGATGTCAGCCAGGCGAATGCCGAGGAGTATGTGCGTCGTCAACAACTGTCTGGAAAAGCAGCAGCGGATTATTTGGGCGAGCAAGCCCGCGAGGTTCTGAATACGGTGAACCTCTACTTGAGCGTCCTTGCAGACACCGTTAAGAAACACGGTGGCACTCTCGACAAGTACATTGGCGATTGCGTGATGGCCTTCTGGGGAGCGCCGCTCAAGAACGAAAAACATGCGCTCAGTTGTGTGCGATCAGCAATTGAATCGCAACAGACCATCTACGCCTTGAATCAAGGACGGTTTCAGGAAAATAAGCGTCGAGAAAAAGACAATATCACGCGGGCGACCAGTGGCCAACCTCCCTTGCCTTTGCTGCCGTTATTATCGGTGGGAACTGGAATCAACACGGGTGAAATGACTGTGGGACTAATGGGATCGAATGCGCATATTCTGAACTACACGGTCTTTGGCCGTGAAGTCAACGTAGCCAGCCGTCTGGAAGGTCTCTCTGGGCGTGGACACATTTATATTAGCGAGCCAACTTACCTTGAAATCAACCGCAATGATCCGGTATTAGCTGGCTCTTGCATCAAGCTGCCGCCGGTAACGATCAAAGGAATTCGTCAACCTGTGGCGATTTATGAAGTCCCTTGGAAGCTCCCGCTCTCTCGTTCACCTGCAGAGTCGAATCTCGGACCAGCCAAACACCCGATCTCAGCACCGCAACGTTCGGAAGACATTGAACCATCAAAGTAGCGCATAGGGCGAAATTAATACATACGCCGAGGCTATCCATCACTGCCTCCTGTTGGCCGGAAGCGACGGAGTTCAGAGTAGGCAATTCAGATTTTGCTGCTAGAATCTTGGTATGCGAACGGCGATTTATCCTGGCAGCTTCGACCCCATTACAAACGGTCACCTGGATGTGATCCAACGAGCTGCCAAGCTCTTTGACCGAGTGTTTGTGGCGGTCGCGAAAAACGAAAGCAAACATCCGCTCTTTACCATGGCGGAGCGCCGAGGATTAGTTGCTCGCTCGATCAAGCACCTGCCAAACGTCGAAGCCGATGTCTTTACTGGTCTCCTGGTGAGTTACGTCGAGAGCCGTTCCGGCAGCGCGATCATTCGAGGGTTGCGAGCAGTTTCGGATTTTGAGTTTGAATTTCAATTGGCATTGATGAACCGCAAATTGAATGAAAAGATTGAAACCATCTTCATGATGCCGAAGGATACCTACACCTTCATCAACTCGCGGATTGTGAAGGAGATTTCACGGTTGGGTGGCGATGTGACGGCGTTCGTTCCCAAAGAAGTGAAAGTCGCTTTAGACGCCAAATTTGCTAAATTACATCGTTAACCTGATGCTTCTCGTTATGCAAATTACGTTTAACCTCCGGCATCTCGAAAAGAAAAGCCTTCATCTCGAAGGGGAGATATCGGGTGCAGACCTCGATTTAAACGAAATGGATGAGCTCGTCCAAGTTTTGGGGCCGGTAAAGTATGATCTATCGATCGAGCGACTTAGCGAAAGATTGCTAGTCCGCGGGGAGCTTGTGTTCACTCTCGATTGTGAGTGCATTCGCTGCTTGAAGCCGTTCCGGAAGGCGTTCGAATTGAGCGACTGGACTTGCGACCTGCCGCTGGAAGGGGAAGAACAGGTGGCTGTGAACAATGACTCCGTGGACTTGACTCCCTTTATCAGGGAAGATATTTTGCTAGGGTTTCCGCAGTATCCGTTGTGCGAAAGCGAATGTCGCGGGTTGCCGAAGGCACCGCAAAACCAGAGCCAGGCAGGAAGCGATGCCAGCCAAACCGGCGAATTGTCGTCTGCCTGGGCTGAGTTAAACAAACTGAAGTTTTGAAAGTGATTTATGGGTGTACCGAAACGTAAACCGTCTAGAAGTCGTCAACGTCAACGTCGTGCGTATAACAGCGTCTTGAAGCTGCCTCAATTGAGCACATGTCCGCAGTGCGCCGCCCCTTACATCCCTCATCGCGTCTGTCCCGCATGTGGACATTACAAGGGGCGACTAGTTATTAACGTCGAAGCTTTGGGTTAAGCGGCTTTAAGAGCGTACGTGGAACGAGTGTTCTCTACGCTCTTTTACGTTATGCGAATTGTGGTGGATGTCATGGGTGGCGACCACGGCTGTGAGGTTGTCATCGAAGGTGTCAAGCAGGCACTGCAAACCAACGCGAGAATTTCCGAGATTTACTTGGTGGGCCATGAGCAAGCAATTCAAACGGCTCTGACCCAATGCCAGCTTCGCGACAGTCGAGTAAGTGTTGTCCACGCTTCTGAGGTCTTGACGATGCAAGACAAGCCCGTGGAAGGCATTCGCAGGAAAAAGGATTGTTCGATTCTCCGGGCGGTGGAGCTTCTCAAGAGCGGAAAAGCCGAAGCCCTCATCTCGCCGGGCAACACCGGGGGACTAGTCGCGGCTTCCACGATTCGGCTGCGGAATCTGGAGGGCGTCGATCGTGTGGGGATCGCTACGGTCATCCCTACTCAGGAGAATGAGTTTGTTCTGTTGGATTCCGGCGCCAACGTCGAAAGCCGCCCGCTCCATCTTCTGCATTATGCGGTCATGGGCAGCGTTTATTCTCGCGAGATCCTCGGCTATAAGAAGCCGCGTGTGGGCATTCTCAGCAACGGAACCGAGGAGAATAAAGGAAATGATTTGACCCTGGAGACGTTCAAGCTTTGTAAGCTGGTGGACATTAATTTTATTGGCAATGTCGAGGGGCACGATCTGTTCCACAACCGCGTCGATGTGGTTGTTTGCGATGGTTTTGTTGGCAACATTGTTCTAAAAACAATCGAAAGTTTTGCCAAAGGGCTGATGGGTTGGCTGAAAACCGAATTGACCAAAAACCCGATTCGCATCCTCGGGGCTCTCTTGGCCAAAAACGCCCTGCGAACTATAAAACGTCGCATGGACCCGGATGCTTATGGAGGCGCGCCTTTGCTTGGCTTGAACGGCAACGTGATGAAGGCTCACGGTTCAGCGCGCGAGCGGGCGATCATGAACGCCATTCGAGTCAGCACCCAAGCGATCCAGAGTCAGATCAACCAAGTCATACGTGAGGAAATTGCGCGCGCGAACGATCGCGTGGCTGCTGCAAAGCTTTCACTTGTTCCAGCATGAGTTCCGCCCCTGCCAAATCATTGAGATTTAGAAACCCGCGCGCTCAGCACGATTTCAAAGGACGCACCTCATCGATTGTGGCCGTGGGCTCTTATGTTCCGGAACGAATATTGACCAATGCCGAGTTGGCAAGAACGGTGGATACGTCGGATGAATGGATCACTAGTCGCACAGGCATCAAGGAACGTCGGATAGCGGCGGACGACGAATTCACCTCGGATATAGCTTCGAAAGCAGCGCTCATGGCAATCGGTAGAGCGGGCATCACGCCCAGCGAGATCGATCTGATCATCGTGGCCACCATCACCCCAGACATGCTTTTCCCTTCCACCGCATGCTTGGTGCAGCAGAAGATCGGAGCGAGGCGTGCAGCCGCATTCGACCTGGAAGCCGCATGCTCGGGCTTCATTTACGGGCTTGAGATCGGCCAGCAGTTTATCATGTCCCGCACCTACGACACGGTGCTGGTGATCGGAGCGGAAAAATTATCTTCCATCATCGACTGGTCGGATCGAAATACCTGCGTTCTTTTTGGAGACGGCGCCGGGGCCGCCATCTTGCAGAATCGTCCCGATAGCCACGGACTCTTGACCGCTTGCATGGGAGCAGATGGCAGCAAGGCCGAATTGTTGTGCATGCCTGCCGGAGGAAGCCGATGTCCCGCCACTTCCCAATCCGTCGCGTCGCGTTTGCATTACCTGCGAATGGACGGGAAGGAAACTTTCAAGAATGCTGTCAATGCGATGTTGACGGCTGCGCAGGAAGTCTTGCGACGTTGTGAACTAGACATCACGCAGATCAAATGCATTATCCCCCATCAAGCGAATCGGCGCATCATTGACGCAGTCGGTGAACGTCTGGGAGCTCAACCCGAACAATTGTTCGTGAATTTAGAGAAATACGGCAACACCTCAGCCGCTTCAGTCGCCATTGCTCTCGATGAAGCCGTTCAGAGCGGACGGATTCAACAAGGCGATCTGCTTCTGTTAGTCGTGTTCGGCGCCGGCCTCACCTGGGGAGCCGCGATCATCGAATGGTAGCCGATTCATTGACGGGAAACCGACTTGTGATAGATTAAAACCACCTCTATGAGCACAAGCAAACTCGACACGTCAGGCGTTTTTCAGTCTCTCACGCTTGAATCTCAACAAACGCGGCTCTCGCTCTCGGCTGATGCCATTCTCTTCCGTAAAAATGGAATTGAATTTCGCTCCGAGAAACCGATTCCAACCTGGACCGAAATGACGGTGGACTTGCAATCTCCTCGAGATGGCAAAAAGGTCAATTGCATTGGCATCGTTGTCGAGTGCCATGGCAACCGGCACGCTGGATATTTTGTTTCCATGGTCTTCATGAATCTTTCCCGGCAATCGCAGGAGCATCTGGCTCAGCTCTCGTATTCTCAACTCGCCTAAACTCCGCGGCGTCGCTACGCTGGGCGAATGGAACTTTTTCACCGTATTTTGCAAACCGCCATCGACGGCGGCGCCTCCGATGTGCATGTCAAGGTTGGCACACCAATTATCTTCCGAATTAACCGCCACCTCGTCGCGATCGAATCGCCAACCCCCACCGAAGCGTGGGTGAACCACATTGTTGAAAAGATCGTTCCTCGTCATGCTCAGAAGAAACTGGAAGAAGAGCGCGAGGTGGATTTTTCATATTACATGCCAGGCATCGGACGATTCCGCACTAACTTGTTTCAACAAAAAGGCCAGTTCTGTTTGGCGATGCGCTATGTCAAAACTAACGTCCCAAGTTTTGAAGCCCTCGGCCTTTTACCTATTGTAAAGAAACTGGCGGAGTCCGCTCGAGGCATCGTTTTGGTGGCGGGTTCCACGGGCTGCGGCAAGTCCACGACGCTTGCTGCGATGATCGAACACATCAACAGCAATAGCAAAAAGCATATCATTACATTGGAGGATCCGATCGAATATGTCTTCGAAGACAATCAATCCGTGATCGAGCAACGGGAACTCGGGTTGGATACCCTCTCGTTTCCACATGGTCTCCGCCATATTCTTCGACAAGACCCGGATATTATCATGATTGGAGAGATGCGCGACGCAATCAGTTTCTCGGCTTCGATGAGCGCTGCTGATACGGGACACTTGGTGCTCTCCACATTGCACACCACCAATGCCGCGCAATCTATCGGTCGAATCCTTGACTTCTTCAAGGCCGACGAACGAGAGCAGGTCCGTCGGCAGTTGGCCGGAACGCTCCAAGCCGTGATCTGCCAGCGCATGGTGAACACGGCGACGGGAGGTGTGACTCCGGCTTTGGAAATCCTGATCAATACTGGCACCGTGAAAAAGCTGCTCGAAGAAAACCGCCTCGACAAGCTCCCAGGTGCCATCGAAACGGGGAACGAAGATGGGATGCTTAGTTTCAATCAAGCTCTCTTCCAACTGGTGAAAGACCGAAAAGTGACCGAGAAAGAAGCCTTGGCCAAAGCCACCAACCCCCAAGCTCTCGAGATGAATTTCAAAGGGATCTTCCTTGACGAAGGCCGACGCATATTGGGCTAGCGAAGATGGGGAAATCCTTCGGGAGGGGATTTAGCTCTCGGTTGCCCCCCGGCCCTGTGTCGCCGAGGGCGAGAGTTGTTCCGGCCGGGGGGCCACATAAACATCCTCGCCGTGGAGGTGCTTTACAATCATTTCCACCGTACGTTCGATCGATCCCAGGTTCTCCTTAACTACCTTCAACGCATTGCGTCCTAATTCGAGCCGTCGCTTCGGGTCACTCAGCAATTCAACAAAAGCCTGCTCCAGTTCCGCCACATTCTGGACTTGAACGGCACCTCGATTCGCGACAAAGGCTGCGGCGATTGCTTTGAAATTCTGCATGTTCGGTCCAAAAACAATGGCTCTGCCCAAGGCTCCCGGCTCGATCGGATTTTGTCCTCCCTCTGCCGTGAGACTCTTTCCGATAAAGATGATTGAGGCTGGCTCATAAAAATATTTCAGTTCGCCGGTCGTATTTACCAGAAGACATTCGACCTCCCTCGGCTTGAATTGAGTGGTGGTGCCGATTTCCGTCCGATAAACATGCTTAATGCCGCGCTCGCTCAATTCTTTCCCAACTGCCTTTCCTCGCTCAAAATGCCGCGGGACCAGGATGAGGAAAATGTCCGGAAATCGCTTTCGCAACCGGAGGAACAGGTCTGCCAGAATCGCTTCTTCTCCATCGTGCGTGCTGCCACCTACCAGAATGCGCGCGCCTTCCGGCACATTCAGTTGGCGGAAAAGAACAGAAACATCCAGGAGCGGACGCTCGTCCAATCGGGCGGCGTCGAATTTGAGGTTGCCAACAACATGAACAGCTTCACACCGACATCCGAGTTCGCGCATTCGCTGGGCGTCGATTTCGTTTTGAACACCGATTCCCGTAAAGGACGCGAAAATCGGTCTAAACAAAAAGGCGAAGCGCTTGTAGCCTCGGTAAGAACGCTCGGACATCCGGGCATTCACGAGAAAAATCGGGATTTTCTTCTCGGCAATTCGCCAGAGAAAATTGGGCCAGATTTCCGCTTCGACCAGCACCACGGCTTCCGGGTCGATTGTTCGGAGAGCACGATCGACGCATTTGCGGCGGTCGATCGGATAATAGATTTTCTCGATATGATGGGGGAGTCGCTTTTGGAGCTCGCTCATGCCGGTCGAGGTCGTGGTCGAAACAACGATTTTGAGGTTCGGCGCTCGGGGCTCCAGGGCGCGAATCAGTTGAGTGCAGATGTTGACTTCCCCTACGCTGACCGCGTGAATCCAAACGACGTGCCGATTGGTTAGAGCCTGCTTGATTCTTGTCCCATGCTGGCCAAAACGCTGGCCGAACCCTTGCCTCCAGTTTCCGCGCCGCCACATCTTCAAAAAATAATACGGAACCGAGCCGATGAAGAAGATGGTAAATAGGATGTTGTAGAGGCGCCGCATTTCAGGCCTTAAAAAAGAGCCACCAAACAATGATCAACGTTGGCAGCATGAAAGGCAAAGTGTATTTGAGAATGTAACCAAGAAACGACGGGGTATGGACGTGGTTATGGTGCGCGATCGCTTTCACCATGAAATTAGGTCCATTGCCGATGTAAGTGTTCGCGCCGAAAAAGACCGCTCCAACGCTGATGGCTACCAGATACTTGTTCAAAGCCAGGTTGCCGACAAGATAAGCCGTTTCAATTTGGTCAAGTGTCACGGATTTATTCGACAGTTCGACGGAATGATATTTTTGGAGAGCTATCAGTGTCTGATTGATTTGTTCGGCGTGAATCCCCGAAGCGGTTCCGCCGGCTTGAATCAGTTGATGAATCTTCTCGACCGTCTCCTGGTTGATCATGGCGCCAAAGATCACCTTCAAGAAACTCAAATAGGTCGGCGCGTTATCAAGAACGCTCGATAGAACTCCACTGCCCCAGTAGAAAATGGAGAGAGAAGGATCACCCATCTTTCCTGCGTTCATTTGCAGCCAATCGAGTGCCGGCATCATCGTGGCAAATATGCCAAGAAAGAGAATCGCCACCTCCTGAATGGGATGAAAATCAAAATCGTTCGCCTCATGCACCGATTTCCGCGTCGTAAAATAAGATCCGAAAGCCGCTCCCACCATCAAAGCCTCGCGAAGAAACGGTGGATGAGTGATGAACACCGCCGCCAGAATAACTCCGAGAAAAAATAGGTTGGGCAATCCATCGAAGCGCCATTGATCAGGCGGCTCGGCCAGTCGTTCCCGAACGGCCTTTGGGGCGCGTAGGTAATTGCGGTAATCCACCGCGAAAAACATCGCCAGCAAAATTCCCACGGCCACGGCCCACATCGGCCAGCAATATTCCAAGGTCCACCAAAATGGAATGCCCTTCAGGTAGCCGAGGAAGAGCGGAGGATCGCCGATCGGAGTCAAACAGCCGCCTACATTTGAGACGATAAAAATAAAGAAAACCACGTGATGTGCCGTGATCCGGCACTTGTTCATCCTTATCCACGGGCGAATCAAGAGCATCGAAGCGCCGGTTGTCCCGAGGAGATTCGCCAGGACTGCCCCGATGGCGAGAAACACAACATTCGCCAACGGAGTTGCTTCACCCTTAACCCTGATGTGAATGCCGCCCGAAACCACAAACAAAGAACCAATCAGCGCGATGAAACTGATATAATCCTTCGCTGTGTGAATCATGGCTTCATGAGCATGAAGACCAAAAAAATAATAGATCAAAGTGATCGACCCCAAGCCATAGGCGACCTTCGGATAATGTTTAGCCCAAAAGTCCGCGAAGAATAAAGGGGCCAGAGCAATTGTTCCTAAAAGGAGGATGAAGGGCAAAATCATCCACGGATTAGGTTGAACAAGTGCATTTTCCACGCTGCAAGGCTACGTTGCCCCGTTAAAAATGGTCAAACAGAAATCCAACCACAGAGGGAATTGTTGCTGAGGGAATTCAAGCACCAGCGAGCGTCGGAAGGCTTGATCCTCGTTCGCTGTGGAATCAAAACCTACAACGGCCGGCTGCTACGAGATCAATTGCGCTAAGGCACCTTCACGCGCCAGAACCCTATCCCGTTTGTCGGGACTGGCAAGGTAGCCGTCTGCGGGTCGTTGGTGAGTGTCAGTGACGTGGCAATCACCCAATTGGTTTTTCCGAGAGCGGAAAGACGCTCTATCTCGTGCCGTTTTCCAACCTCGCCCCTCACGCTGAACAGCAGTTGGCGATTCGACAAACTCACACCCAGTGACGGCGAACGTGGAACAGGAACATCACTCAAGTCGGGGATGCCATTGCCATTGGCGTCATTCGAGTCACTGATCCTGAGCAGCCAGAAAGCATAGTCCTCCACGCTCGTTGTTAAATCGCCATCTTTAAACCCTAAAGAATTAACGTAGTTCGTTCTGTTACGATCCAGCTCTTCCGATCCTAAAAAAACCGTGCTTCGGCCAGTTTCATCGGTCCATGCACCCGCACCCAGGCTCAAGCGGTCTGGAGTTACCTTAGCGAAATCGACTCTGCCCGAGAGTCGCTTCGAAGGCGCCAAGGTGTTGGTCAAAGTCACGAAGCCCACGACGTTGGTCGCATAAGTGCTATAATTCAGGGTTCCGACGAACTCCAGGATCTCATACGTAAGGTTAAACGTTAGGCCATAGCCGTCCATATTCAGTCGGCATGTGCCACTCTTAGAGTTGGCTTCTCGGCTCCACGTGGTTGTGATCTTGCCGCTTCTCTCAAAGTCTTCAAAAGTTCCGGTGGTGGTGGCTGCACTCACCGCTTGGCTCACTTCAAAAAAATCCGCGATGGCGTTGGTATTGTCGTCTCTTGCCTCGGGCAAATTAAGAAAGAACGAGCCACTGACAGGCTCAAAAATACTGTCACCGCCGAGCCGGTAGTAGCATCCATGGCTGCTGGGTGCTCCAACGGGCAAAGGCACCAGTTCGCCATTCACTGTCGATGCCGCCGACGAATCGGTTGTTAATTCCAAGTTGTACTTAAGTCCTAACGAAGTCGTCGTGCCCGGCTGAAATCGCAAGGAGACACAATGCAGACTGAATTGTGCCTTTCCGGGGGTGGCGGCAGACGCCGAACCAAATAGAGCGAGTAAAACGAGGTGAAGAAGTTGTTTTTTCATTTAATCCGCATAGCCATGTCTCGGAGCGTCAGCCTGCTAAGCAAAAGGCCAAGCTTTACCTTACTATCTGACAGGAGCCATTCCCGGTCAATTGCGTTTGCGATCTAGGCGAGTGTCAAAAAGTTTTTCTTTTGGCTGATGATGTTTTGGAGCATAAGTGAACTCATAGCATGAAACAGAATTCCCTTCGCCAGCAGTTGGCTTATCGTATTCGGAGAGTGGTTTGGACGTCGGTGGTCGCAGTGACTTCCCTGCTTTGCCAGTTTGCGGTCATGTGCGCTGATCCTTTTGCCGAGGGCGTTCGAAACACTGATCCGTTGCCGCCGGCGGAGCAGTTGAGGAAATTTCACCTGTCGCCGGGATTTGAAATTCAACTGGTGGCCGCGGAGCCGGATCTCCGTAAACCGATGAACATGGCCTTCGATGCGGTGGGCCGGCTTTGGATCACCGAATCCCGTGAATATCCATTCGCTGCGCCCCTCGATAAGCCGGCGCGCGACACGATCAGGATTTTTTCCGACTTCGACGAAACTGGCCTTGCTCGCAAGGTAACGATCTTCGCGGACGGCCTCAACATTCCCATTGGCATTTACCCCTTTTACAGTCCTGCCAGCGATGGAAAACTGGGCTTCACTTGGAAATGCATCGCTTGGGCCATCCCAAATATTTGGCTCATGGAAGATACAGACGGCGATGGCAAAGCAGACAAGCGCGAGGTGCTCTACGGCCCGTTCGATCACACCCGTGACACCCACGGCAATCAAGCCTCTTTCCGGCGGGGCTTTGACGGCTGGCTTTACGCCACGCATGGATTCAACAACGATTCTCATGTGAAAGGCCGCGACGGCCACCAAGTGGATCTCAATTCCGGCAACACTTACAGAATGCGCCTCGACGGCTCGCGCATCGAACACCACACCTGGGGCCAGGTAAACCCCTTTGGCCTTGCTTGGGACCCACTCGGAAATCTTTATTCCAGCGATTGCCATAGCGCGCCCACTTACCAACTGCTCGCCGGCGGCTTCTACCCGAGCTTTGGAAAACCCCACGACGGCCTCGGCTTCGCACCGGTCCTCATGGAGCACAGCCATGGGTCAACAGCCATTGACGGAATGCTCTACTATGCCGACAACCTCTGGCCGGAGGAGTTTCACGGGAACACTTTTATCGGAAATGTGATGACCAGCCGCGTCAACCGCGATCGCTTAATGTTTAATGGTTCCTCCCCCCAAGCCATAGAACTCGACGACTTCGTCAAGAGTGATGACCCTTGGTTCCGTCCCGTCGATAATCAGCTCGGCCCCGATGGTGCATTTTACATCGCGGATTTCTACAACCGCATAATCGGCCATTACGAAGTGCCGCTGATGCATCCAGGGCGCGACCGTGAGCGCGGAAGAATCTGGCGCGTGGTTTACAAAGGAGCTGATGGCAAATCGAAGCTTCACAAACGCACGCTCGACCTCACCACCGCGACCGCCGAGCAACTCGTCAAGGAATTGGCTGACCCGAACCTCCCCTGGCGAATGCTGGCGATGAATCAACTTTCCGACCGTATCGGCAAAACGGCCACCAGCGCCTTGGACGCTGCGTTGAAGGCTCCGGTGAATGCATTCCAGCACGTCCACGCACTCTGGCTGCTGCATCGTCTGAATCCGCCGAGCTCAGAATCCGACCCCATTCCGGCGGCTCTTTACGCAGCGTCTAAGTCGAGAGAGACGCTCGTCCGCGTCCATGCCCAGCGCATCGCGGCCGACATCCTCTATCGCGACAGTTTGCCCGGGTTGCCGCCGCACGCGGATTTGATTCAAAGGGCGCATCAGGTTGCGTCGGAGGGATTGAAGGATCGAGATCCGCTGGTCCAGCGTTGTGCCGCTGAGGCGTTCGCAAATTTTAACAGCGCCGGCGGCAACCTACGCCCATTGCTTGATCTGCTCGCGCGCGTGCCAGCAGCGGACACACACCTGCTCTATGTCGTGCGCAAAGCGATCCGCGATCAACTCAAACACGAGGGGACCTTTAATAAGGTGATGAACTCTCAATGGAGTAATGAAGAGCTGCAGGCTGTGGCAGATGTGGCGGTGGCTGTCAAATCGCCGTTGGCCGGAGCTTTTCTGCTCCGCAACCTTTCGCGCCTGAATCAAGAGCGAGCCTCGCTCTCGGCCGCCCTTCAACACGCCGCCCGTTACGCCCCAGCCACTGAGCTCGATCAGATCGCCGCGTTCGCGCGGCAAGGGTTCGCCAATGACATCGATTTCCAAGTGGCGCTCTTCGCGAGTGTCGAGGAGGGCCTTGCCCAGAGCGGCGGAGACCTCAGCGTGATACTTCGAGGATGGGGAACGGACTGTTGCGCCCGGGCGCTCGTTTCGGCACCCGACACGGCTTGGTGGAACACGCCACTCGAGGGCGTAAATGATCCACGCAATCCATGGGCCTTCCAAGAGCGTCGCTGTGCGGATGGCCAGAGCGCGCGTTTGCTCTCCAGCCTGCCGTTGGGCGAGCAGCTCACCGGCAAATTACGTTCAATACTGTTCACACTGCCCTCGCGGTTGAGTTTTTATCTAGCCGGACACCAAGGCGAACCGAACCGTCTACCGCATCATCGCAACGTGGTCCGGCTTCGTGATGCCAAGGACGGAGCTCTGCTCGCGGAAGCCTTTCCTCCACGCAATGATATCGCCCAGAAAATCACCTGGGACTTGGGGACACACACCGGTCAACAAGGCTACCTTGAAGTGACGGATGGCGATACGGCGGACGCCTGGGCTTGGCTGGCGTTTGGAAGATTCGACCCGCCGGCATTGCCGCTTCCGCTAGTCGCGCCGGGTGACGTGGCGCGGCGCCAGCAGCTTGCGGCTGAAGTGGCCGGTCGCCGTCGCCTGCCGGTCCAAGCGCAAGTCCAGCACGTGGCCCTGCGTCCGGAGTTCGACCCCGACGCACGTGCGGCCGCCGCTCGCGCCTTGGCTGCATTGGATCGCGAGACTGCTGCGAATGTTTTACCCCCAATCCTCAAGGACATTGCTCAGCCACTGCGTCTGCGTGAAGGCATCGGCGTAGCGCTCGTTGAAACCGATTTGTCGCGGGCTCGTGCTGAAGTGCTCGCTGCCATGAAATCTGCGCCGCATCGAGTGCAATTGAAGTGGTCTCAAACGCTTGCCGCCAGCGTCGCCGGGGCAGAGGCTTTGTTGCAGGCAGTTGCTGCGGGTAACGCATCGCCGACCCTGCTTCAGAATCGTGCCGTGAGAGACAGGTTGCTCGCGGTCAACCCCGCTGACGCGGCGGCCCGGGTAGAGAAGCTCACGAAAGGTCTGCCCACAGCGGACACTCAGAGGGAAAGGTTGATTGCTCAACGCAGCCGGGCCTATGCGTCGGCTGTGGTGAAGATTTCCGAGGGTCAACGCGTGTTTCAGCAGAGTTGCGCCGTCTGCCATCGCATCGATGGTCTGGGCGGTTTGATCGGACCACAGCTTGACGGTATCGGTAACCGTGGGCTAGAACGTTTGGTGGAAGATATGTTGGATCCGAATCGAAATGTGGATCGTGCGTTTCGTTCGCATATCATCACGCTCACGGACGGCGACGTCGTGAGTGGTCTCCCTCGGCGCGAGGAAGGCGAGATGCTGGTCTTGGCTGACTCGACAGGCAAGGAAATCGCCGTTCCCAAGAAAAACATCCAAGCTCGGCGCGAATCCGAGTCCTCATTGATGCCGGAAAACTTCGGTGACATTTTACCGATCGAAGACTTCAATCACTTGATCGCATTTTTGCTTTCCAAAGCGAGCCCAGTTCCGAAGCAGCCCTGACAACTCGATCGAGAGTTGGTGCGCTGGCCCAACACCCTTGTAGGAACGTGCTTCACCTGTACGCCCGGAGCGCCTCCGTAAGCGCGCGGGTTGAACTCTAGAAGCGACTTGGCTTTTTGGCAGGTTCGGACCGCGTCACCGACGCAGCTATACCGGGGGAAATTTCAAACGTGATGACCTCGTGTCACCGGACATCGAGTGAGATCTATCTGAAGGACGCAATCCTGAGAAGTTTTCAGGTGCTGATCGCCTGATCTGGGGAAAAGCGTTGTCCCTTAGCGACATTTGTTGTCTGTCAGCGACATGACGCGTCGCCGTCACCATCATGGCATTTAGGCTGCTCAAAGTGGTTTTGTTAGATTTGCCACTTTTAACCGTTGATTATGTCCGCCTTTTTCAGGTGCAAGAATTGTGGGCAGGAGCATTTGTCGCCGCTCTTTTTTCCAGACGAAAAATCATTCACACTTGGGAGCATGGGCACGATGACGTTCGCATGTTCCGTCACGCATAAAACATCTCCCTATGAGAAAAGGCACATGTTTTGGATCAATGATCGCCCCAAAAAACCATTCCATTCTCGCTTTAGATACAGGGAGCGTTCTCATCAGAGAGAGTAGCCAAAACCTCGGCCCAGGACCCGGTGTTGTGATGGAAACTCAATCGAAGAGTGATTTCCAAAAACAGTTTCAGCACCCTCCGCAAGGATGCGCCGAACGAGGATTCCTCGTCGAGGAATGGGTGACGCGATCAAATTGATTCTCGCCAATCGTCTCGATGTAAGGTCAGAATCATTCCATCAGTCGTGCTTTGAAACTATGAAAGCGATTCAACTGGAAAAGCCGGGGCATTTCCGGCGCATTGAGCTCAACGAGCCACCCCGCCCTGGGGTTGGCGAAGCGCTAGTCGCCGTGCATCGCGTTGGCATTTGTGGAACGGACTATTCCGGCTATCTCGGTAAGATGCCATTCTACAGCTACCCGCGAATTCCGGGACACGAACTGGGCGTCGAGGTCATCGAAGTGGGGGGTGAAGTCACGAATGTAAATCCGGGCGATCGCTGCTCGGTAGAACCGTACATCAACTGTCAAAAATGTTTCGCGTGCCGCCGAGGCAACAGCAATTGCTGTGAAAGCTTGCAGGTCCTCGGCGTCCATATCGACGGCGGAATGCGGCCGCAGTTCATCGTGCCAGCGCGCAAGTTGCATGCGTCAAGCAGCCTCGCGCTCGATGAGTTGGCGCTGGTCGAGACGCTGGCGATCGGCTGTCACGCTGTGAACCGATGCAACCCGCAGCCGAAGGAAAACGTCCTGGTGATTGGAGCGGGACCGATTGGTCTGTCCACGCTCGAGTTCGTCAAGCTTTCCGGAGCGCGGATGATTGTGCTCGATATGAACGAGCAGCGGCTCGATTTCTGCAAAGGGAAAATGGGCGTTCATGACACCATCGTTGCCAAAGGCGACGGATCGGAGCTGGAGGCTCTGAAGAATCTGACCGAGGGCGCGCTCGCCAGCATCGTCATTGATGCGACAGGGAGCAACAAATCAATGTCTCATGCGCTTGAATACGTCTCGCACACTGGGAAGTTGGTCTTCGTTGGCATCACGACTGCGGAAGTGAGCTTCGGTCATCCGCTGATGCATCGCCGTGAGATAACGTTGCTGGCTTCGCGCAATGCGTTGGCAAGTGATTTTGGCAAGATCATCAAGCTAATTGAAGAGAAGAAAATCAACACCACTCCATGGATCACCCATACGGCAAAGTTCGACGATGTGATTAGCGAATTCCCGCGATGGCTGAGACCGGAGACCGCGGTGATAAAGGCTATTGTCGAAGTGCAGTGAAAGCCGTTCGGGGAACGATTTTAATCAATGACTACGACGAAGGAACGATCGAATGACCGATGACTCAACACTCGCGAAGAAGGGCGGCGCGTTGACTGCGAGTGGCCGATTTATTCAGAGTTGTCGGAGCGGGTTTACGTTAATTGAACTCCTCGTCGTCATCGCAATCATTGCGATTTTGGCGGGGCTTTTGTTGCCTGCCTTGAGTAAGTCGAAAGCGAAAGCACAGGGAATAATGTGCATCAACAATGCCAAACAATTGACGCTCGCGTGGTTTCTCTACACCGATGATCATGATGATTTCTTTGTTAACAATCATGGTCGGGACGAAACAAAAGCGACGCGACAAAGCTGGGCCAATAATGTCCAGGACTGGGACGTGAGCGAGGACAACACGAACCTGGTGTTGCTGACCGACGCCAAGCTCTCATCTTACCTCGGCAAATCCACGGCTGTCTTCAAGTGTCCATCCGACAAATCTGTCGCAGCCAACGGCCCGCGCATCCGTAGCATGTCGATGAATGCGATGGTGGGAAATACGGGGACGTTAACCAACCGATTCAACCCAGAGTACAAACAGTTCGTGAAATCGGCACAGTTGGAAAGCACCTCCAACACGTTCGTATTCTTGGACGAGCATCCCGACACCATAAACGACGCCTTTTTCGTCAACACATTGGACGATTACAAGTGGGGAAATCTGCCGGCTTCGCATCACAATGGCGCGGCCAGTTTTTCTTTCGCGGACGGCCACACGGAAGTTCATAAGTGGGTTGTCAGTGGAGACTCGGGCACTATTCGACCACCGAGAAAGGGAGGAGTGGGAGGAATTTTTCCAGCCTCACCAGCGACCGATTTTCAGTGGTTGAAGGATAGAACGAGCGTGAAGCGATGATGTCCTGGTTTCAACTCACGTTCCGGGATTAAGCACCTCTGATGACGATCGATTCGCACCAGCATTTCTGGAGTTACAACTCGGTCGAGTATCCTTGGATCACTGATCGGCTGAGCCGAATTCGTCGTGATTACCTTCCGCCGGATCTGGAGATTGAATTGAGTAAATTAAGGCTGGGAGGTTCGATTGCCGTTCAAGCGAGACAAAGCTTGGAGGAATCGCGCTGGCTTTTGACTCTCGCGGATCGTCATTCATCGATCCGAGGAGTCGTCGGATGGGTGGACCTGCGGTCAGAGCAGGTTGCGGATCAGTTGGCGGAGTTCGCGAAGCACCCGAAATTCGTCGGAGTCCGCCACGTTGTGCAAGACGAGCCGGATGATCAGTTCATGTTGCGCCCGAATTTCCTGAGGGGATTGGGGACATTGAAGGGGTTCAACCTGACCTATGATTTGCTGCTTTACCCAAAGCATCTGCCCGCCGCTATCAAACTAGTCGAGCAACTCCCGCAGCAGCCATTCGTTCTCGATCACATCGCGAAACCCCTGATCCATGCTGGAGCTATCTCGCCATGGAACGATCACATCAAAGATCTGGCCCAGTTCCCGAACGTTTACTGCAAAGTTTCCGGCCTGGTTACCGAAGCGCGCTGGAGTGAGTGGAAACCAGAAGATTTTAGGCCTTATCTGGACGTCGTCTATGAAGCCTTTGGCGAGGATCGACTCATGTTCGGTTCTGATTGGCCTGTTTGCCTGTTGTCGGGCAACTACGAACAGGTCGTTGGAATCGTCCATGATTATCTCAGCGTATTTCCCGAAAGCGCCCAACGCAAAATCATGGGTGAAAACGCAGCTCAGGTTTATGGAATAGGAGGGTGATGATGTCACGTCTTGGACGGAAAGACTTCGTCTTATTAGTGGAGAAAGACGCTGACTGATCACCACGCAATGGACACCGTCAGAATTGATAAATGGCTTTGGGCCGTTCGGATCTTTAAAACGAGGACCCTGGCCGCCGAGGCCTGCAAATCAGGACACGTCGAGATCGCCGGGCATTCCGCAAAGCCCTCGCGAACGGTGCGGCTCGACGAGGTTATCTCCGTGAAGCTCGGAGTTATGAACAAGACGTTGAAGGTTGTGGGACTCATTGAAAAGCGAGTTGGAGCTAAATTGGTCCCGCAGTATGCCGAAGATCAAACACCCGCGGCCGAGTACGAGAAATTAAGAGAGAAAAGTATTCAGCCAGTATTCGTATGGCCAGATGGAATCGGACGGCCCACAAAAAAGGACCGGAGAGCCATGGATCGGTTTTTTTCCGATTAAAGGGTCGTGGCCGCTCAGAAACCATGAACGGCGAGATGCCTTTTCGAAACGTGCCATTTCAGTCCCGAGCCAGCGCTCGCCTCGCTCCGAGGAGTCTGTAGCCCGCCAACAGGATCGCAAATCCCAAGGCGCAAAAGTAAAATCCGTAGTGGTCATGAACCTCGATGAAGAGTCCTTCGATCAAAATGTCGAGGATGACCAAAGCGTGAAATGCCAAATCCCATCGATTCACAAAGTAACGGCGCTTTGCTGCCCAAGCGAATCCTGCATTGAGGACTACAGTGACAATCCCTGCACTGAGGATCGTCCAGTGTCGATTCACGTGAAGCCAAAGATGGAACATGAGCACGTAAAGCAGCATTAAGACGAGAGTGAATGACCATTTCGCGAGCATGAATTCTCGATTGTTGTTCCGCGGAAGGGATTCTGCAATCAGTCTCTTCGTGATCGCCCAATCTTGACGCTTGGATAAATGTCATGCATGGCCGAGGCGGCCATGGGATGAGAAGAGGGCTTCCACACTCAGGCAATTCGTCTGGATACTTCTGAGATGGGCTGTATGTTTCTTCGACATTTATGGCGACGATCCAACCATTTCCTGCGATGCGGCCCAGGCCTGAGCTCGCGGCCCGCATCTGCGAGCTTCCCTACGATGTCATGTCCTCGGCGGAAGCTCGCGAGATGGCGGCTGGCAATCATCTAAGTTTTCTCCACGTCAGTAAACCGGAGATTGATTTACCTCCAGAGATGGACCTTTGTGATCCGCGAGTTTATGCGAAAGGACAGGAGAATTTCACAAAGCTCATTCAGGAAGGATCGATCAAGCTCGATCCGCAGCCGTGTTTTTATCTGTACCGTCAGGTGATGGGCCAACACAGCCAAACGGGCTTGGTGGCCGCGGCGAGCTGTGAGGATTATTTGAACAACGTGATCAAGAAACACGAATTGACGCGTCCTGACAAAGAGGACGATCGCGTCCGGCATATTGAAACGCTTAACTCGCAGACGGGCCCTGTCTTCTTGACGTATCGTGCCCAACCAACTCTCGACGAACTTGTCCGCCAGAAATCAATCGAGCCTCCCAGCATTGACTTCACAGCGCGCGACGGTGTCCGTCACACTTCATGGGTCATCTCTGATCCCGCGAGCATTCGTTTCATTGAAAGTGAATTTGCGCGAATACCCTTCGTTTACATAGCTGACGGGCATCACAGGAGTGCTGCCGCAGCGCGGGTGTATCAAAGCCGGAAAGGAGATGGCCAGAGCGGATTCTTTCTCAGCGTCATTTTTCCAGACAATCAGATGCAGATCTTGCCCTACAACCGTGTTCTAAAAGATTTGAACAACCAAGGAGCGTCGCGCTTGTTGGAGAAACTCGAAGAAATCTTCTTGATCCGACGACCTGGCGCCGCCGCGCCAATGCGAAGACACGAGCTTGGCTTCTACCTGGAGAAGCAATGGCACACTCTTCATTTCCGGCCTCAATTTGAGGCGACGACTGATCCCCTTGAGAAGCTTGATGTAACTTTGTTGCAAAAGCATGTGCTAGGGCCGCTCTTCGGCATTGACGACCCGCGCACGAGCAAGCGCATTCATTTCGCAGGTGGCATCCGGGGCACAGCAGAACTGGAGAACCTGGTGAACAGCGGTGAATACGCCTGTGCTTTCTCGATGTTTCCAACGAGCATCGAAGACCTGATGGGCATCGCCGACGCTGGCGGCATTATGCCTCCCAAAAGCACTTGGTTCGAACCGAAGCTGCGCGACGCCATGTTTTGCCACATGATCTAGCGAAGGCCATGAACCGATGCCAAGGGACCGGCTCAAACGCAGCTTGCGAGTAACTTTTGTCGGCCTTGGGGTGAACACTCTTCTGGCGGGCGGAAAGCTGGCGGCTGGCATTCTTGGCCATTCCCACGCGCTGATTGCAGATGCCGTTGAGTCGTTTGCCGACATCGCCAGTTCCCTCGTCGTCTGGCGCGGGCTCGTGGTTTCTTCGGCACCGGCAGATGACGATCATCCTTACGGCTACGGGAAAGCGGAGCCGATTGCGGCAGCGATTGTCTCGACGATGCTGTTGCTGGCGGCGGCGTGGATTGCCGTTCACTCGGTGCGCGAAATTGTCACGCCACATTTGAGTCCGGCCCCATTTACTTTGCTGGTGCTCCTCTTAGTGATCTTGGTGAAAGAGGGCCTCTTCCGCTACGTATTGCGCGAAGCGAGGTCGGTGGAAAGTTTGGCTGTTCACACAGACGCCTGGCATCACCGCAGCGATGCGATAACCTCCACTGCCGCGGCTGTGGGGATCAGCGTGGCTTTGGTTGGAGGCCGCGGATACGAATCGGCCGATGACGTTGCAGCCCTTGTCGCAGCACACATCATCGCTTGGAATGGTTGGCGCTTATTGCGCCCGGCCCTAAGCGAGCTGATGGATGCTTCTCCGGACTTGGCCATGCGCTCGAAAATTCGTGAAATTGCCCGGCATGTGGAAGGGGTGGATGAAGTGGAGAAATGCCTCGTCCGCAAAATGGGCTATCACTATTTCGTCGATATGCATCTCGAGGTGAACCCGCAAATGACAGTGCTCGAAGCGCACGAAGTCGCTCATAAGGTTAAGAATCGTATTCGCGGCCAGCTCCCGGCCGTGCATGATGTGCTGGTCCATATCGAACCGAGCAGGCGGTAAATAATCTTCTTTTCTATTCCCGAAAATCAGCTTTTATCTCCCCAGAACTTTTCGATCGGATTGTGCGAATGAAACTATGAAAATTGTGCTTGCCTATTCAGGTGGCCTTGACACTTCGGTCCTCCTCTCGTGGATCAAGGAAAAATACCATGCCGAGGTCATCGCTTTTTGCGCCAACATCGGCCAGGAAGAAGAGCTTAAGGGGCTTGAGAAAAAAGCGCTGAAGACAGGCGCGTCCAAGGTTTACATCGAGGATTTGCAAGAGGAATTTGCTCGAGATTTTATTTTCCCGATGATGCAAGCTGGGGCGGTTTACGAGAACCAGTATTTTCTCGGAACAAGCATCGCGCGCCCTCTCATCGCCAAACGCATGGTGGAAATCGCCCGCGCGGAGAAGGCGGATCACATCGCTCACGGCGCGACTGGCAAAGGAAATGATCAAGTTCGTTTCGAACTCACAGCGGCAGCGCTGGCACCGGAGTTGCAAGTGATCGCTCCGTGGCGTGATGCCTCGTTCCGCGCCGATTTCCCAGGTAGGGCCGAGATGATTCAGTATTGCGAAGAGAAAAAGATCCCAGTTCAAGCCACGGCGAAGAAGCCCTATTCGATGGATCGTAATCTCCTCCACATTTCGTACGAGGCGGGAATTCTGGAAGATCCGTGGCTCGACGCCTCAGCGGCGGAACACAAAGAAATGTACACGCTGAGTGTTTCGCCCGAAGAAGCCCCAGACCAGCCGGAGTATATCACCCTGGAGTTCGACCACGGCAATTGCGTGGGTGTGAATGGCAAGCGCTTGGATCCGCTCCGGGTGATGAAAGTCTTGAACAAGCTTGGCGGTAAACATGGCATCGGCCGAGTTGATCTGGTGGAGAATCGCTACGTGGGCATGAAATCTCGTGGCGTCTATGAAACGCCCGGCGGGAGCATTCTCCACTTCGCCCATCGTCAAATGGAAAGCATCACGATGGATCGCGAAGTGATGCACCTGCGCGACTCCCTCATCCCAAAATACGCCGAACTCGTCTATTACGGCTATTGGTTTTCGCCCGAACGGCAGGCATTGCAAGCGCTGGTTACCGACAGCCAGAAGAATATCGCCGGCACGGTTCGGCTCAAGCTTTACAAAGGCAACATGATCACTGCAGGCCGGAAATCACCGGTGAGCCTCTACAACCCGAATATCGCGACGATGGAAGCCGATCCCACCAAGGCATACAACCAGGACGATGCCACCGGTTTCATCCGCTTGAACGCTCTCCGCTTGAAAGTGGCCGCTCAGGTGCATGACCCACTGAAAAAGAAGTGACCTTGGAATTCCCCACCACACAGTAGAAACAATAATTCAACACGAGCAACCTCATGGCTGAACCTGTCATTTTTCAGAAGCTACCGATCGTTCAAAAGGTCGAGCCAGGCACGTATTGGTGGTGTGCTTGCGGTCGATCCGCGAGCCAACCATTCTGCGATGGTTCACACTCTGGGACCGGCATAGAGCCGAAGAAGGTTGAAATCACGACGCTCCAAACCGTCGCTTGGTGCGCCTGCAAACACTCCAAGACCATGCCTTTCTGTGACGGGGCGCACAGCAAACTACCGTAACGTTTGATTGAGGCGCTGCCTTACGCTCCGGAACTCGCTGATTAAGCAGTCGAGGATTCTCGGCGACAAATGTTCAGACTGCTATCTCCGGTGTCATGCCTGCAGCCTCCGGAGAGGCGGCGAAGATCGAATCGGCTTCGAGACTCAAGACTGGGCACAAATACTTGTCGGCCAGTTTTTTTTTGTTAGGTTGGCCGTCATGTTGTCCATCTTTCGTTGCATAGCTCTGATCTTGGTTTCCGCAAAGATCTCAGCCGCAGAGCTCAGTTTTGATTTCAGCCAATTTCCATTGAACGAAAGTCCTCGCGGCTTCAGGAGCGCAATTTCTGGCCAAGGCAAACCTGGAGAATGGAAGATCGTCTTGGACGAAGTCAGTCCTCTGCTTCCTCCTTTGACTCCTCAAGCGCCCGTCGTGACCAAGAAGCCCGTCCTGGCGCAGCTCTCGGCGGACATCACAGATGAACATTTCCCGCTGTTAATTTTTGAGGAGGAAACGTTTGGGGATTTCACGTTGACGACCCGTTTCAAAACCGTGCGCGGAACAGTCGAGCAAATGGCCGGGATCGCTTTTCGAATTCAGGACGAGAAAAATTATTATTACGTGCGGGGTAGTTCGCTTGGGAACAACTTCCGATTCTTCAAAGTAGTGAACGGCCAACGGAGCGCCGCTATCGGCCCTGAAGTTGAAATCCCCAAAGGCGCTTGGCACGAACTGATTGTGGAATGTAAAGGCAATCGAATTCGTTGCCTGCTAAACGGGAAGGAAGTTATTCCAATTCTCACCGACAGCTCGTTCGCGGCTGGGAAGATTGGGTTTTGGACTAAATCCGACGCCGTTTCTTATTTTGGGGACACAAAGGTCGTTTACACGCCTCTTGAAATCTTGGCCAAGGTGCTCGTGCGGGAAATGTTGCTGAAGTACCCACGGTTGGTCGGACTCAAGATGTATGCTTTTCCCAAAGATAAGCTGAATCTTCGGATCGTCGCTAGCAACAACGTAAAGGAACTGGGCTTTTCAGGGACGTCGGTGGAGCAGGATGTCATCGACCATGATTCGATTTATTATGATAAGGAGAATCAAACGGTAGCAGTCACGCTCCCATTGCATGATCGCAATGGAGAAACCGTGGCCGCCGTGCGTGTGACCATGAAGTCTTTCAAAGGCCAGACGGAACAGAACGCCATTGCTCGGGCGCAGCCGATTGTTAAGGAAATGGAGGGCCGCGTTCGATCCTCCCGAGATCTCATGGAATGAGAGGTTGACGAGTACCGGAGCTGAGGTCGCTGGTCAGCCCGTCGTGGAACATCTCGAATCCCGATCAAAGTTGTTTCGCGCGTCCGCTGCGAGTGGACACATCACGCACGATTCGGGACACTTCTTCTCAACGGTGCGATTCAAAAAACGGTGAATATGAGAAATTCCCGTTGTTTTACTCCCTATAATGTCTCGGCCAGGTTCGTGCTTTACGTCGAGAGTATGAAAACTGGAGTATTTTTTGAGAGAGATGGGATCTTGAATTTGGTCCGAGTCGAGAAGCAGCATCAAGTCACTCCGTTGACTTTGGACCAATTTCAATTGAATGAAGCGGCGCTACAGCCGCTCAGGGACCTTAAGGCCGCCGGGTTTGTCCTGTTCGCTACAACCAACCAACCGGGGCTTTCGCGGGGTTACCAATCGCGCCGGGATTTGGACTTGATGCACGCGTTGCTACGGCAACGCTTTGGCTTGGATGATGTGCTGCTCTGTGCTCACGACGAAATCGATGGTTGTCCTTGTCGCAAACCGAGGCCAGGATTGCTCATCGAGGCGGCTTTCAAGTGGCACGTGGATTTGGATCGCAGTTATGTGATCAGTGACAAATGGCAGGATGCCCAAGCAGCTCATGTAGTGGGATGCACTTCTCTATTGATCCGATCTCCATGGAATGGTTCAGGGCACCACGATTTTATCCTGCCAGATCTTCCGTCCGTGGTGAACAAAATCCTCCGCGTTCATCCTCAGGCCATTTGCTCCGCCGGCTAACGCGGAGTTGCCGCTGAATAAGCCATCCATCCAGTTTGCCGGTGACTCAACTCAGCCCGCTGGGAGATTTTCGCCTTGTCAAAATCGCCTCCCCCCCTTCGTAAGGAACAGCCACGCCGCCAGAAGTTGCGGCACGCTCGGTCAAAATCTAATTCCAAGCGTGGAACGAATTTGAAGATCGTTTAACGACACGTTTCCGGGCGCGGAAGGATCATAAAGATCAATCACGGCCAGGTTCAAACTCAGGTTGTTTCGGAGCAAATAGCTCAAGTTGCTTTCCGCCCGGATACGGTAATTGGAAAGATCATCAACTTGCGGAAAAAATTCCAGTTTTTCATCCCATCGAATCTTGCTCGTAATCTGCCACCAAAAGTCCTCCGCTAAACGCAAGGAGTAGCGCTTTTTATCTGCATCATCGGCAAACATTTGTTTTTGGTAATTGCCGCCGAGCTCGTTCTTGAAGACCAAGTTTGTTCGCTCAAGCCACTTATAACCGAAGCCTGGGCCTAGATCATATTGGAGGTCGATCTTGCGGATATCGTCGAAACCAGCGCCGACGACGTTATAGACCGAGAACCGTTTGCTCAGATCATATTCAGTCTTCCAACTGCCATCCATTCTGTCATCCGACAGGACTCCTTCCGTCCGGCCATAAGACATATTGTAATCCAAAATATTTCTCAAAAACGTCCGAGGTGTGTGTGTGGCTTTGAATCGTCCGGCATAAAGCTGCCGGTCCTTGGAGCTAAATCCAAGATTCAGACCCACCTGCAACTCTCCCTTCCAGTCTGCTAGGAACTTCTGAATCCCTAATGGCTGAAGGACGTTTGTGCTGCCAGCGCGAGGGGATGGTGCCTCTGGGACCTTGCCCGTTGCCACCTTGTTGGTCGAGTTCTGTTTGGCGGCATTTCCTGACATGGATGCAGGGGCGTTGGTTGTAGAGAACACCTTCGGGGAAACTGGCTGAGGCGTTGGTTGGGAAGCATCCGAACTAGAAGCTTCCGGCAGGGGCGCATGTTCCCGGCGGTTGATCTGCTGCACTGGCACCGTCAGATTTGTTGCATAGGCGGTAGCAATCGTGACTGAATAGGAGTTCTCCGAAACGATCGCGCCACTGATCCGATCTCCGTTCTGCAGGTAGAGAATGACGTTTTTGGCAGAGACCGAACCTAGAGCGACGAAAGAGGCCAAGAGCAACCACCAACAGCGAGCGAGGAAATCGGCTTTGCGGTTACTGCGATTTGTCATCACTGGAAAGAGTAGAGTTGAGAGGATGCGGCAGATCGTTGGGAGTGCGGCGTCGAGTGCCTCCCATCACGCGGATTCGTCCATCGAGATCGGCGCGCAAGACAGGCCTTGTTGTCGAAAAATCATGGGTTTCCTTGGCGATGATCAAGCCATCCGGGCTGATCACCGAGTAACTGAAGCTGCGCGCACCGACCTGGTAGAGGATGTGGAGATTCGAGTATTTGTCGAGCTGAGGCTCAGGCTTGCTAACCGAGACCATCGGACCAATTGGAAAAACCCGATAGACCTGGGTTTCGGCGGCATCGGACACGCGAAGATAGAGCTTCAGTTCCTTAAGATGATTGCCTTGTAACAGAGCGTATTTCCGAACTTCCGGAACAGAGTTGGTCGCCTGGGGCATCCCGAAGTCTTGCTCCCACAGTTTATTTCCGTTGATAATGTCGAAGCTGCGCGTATCGCTTCGAACGGCCTGCCGCCATTGAGCAACTTTGACTGTCGCTGTCACCTTATAATGACCCGGCCTCGATAGATCAAAACGTGACGCCAAGTCCACGGGAATTGTGCCTGTTCTGGATGAATCCAAACGATAATCTGCTTTCACCGACACTTGCGCGAGTCTCGCCACCGCATGGTTGTTCCCACCCTCGATTACGAACGTGAGCCAGTCCTCCTCCTTGCCCAACTCGAGCGTTTGGCCGGAGTAATTCGTGATACGCACTTTGACGACGAGTGCTTCGCGCGATAAGTAATGTTCTTGGTCCAGGGTTAATTCAACAGTCACCCCCTGTGCCATCACGGAGGGTAAACATGCAAACCAACAGCCCAGCAAGGTGAGCAACAATTTCATGCGACCACTTTAGAGTTGATGAATTCACAGGCAAGCCGCAAATCCGACGCGCCAGCAATTGAAAATGCTCGATCGAATTTGCGAGGAGCTTGATGCAATCTGAGGGGAGCTAGATCTTCGCCAAACGCTTTTGGACTTGCGCAAACACGGCGGACGGCGGGATCGCTCGTAAACATTCCAGAGGTCTCTCATGGGCGCAGGTTGATTTCAGACACGGCGCGCACGGCAATGGAATTCTAATCACCTCGTCCACCTGTTGGTACGGTCCCGTTCGGCGCTGTTCGGTAGGCCCGAAAATCCCTACGACAGGCTTATCCAACGCCGCCGCCACATGCATCGGCCCGGTATCGTTGGTCACTATTAACTCGCTGAGCCGGATCCATTCGATCATCTCCGGAAGTGAAGTTTTTCCTGTCAGATCGAGGCATTGGTGAGGATTGCCTCGGACGATCGCTTCGCCCAGAGCAGCGTCTGCTTTGCCGCCCATGACCGCCACATGAACATCCGGATTGCTTCGTGTGATGAGCTGAACGAGCTCCCGATAAAACTCCGCGGGCCATCGTTTGTTAAACCATCGGGCGCCCGGGTTCACAATAACCCACCGCGCTCCGCCCGGATGCCACCTCTGTTCGATCGCGCTTGCCGCGTCTTTTCGAAAGGGCAACCAGGTAAAATTCTCGTGCTTTGGCACCCCAAGCAAAGGCAGAGCCCCCAGATACCAATCGACGGCATGAGTGTAGTATGAAGGCCGCGGAATCAACAAGTCGTAGAACCCTGCGGCTCCCTCGCGGAGATCATCCAACCCGACCGTTAACTTGCCGCAAGCGAGCCAGGCAATGAATCCACTTCGAGCCAAGCCTTGCAGATCAATTACCCAATCGAAGGCGCGCTCGCGGATTTGCTGTACGCTCAGGAGAAGTTCGTCCCAGTGCTGCGGTGAAACCCAGCGATGGCGTGCGAACGGAAAGATGCCGGTCAGGTCGGGGTCGCTTTCAAGCAGCGAAAGCAAATCGGCCGACAACCACCAAAAGATCTGGCTTGAGGGATCATGCTGTTTCAGCAGACGAAGCACCGGCAAAGCCTGTACCACATCCCCAAGCGAACTGGATTTGAGAATGAGTATTTTCAACTTGGAGAGTAGCCTCAGCTCCATTCAGCCAGAGCCGCAGGAGAGCCCCGCCTTGACCTCGTTGATTGACCTACCTGCCGTGAGCAAGCCGCTCAGCTAGTCGCTCGGGCAAACCAGCCGTCCGAATTTTTGCCTGGGTCTTAGGGATGTCGTAATCCAAACGCCGCAATTCGATCGACCCTTCATCCAAATCGTAAATAACGTAAGTGGCTTTCGCAACTCCGTCTCGAGATTGCCCCACGCTGCCCACGTTAACGAAATACTTCCGTCCTGCCTCGATCTTGAATTTAGAATAAGTCCCGCCGCGCACCACCGTATCTCGGATGAAAGCGACTGGGACGTGTGTATGTCCAAAAAAGCAAACGCTTGTGTTCTGGTAAGTAAAGCTGGCTGCAGCGGCCAATTTGTCAAAAACATAACCCCACCGCTGAGGGCCATCCAACGTGGCATGAACGATCGAGAAGCTCGCTGCGAGCCGCGTGTACTTCAAGTCCCGAAGCCACTGGTGGTCTTCTTCGGTCAATTGATGGCGGGTCCAGTTAACGGCCTCGGCGGCATGAGGATTAAAACCTTCGAGATCGGTCTCGCTGGAGCAATATTCATCGTGGTTCCCTTTGACACAGGGCATCCCCATCGAACGAATGATGTTCAAACATTCCTTTGGATTGGCGTTGTAACCAACGACATCGCCCAGACAGGCATAATGCGTACATTTTTCGTTCTTGGTATCTTCCAAGACAACTTGCAACGCTTCCAGATTTGCATGTATGTCCGCGATAATAGCGTACTTCATCTCTTAGCTTTCCCAACTTTAGCCAACAATTCCAAATCCGCGAAATTCACCCGTCGGCTCACTCCACATGACCTGCTCCCGACTGATAAAATGGCCGAGCCCGGAATCGCGAATGGCCCCTTGAAAGGCCCCAAGCTCTTCCTTCAACCCTTCAGCCAGCAATTCCACTCCGCCATCTGGTAAGTTGCGAACTGTACCAGTGATTTCAAATCCCGCTGCGAGGGTTTTCGCCGTATAACGGAACCCGACACCCTGCACTCGGCCGCTGTAAATTACCTGTAACCGGGATCGACTCATACTTCATTGCGTCGCGAGCAACTTCATAACAGGCGCACGGCAAGATATCCAGGACTATAGACGTCAACAAGTCTCTCAAATCGAGATCAAGCCATAATCTCACGAACTCGCGCAACGATTTTGTTATCATTTCAACAGTGCCAAACCGGAATCGCTCCTGGCGTGACGTGCTATTTTGAGAGCTTTTTAAGCATTTTGCATTCCTTAATTGCAGATACCGAGAACAATCTAGCACACTGTCCGACACGACCAAACGCCTGCGGCGCCAGAGCCTATCTGAGCGCCGCCTGGCTTGGGGCGATGGTGCTTTTGACGATCGGCGGCGTCGGTGTTCGGTTGGCCGAAGGAAGCTGTGTTGGGCGCGGCCCATCAAAGTGAGTTGCAAAATTTGCCATATCAACGATAAGAACCCCCGAAGGGTAACAATCAATAAACATGAACTTGGATGACGTGCAGAAACAAAAAGTAGCGGCGTGGATAGCAGAGGGTTTGACCCTTTCTCAGATTCAACGGAAATTGGCCTCGGATTGGGCCATTACCATGACCTACATGGAAGTTCGGTTTCTAATGGATGATTTGAAGCTCAAGCCCAAGGACAAACAGCCTCCCCCTGCCGTCGTTCCGTCAGCGCTCCAGCCAGTCGGCCCTGGAACTCCGCCCGCCGCGAATGCAAGGAGCCCTGGTCTCACCGCAGACGCATCAGCGAGCCTAAACAAAGGGCCGGATGGTAGTGCTCGCGGCGTTTCAGTCGTCGTGGATCAAGTGGCTCGGCCGGGCGCTTTGGTGAGTGGAAAAGTGACTTTCAGCGACGGCAACTCCGCTGACTGGCACCTAGATCAAATGGGACGGTTGGGACTCGTGGCGGCCCAGCAAGGCTACAGACCTTCACCAGAGGACCTGCAGACCTTTCAAACGCAATTGCAAAGTGAGCTGCAGAGCCTGGGATTTTGAAAATATTATGGATTTGACACGCACTGCCTACGGAACTTGGAGCGGGGGCCGGTTCATGCATTTCGGCGAGCCGCTGGACGAAGAGCGTTTTCTTAAGGTGATCAGCCTCGCGTATGACAGAGGGATACGTACTTTCATGACAGCCGACGTTTATGGTAACGGTCAGGCTGACGAAATGCTTGGGCGCGCCCTGGCTGGCTTCCCGCGCGACAGCTATTGCCTCGTCGGAGCGGTTGGCCACGACTTCTATGAAGGTAAACGCGAAGGCTCCAAAGGTTATCCGCGCTTCACTAATCCCGCCCTGCGCGGGCCCGCCCAGTACGCGGACTATTTGAAAATGGCTGCGGAGAAGGAACTCACGCGCTGCAGGGTTTCCAAGTTTGACCTCCTGCTCCTGCACAATCCCGACTCGACCGGTTATTCGAGCGAGGCGGTCTGGAAGGCGATGCAGGCAGTTAAAGAAGCAGGGTTGACCGACCGCCTTGGCATCGCGCCTGGACCTGCCAACGGTTTCACGCTGGATATCATCTCTTGTTTCGAGAAATTCGGCGCGTTGATTGATTGGGCCATGGTCATCCTCAATCCGCTCGAACCGTGGCCTGGCAGCCTCTGTCTTCCCGCCGCTCAAACTCACAACGTGAAAGTCATTACCCGCGTGGTGGACTATGGCGGATTGTTCCACGACGACGTGAAGCCCGGCCATAAGTTCGGCCCTCAAGACCATCGCGCCTTTCGCCCCGCTGGCTGGGTGGAGGCTGGCAATGTAAAGATGGATAAAATCCGGGAATTTGCCACAGCCCACGGCGTCACCATGCTCCAGCTCGCCTGTCTCTGGAATCTCTCCCAGCCTGCCGTAAGCAGCGTGATCCCCACTTTGATCCAAGAGGCCAGTCCCGGCACAAAAAGCATCGAGTCCAAGGTCGAAGAACTTGCCGCCCTGCCAGACATCAAACTCACCGCCGAAGAATCCCGCCAGATTTTAGGCGTCGGCGATAACAAAGGCTGCATGTCCCTGAAAGGCGGCAACCCGGAGCACGCGGGCGATGTTCAAGCCGACCGATGGCCTCTCACACCGGAGCTTGTGGAGGCTGGACGCCGTTGGGGCATTAACCCCGAGGGTGATCTCAGTTGCACACACCATGTGTAACTCCCCAGTGATGGGGTTGGCTCGGATCGTGTTCTGGCGTTGAAGAAGTCAGATTACCTGCCTTCGTTATGAGTCTTCGTCTCTACGACGCTCACAACCATTTGCAAGACGACCGACTCGCGCCGCATCGCCATGCCGTCATGGAAGCGGTCCAAAGGGAAGGCATCGTAAAGATGGTCGTCAACGGTACGTGCGAGGAGGATTGGCCCGAGGTGCTGGCGTTAGCCCGCAAGCATCGGCAGGTCTTACCCTCTTTCGGATGTCATCCGTGGTGCGTCGAAGAGCGGAGCGCGGAATGGCAGAAGGCGCTTCAGCACTACCTCAATCAGGGTCCGGCTGCTGTTGGAGAAATCGGACTCGATCGCTGGATTAAAGACTGCGATTTGCCACAACAAGAAGAAGCGTTTGTTTGGCAGTTACGTCTCGCAGTGGAACGAGACTTGCCTGTCAGCATTCATTGCTTGCACGCTTGGGATAGGCTTCTGGAGCTTCTCCGGGCGGAACCGCGCCCGCGACTTGGTTTTGTGCTGCATTCCTATGGTGGCCCAGCCGAAATGATCGATCCCCTTGCCAAGCTGGGCGCCTATTTTTCTATTCCGGGTTACTTCGAACATGATCGCAAGGCGCGGCAGCGCGAGGCTTTCAAACAGGTCCCTCCCGACCGTCTGCTCATCGAGACCGATGCTCCCGATCAACTGCTCCCCGATGAACGCAATGCGTTTCCTCTAACAGATGTGGGCTCCGGTAAACCAATTAATCATCCAGCGAATGTGGCGTCGGTTTACCGCTTCGTTGCAGAACTTTTGAATGAACCGCTCGAATCGTTGGCAATGCGCGTGGAGGAAAATTTCCAACGCCTATTTCGAACTTCTTAGCTGTCGGCTCACTCGCCTTGGAAACAGAATCAGACCGTGCTCTCACGACCGGACTTCGATGGCGTTTCGCTGACGGTACTGGCGCTGGCGAGCTTTTGAACAACATGCGCCGCAGCGACCAAACCAAACGTTCCCGTAACAAAGCTGGCTGTGCCGTAACCGCTGTTGCAATCGAGCCGGAGGTCGGTATCTGAACCACGTTGCGCGCAGACTGAGCCATCTTTCACCGGATAGACCGGTGGCTCGACTGAACAGACGCAGTCCACATTGAACGGCTGTAGGCCACGGGGAAAGCCGTGCCGGACGCGCAATTTTTTTCGGATTTCTTGCAGGAGGCGATCATGGCTCGTAAAGGCGAGGTCCATCACGCGCACAGCGGTGGGGTCCCTTCGTCCTCCTGAGCTGCCCACCGTGATCACAGGGAGCTTTTTGTCGCGGCACATGTCGATCAACAGGCATTTCTTGGACGGACTATCGATTGCATCGAGCACGTAGCTGAATCCAGGCTGCAAAATCTCTTGAGCGTTTGATCTGAGGAAAAAGGACTGAAGCGGATGGACAACGCAATCAGGATTGATGGCTCGCGCACGTTGTGCCATCACTTCGACTTTCGGTTTGCCGAACTCGCCATCCAATGCGTGCAATTGACGATTCACATTGCTCACACAGATATCGTCCATATCGACGAGCGTCAGTTCGCCAATTCCAGATCGCGCCAGGGCTTCTACCGCCCAGGAGCCCACTCCACCCACCCCCACAACACAGACATGGGAGCGCCGCAACCTGTCTAGGCCTTCTCCGGAAAAAAGCCGGGCAATCCCGCTAAACCGTACATCGTCCATTTTCATTCAACTGGTGGATACACTACTGGGACTCTGAACATTTGCCCAGCGCCTCGGTCAACCGGTCGGCAATTCTCACTTTGCGGAGGCGGAGCTGTGTGCCACTACCATTGAATTAAGCTCCGATTTCAGAGGGCCGTTTTCATACTCTTAATCCTAATCGTAATCTCCTCGGAGTTGAGGCCGAGCGGCTGGCGACGTCCGACAGTGGCGCTCGGATAGTGTTTCTTGCAAATAGGCTGAGGAATGAGGATTGTTCCTTGGCTTATGAAAATGATCTTCACTCTCGCCTTTTTTAAGCGGCTCTTGAACGGTTCGCTCCAGTCAACCATCAGGCAATTCAGCTTTTGTCTTTGCGTGGGGTGCTTTATGTTGCCCTTCATCATGAATGCAGCACCAGATTCTAAAGCAGAGGTCTCGACCACGAAAACCCAACTGGCGACCTTCGGGGGCGGTTGTTTCTGGTGTACCGAAGCGATCTACGAGACTTTCGACGGTGTGAAATCGGTCACCTCCGGTTACGCAGGGGGCCATGTGGCCAGTCCGACCTATCAACAGATTTGTTCAGGCAACACCGGCCATGCTGAGGTCATTCAGATCGAGTTTGATCCGGCAAAGATTGCTTTTGAAAAGTTGGTGGATATTTTCTGGGAAGCTCATGATCCGACGACGCTAAACCGACAAGGAGCAGACGAAGGCACGCAATATCGTTCGGTTATTTTCTACCATGACGAAGCCCAGAAGCAGGTCGCGGAAAAATCCAAACTGGCAGCACTTACACGGTTCAAGAAGCCCATTGTCACTGAGATCGCGCTGCTGACGAAATTTTATCCGGCGGAAGATTATCATCAGGATTACTTCCGCAAGAATCCGAACGCGCCGTACTGCGCCGTTGTTATCAGTCCTAAATTGCAGAAATTCCAAAAATCCAAGAAGCGATAGAGCACCGAGTGAAATCTCTTCCCTTTTCAAGGTTCTGGGCACTTCTTGTCTCGACTTCGGTTCTGCTCTTTGGGCTTTCACTCTCAGGCCAGCAAATCAAGATCGAGAAAATCTTCGGACCTGAGACAAAGACGGGAGATTACAAGCACCCCTCCTGCATCACAGAGCTGCAAAACGGTGATCTTTACCTGACCTACTACGGAGGCGAAGGCGAGTATGCGCAGGCAACTTCTGTGTTTGCAGCGCGCCTCAAAAAAGGCTCTCGCCGCTGGACAGAACCAGTGGCGATTGCCCGCAATCCGTTCCAATCAATGGGCAATCCGGTCGTTTGGCAAGCTCCCGACGGCCGAGTCTGGCTCTTTTTTGTGGTGAGACCCGGTGAGACTTGGTCCACCTCGCGGATCATGGCCAAGGTTTCTCAAGATATTGGCTACACATGGTCTGATTCCTTCGTGCTGGTTTGGCAGGAGGGCTCGATGGTTCGAGGGCGTCCGATCATCCTAGACAACGGCGACTACCTGTTGCCGGTTTATCATGAGATGGGGAAGGACACTGAATTCGTCCCGCCCGACACGACTTCATTTTTCTTAAGGTTCGACGCCGCACAGAAACTTTGGACGGAATCCACGCACATCCGTTCTCGCATGGGCAATCTGCAGCCGGCCGTGGTTCAAATTTCCGGAGATCACCTGCTTGCTTTCTGCCGCCGCGGCGGCGATTACGAACCGGGCAACGATGGCTACGTGGTGCGCTCGGAGTCTCACGATGGCGGGCGATCTTGGAGCGCGGGCCAGGAGACGGAGTTTCCGAATCCCAATGCGGCAGTGGAGTTGATCAAGCTCCGGAGCGGCAACTTGCTGTTTATTTTCAACGACAGCATGGATGAGCGGACTCCTTTAACTGCGGCGATCTCCACAGACCTGGGTCGGACTTTTCCGTTTCGGAGGAAGCTGGCTGAGGGACGTGGTTCGTTCGCTTATCCCACCGCGATTCAAACCCGGGACGGAAAGATTCACGTTACTTTTACTTCGGACGAACGCACCGTGATTCGCCATGCTATTTTCGAAGAGAGCGCGATTCTGAGCTCGCGCGCGAAGGCGAGAAGATAGTTCCAATCGAAGAGCCCCACCGCATGTTCAAATTGGCTTTGGTTCAAATGCGTGTTCAGGGAGGGCGCAAGGAGGAAAACATTCGTCACGCAGAAGCTCTGATCCGGCGAGCAGCGGACGAAGGAGGAAAATTGGTCGTCCTTCCGGAGGCAATGACGCTAGGATGGACCGATCCTTCGGCTGCCACAGAGGCCGACGAAATCGCGGATGGCTATTCGTGTCGTCAATTGCGACGAGCTGCTCGGGAAAACAATGTTTACATCTGCTCCGGTCTCGTGGAACGAGAGGGCACGAAGATTTATAATTCCGCTGTTTTAATTGACCCGAACGGTGATCTTATTCTGCATCATCGGAAATTGAATGAGCTGGAGATCGGTCACGATTTCTACGACCAGGGCGACCGGCTCCAAGTGGCTCAGACATCGTTGGGAACGTTTGGCGTGATGATTTGTGCAGATGCTTTCGCTCGGGGGCAAGTCATCAGTCGCACTCTCGGCTATATGGGGGCCGATATCATTTTATCACCATCTGCCTGGGCTGTGCCCGCCGATCACGACCACGAGAAAGAGCCTTATGGCGCGCTCTGGATTGAAAATTACCAGCCCGTGGCTCGAGATTTTCACATCTGGATCGCAGGCGTCAGCAATGTGGGTTGGATAACGGGAGGTCCTTGGAAAGGTCATCAATGCATCGGCTGTTCGCTGGTCGTGAATGCTCTGGGAGAGCCTGTCCTGCAAGGACCGTATGGAGTGGATGCCGAAACGATTCTTTACATCGATATTGAATTGGAAAAGCGGCCAGCACGAGGAGGAGGCTGGGACCCGCTTTGGTCGGGCAGCGTCACCCGGACGATTCACTCTTAGAAAAGGCTGCCCATTATAGTGCCCAAGATACTCAATGGGCCTTGGTCCTCGAGACCTTCCGTAGCTTTTTCGACTTTTTGCAAAGTCATTTTCGCGTTTTTGTAAAGGCTTTCGTCATTGATGAGTTTGCCGACCGAGCCTTGCCCTTGATTCATTTTTTGCAAGATTTCTTTAAAATTGGTCATCCCCGTGGTCGCCTCCCGGTAAAGGGTATCGTCCTTAGCCAATTTGCCGAGTGTGCCTTGGCCTGCGTTGATCTGCTCAATAACTCCTCTGGCTTGGGAGATAGTTAATTTGATTTCATCTGAGGTCGTGTTCAAATTGGTGACGGTGCTCAGCGCGGAATGATAAAGCTGATCCTCGAAGATCAGTTTGCCCGCCGTACCTTCGCCCTTGGCTATTTGGGTCGAGACGTTTTGCAAATTGCTGAGAATGGCGCTCAGCTTGGGGTTGTTCTCTTTCAGGAAATCGGTGAAGGGTCCAATCAAATTATTGAGGCTATCACCGCTAAAGCTCTTCGTCAGATTTTCCACACCTGTGGCGACGCTGTCGAGCTTGACCATGATCGTGCTCAGATCCACCTGCTCCGCTGTTTCGATGAGCGCGTTCTCTGTGGCAACAGGGGCTGTGGGTGATCCAAAATCGATGGCGATGTAATTCTGCCCGAGCAAGCCAACGAACTTGATGGTGGCTTTGCTGTCGGTCTTAACCTGGCCCGGCTTAGTGAGCCTTAAACTCACTTCCACTTTGTTGTTGGCCAGGGAGATGTCACCGACCCGGCCAATCTGAACTCCAGCCATCTTGACCGAATCCCCGGTCTTGAGTTCCTGAATGTTGTTGAAATGGGCGCGAACATTGTAGCCGCCTTTGAATGAATCAAGCCCGCCGATCATTTCAAAAATGATCGCGGCAGAAATAAACGCAAGGGCGAAGAACATGCCAAGGCGAGTTTCAAGAGTGTTTCTCATAGAATGAATTTTTCTTTTTTAAATTCGACCGTCAAGAATTGTTGGATGATCGGTTCCGGATTCGCTTTGATTTCTTCCGGCGAGCCGACCGCAAGGATTTTCCCTTCGTGAATAATAGCAATTCGATCCGCGACCCCAAAAGCCAGGTCTCGATCATGGGATACCACGATGGAGGTGACGTGGATCCGTTGTTTCAGTTTCAAAATTTCTTCGGCAATTGTGACTGCCATCAAAGGATCGAGTTCACTGGTCGGCTCATCATACAAAATAAGCTGCGGCTCGATGGCGAGTGCTCTGGCGATCGCGACGCGTTTCTTCATTCCACCGGAAAGCTCGCTCGGAAGCCGCATCTCCAGACCTTTGAGGCCGACCAGTTCCAATTTCTCCGCTACGATCCGGGCGATTTCTTTTTCCGGCTTAATTCGATGCTCGCTCAAGTATAAGCCGACGTTTTCGCCTACTGTCAGCGAGTTCAGCAAGGCTCCTGATTGAAAGACCATCGCAAGCCGGTATTTGGCCATGAAGCCCGGGCCGTCGATCGACTGGCCGTCAATCGAGATAGCTCCTGCGTCCGGTATTTCCAGTCCGATGATATGCTTGAGCAGAACTGTTTTACCGCTCCCGCTCGGCCCCATGATGACAAAGATTTCTCCGGGCGAGACGTCCAAATCAACTCCTTGGAGCACGGCTTGACCATGGAAATATTTCCGCAATCCACGCACTTGGACGCTAACGCCGTCCCTGGCTGATGTGGGGTCGCTCATTTGTCGAAGTAGAGTAAGAAGGCGGTGAGGAAATAATCGAGGATCAAGATCAGTACAATCGAGTTGACGACAGCTTTCGTCACGGAACGGCCAATGCCGCGCGGGCCACCGATCGTTTTAAGCCCTTGATGGCAAGAAACCACCCCGATAATCACGGCAAAAAAAAGGCTTTTGATGAGTCCGTTGACCACATCGTTCACTTCAACCATTTCGCGGAGATTGCTGAAGTAGGCTTGAAATGGAACCGCGATCTGGTGGTTGATCATCGAGACGATTGCTCCCCCGAGCCAGCCCACTAAGATAGAAAAGATCACGAGAAGGGGAAGGGCGAAGCTGATAGCTACCAAACGGGGTAGAACGAGATACTGAATCGGATCAATATTCATGGTTCGCAAGGCATCGATCTCTTGATAAACCCGCATGGAACCAATCTCGGCCGACATGGCTGATCCGATGCGCCCAGCGATCAGCACCGACATCATGACAGGCGCCAGCTCTTTGCAAATCGAAAGCCCAACTAACCCGCCGATGTAGCTCGACAACCCTCTTTCGGAGAGCACGGGGCCGCTTTGAAGCGCAATCACCCCGCCAATAAAGAGGGAAAGGATGCAAGTCATTAGCAAGCTAGCATTTCCAATCTCGAAGAGTTGGTCAAAAACCTTGCGCCGCTGCCGGAACGTCTGTGGCAACAAGAGCAGGGTGCGCCACGAGAGAATCATCATTTCGCCGATGTTTTGGAACATAACAGATCGCTAACTTATGCTTAGAGCTGTGGTTGAGCGGCAATAGGCTTCTTGGTTGTCCCGACGGGGAGGTAAAACACTCGCCATCTATTTCCTTCAGGACCGGATTGATACTGGAAAAGGCCGAACAAGAGCGAGTATTTTTTCGATGTCGAAGTCATGTCATGCCGGTAAAGATTCCATAGCAGCGACTGGCTAGCCACGCCCGTCTTCCCGTTTTTTTCAGAACGCCAGATCGACCATAGCGGCGAATAGTTCCGTTCGATGCTTTTGTTATTCGGCAGGAGCGGTTCTAGCGGAGCCAAAAGTTGCAAACGCTCGTTTCCCTGGTGGTCCCGGTGGGCCGTAAAAAGAGGCCAAAGATCAGTGCGCCGTAACCCTGTACCGCTAGTCGTATTTCTCTCAATCAAATCAGAATAAAGAAAAAAGAAGATGCGCGCGCGCTGCCGGTCCAAGGGCTCAGAGGTGATCCGGTTGTATTTGTAGAGTGGCCAAAGGTAGAAATCACTTTGCAAAGTCGGACTCCTGGCTTGGCTAAATAAGGGCCAGATACGATTCGCCGTTTTACCCTCGCCCCGTGCAAAGACAACCAGTGGCCATGGGGCATCCCATTCCCGATATTTTTTCTCCCGGTCCTCGGTATAGGTAAGGCCGAAAGGCCATAGGTAGGTCGAAGAGTCGCGAAGCAGCGAGCGCTGAATGCTAAAAAACGGCAAGATCGCCCGCTGGGTTGTAGGGCTCTCCGTTCCCAAGCCCGATCTGCTGTCGATGTAAAAAGGCCAGAGGACAAAGTTCTTGTCGTGGCCGCCGATGGTTTCTGTTTCCCCAAAATTGTTGGTCCGCGTTGTCACATCCTTGTGTTCGCGGCCGATCAATGGCCAAACCTGCCACCCCTGCAACGCCTCTCCGTGGCGCAAGTGAACGACCGGGTACACGTAATTGTCAGTCACGACATCACGCTTCCGAGTTCTCGCGTAGAGAGGAAACAGAACAAAGTGGATATCATCCCACAACAGCCGGTTTTTTAGTTGCCCATAAACTGGAACCAGCGCCGTGTAAGTCAAAGCAGGATCGGGAGAACGCTGTTGAAAGTAAAAGGGAAAGACGGTTAGGCGATTATTCTGTAGGCTTTCGCTGTTCTTACCTCCGCTCAGGCTGAAAAGTTGAAGAAGTTGCAACCGATATTCGGAGCCAAATCTATCGTAAGTGAGCAGCGGATACAAAAGGTCAAACTCTCTGGAATCAGTCCCCGAATCTTTGTAAGCGGAAACTATTGAGGCAAAGCTCCAGCTCGAAGCTGCTTCGTTCTGATCGCGGATTACCAACGGGCCGAGGATCTCTTTTCGGTAACCGGTTCCCAAGGTCAATTCCCCTTTATGGTACAGTGGACCCAAAGAATCCCACGAGTCGGCCAGTGCTCCCCAGGAGAGAAAACCCAGACTTGCTATCAGAAAACCTTTGCGAACTTGCATTCGTGAACCCTCTGTTAGTGGTATGAAGGATCCTTCAGCAAGCGCCGACATCGGTATATTTCAACTTGCCCTGGAGAACTAAATGATAATTTGCTGGAAAATATTAACATTTTATCGGTAACGATAACGCTAAGAATAACTGTCCGTATATTGTAGATGTATGGGTCATTTTCTACCCAAATCAATTATCAATTGACTTCTCAACATCATGCAATTAAGTTCGGATTCGTCTTGAGGTATTTACCTCGGTTCCTCCCGACCCAGTGTTGGCAGTGCATTGTCGGCACTGGGTTTTTTCAATATCCACCCTTGGCGAATTAGAAGGCTCAGCAGGGCGGGAAGCAACGTGAGGCCAGCCAACATGCAAGTGGCAACGCCCGTTGCCATGACAATTCCTAAGCTGGCAATGCCTTGGTGTTTCGCAGGTATCAAGCTGCCGAAGCCCGCGATGGTCGTGAGCGCCGACACGAGCACCGCCTTTCCAGTGCTCCTGGCGAGAATGCTAGGATTCTGCTCCTCGGCGAACCGATTGAGAATATGGATTCCGTTGGTGACGCCTATTCCGATGACCAATGGCAGGGTCATTATGTTCGCGGGATTAAACGGAATGTTGAAGGCTCCCATCACGCCTGCCATCCAGATCGTACCAATCGCCACCGGCAGTAAGGCGAGCAGCACGCTCGAGAGATTGCGGAAATGAATTAGGACCAGAATAGCAATCGCGCCGAGGGCGTACCAGGCTGCTTTTTCATAACTTTCCTTCAATAAGCTTGTATATTCGTACAATTGTACAGGAGTGCCAGTCACATTTTCATCCTCAGTCCGAAGTTGTTGAACGAATTCTTTTTGTTTGTCACGCTGCCACACATTCTCTTTCGGGTAAACCTGCAGCAGATGCTTGCCAGACTTCCCAACAAAACGGTTTCTCAGAGCCGGCGGCAAGTCTGAGATGCTCAAAGGCGAGCTGTTATCCTGGTTTTTCAGAACATCAAAGGTGTTGTGAATATCCTGAAACAAAGCGCGTTGGAAGACCGAAAGTTTGAGAGCATCTCGAGTCGGATTGCCGTTGCTGATACGATGGCGCAAGTCTCCCATGGCCTGTCGCAATGAACGAAGTTGCTCAGCCAGCGCTCTATCGCCCTCCTTTTGCAATTCGCTGGCCGCTAGGCCCAAGTAGCTCTGCGAAATTGTTAACGTATAATTCAGCTCCGCAAGGTTCACAGGTTCGGTATCGACTTCCTCGAATCGAACTGCCGACAACTCGTCCTTGATATGACCGATGCGGCTTAATTTGGCGGTCTGATCTCCTTTCAGAAACTGCGTCATCGAATCAACGCTCGCAACCGTCGGCAGGTTGGTGAGTTTCGAGTTTAAGGCGACTGCTTCTTCAAGAGAATTGGCCACCACGGCAGCAAACAAGACTGACTTTGAAGCCTCATCAATCAGCTTTCTCATGAAGACCACAGACGGCAGTCCCTTCGATTGCATATTGAGCAGGTTGTAATCAAAATAGATTTTATGAAATTGAGTGAGCGCAAGCCCGCAGAGTGCCGCTGAGATCCCCATGACCCAAACTGGCCGGTCCAACCAAAGCCGCTCGATTTGCTCCCTCTTATCCGTTCCGGCATTGTGGTGGTCCATCGCATTTTGTCGGCCTTTTCTCAGCAAGACAGGTAGTAAGGTCATCATCGGAATCAGACAAACCAATAGGCCTCCTCCAGTAATTATTCCCATCTCTTGAATGCCTTTGAAATCGGTGAGGCCCATCGCAAAAAAAGCTCCAGCCGTTGTGAAGCACCCGGTGAAAATCCCCAGGCCCGTGTTGACCATAGCTTTTTCCAGGGCTTCTCTTTCAGAACGCCCATTGCGCAATTCCTCCTCATAGCGCGTGATCAAATGAACTCCAAAGTCGATCGCCAAGCCGATCAAAATTGGCAAAAATGTGATCGTCAAAATGTTCAGATGGCCGACCGTCAGCGTGGTGTATCCCATCGTATAACCTAATCCGACGATCAAGCTGAGCGTGGCTTTCAGCGGCCTTCCGGTCTCCCGGTAGCCCACCACAAAGATAAGCACCACCAAAATGAGCGACACGATGGTAGCAACAGTCGAATCGCGCTGCGATTGGGTCATCTCGTCGAGTTCAAGCACTGATTCTCCGGTGATGCCCACGTTGACTCCGGGCACTTCCGCTTGGGTTTCTTGGACCAAGACTCGCAATCGCTTGACTGCCAACACATCGAGGTCTGCCCTCAGAGGTCTGGCTGTTGCTAAGTACATCCTCCCACGGGCGTAAGTGAGATACTGCTCTTGCTCAGCCTCCGCCCCGGCATTGAAAAGAGCGGTGATCCCGGGTGCCGGCGGAGCACCCGGCCGATCGAGCGAATCTCTCGCCTGAGAGACAATGCGCGTCAGGGCAGGCACCGCTTCGACGAGCGATTCGTTCTCTGCATTTTGCTCGCGTTTGCTCGTCCGAAACTGCTGATTAATTTTTCGAAAGAGCGAATTGAGATTCGTGGCTTGGGCGAAATTTTGTAAAAATGGCCGATAGTTATTGAGCGTGCGATCGAGCTCGACCAATTGTTGCTCGGATAAGAAAAGGAGAGCTTTCGGCCCTAGCATCGTCAAATCTCCCTTGTAGATGACGTCCGTAAATAAATTCGTCTCAACCTCTAGCTTGGCTCCCAGCCGCTCGACGAATTGGCGATTTTTCTCCATATCTTCGCTTTCCACCACAGCTACCAGTTCATCTTGGGTGGAAAATTCGTTTTTGAACCTGAGAAAGTTCTGATGATACTTCTTGTCCGCGCCGACCAAGCTGTCTCGACTCATGTCGAACTCGAGATGCTTGACCGTATAGAAGACTGAGACCCCAAATAAAAGAATCTGGGGATAAAAAAAGAGCCAAGGATAACGGACGACGCACTGCGCCAACCGGTGCAGCAGACGAGCTGGGAGAGAGTCAGTCAACGTTTCCATTCGATCGGCCATCAGCTTTCACGCTGCCACATCATTGTTTCGAAGGCTTCGCTCAATCAACTCGGCTTCGAACGTCTGTTAAGTTGACCCCAGGGGTTGTGTGCCATTACGCGGCTCCGGCGGGAAATTCCGCATTCGTATAGACTTCCTTCACATCGTCGTGGTCTTCCAATGCATCGATGAGCTTTGAAACGGCGGCAGCGCTGTCAGCATCTGTCAAGGGCACGGTCAAAAAGGGCAGCGAAGTGATTTGTGCCACTTCGCACTTAATTCCCTTTGCTTCCACGATTTTATGGACCGCCTCGAATTGCGACGGGGCAGTGAGTATCTCGAATCCCTCGGGTTCTGCTTTGAAATCTTCCGCACCCGACTCCAAGGCCAGCTCCATCAATTGGTCTTCCTGGGCCGCCTCGCGCGGGATGATCATTTGTCCTTTCCGTTGAAACAAACGTGTCACGGAACCAGAACTGGCGATTGTGCCGCCGTGTTTGGTGAGCAAGCTGCGGATCTCCGAGGCGGTGCGATTTCGGTTATCCGTTGAGAGTTCCACGAGCAAGGCCGCTCCGTGAGGGCCGTAAACTTCATACGTCTGCTCTTCAAAGCTGGCGCCTTCTCCACCCCCGGTTCCCTTCTTGATAGCGCGCTCAATATTCTCCGAGGGCATGTTGGCGCCGCGGCATTTGAGCAACACCATTCGCAGTCGGGGGTTCATGTCCGGATCACCTCCGCCTTGCTGAGTAATAATGGCAATTTCTTTGGATAACTTGGCAAAAATCCGCCCCCGTTTCGCATCGATGGCACCTTTAAAGTGCTTCACTTTCGCCCATCTGCTATGTCCTGCCATAATCGAAACAGTTGGTGACTGTCAGTTGTGTTGTTCAGCCCTCACGGAGGAGGCGACCTTCTCATTGATGGCCGTTTCCACGAACACCGCAGTTCCATAACATAGAACCTCTGTAATGCCGTTGCCGATCTCGGTGGCATCGTATCTTACCCCGATCACGGCGTTACCTCCGACTTCCGCTGCATGAGCCAGCATCTGGCGAAAGGCATCGTCTCGGGCTCTCTCGCACAAGCTTGTGTAAATAGAAATGTTCCCACCAAAGAGGCTTTGAATTCCGGCTCCGATGTTTCCAATGATGGAGCGTGATCGCACAATGATCCCCCGCACCACCCCAAATGACTTGATCACTTGATAGCCCGGAAGCTCGAAAGTTGTCGTTGTTAGCGGATGTGTCTGGCTCATAGACCCGAGATTGAACACCAATTGTAGCGCGAGCCAAACCTAAATCTTTCGGGACCCACTCGACTTACCAAGTGCCATCCACCAACAGAGAAGTGACATTCTTAGCCAGGTCATCGGCGAGCTGCGGAATGGCCTGCCGCTCAGCACTCCCCAAATCACCGCTCGTTCGAAGCGTGGTTCGTCCGAGGACTTCTCGATCAAGAATCGTCTTGCCCGTGCTCCTCTCAATGGCACTGATCTTTGCGGTCAGAGTCACCTGAAAATCGCGCGGAGTCAAAATATCGCGAGGGTTAAAGGACAAGCCAGACCGGTCATAGTTAGTGATGAGGCCATTCACTATGATCTCGCCCTCGTTTCGGGTATTCAGGCGGTAGGTGCCATCCCGTTGGATATTTTTTCGCAGGGCAGAGGTAACAGGTTCAACTAAACGCGGCTCCAGCGTCTCGTTTTGAAAAGGATTGATTTGAATGGATCGACTCCCCGCGACCTGTCCGTTCGTTGGACCTAATCGATAGCCGACACAGCCGCAAAGGGCCAGACCGAACAAGCAACTCCCGAGGAGTAAAGCGGCACGCATTGGCTTTATCTTTGGGCCGGGGTTCGCTCCGATCGTTTCTGCAGCGCCTCAATCCGTTGCTTCGCTTCCTCGGCATACTTGGAATTGGGATCTTTGCGCACCACTTCATTGTAATAGACCAGAGCGCCGTCCCACCGCCTTTTTTGCTCGTAAAAGCGGGCGATGTGGAGACTGCCTCGCGCCTGCTCAGTTTTAAGATCTTCAATGATTTTCTGAACCTCAGGCAGACGCGGATCATTGGGAAAGAGCGTCATCAGATCTGTAAAGGTTTCAATCGCCTGCCCAGCAACGCTCTGATCGTACTCCGCCGTCTTGGCCTGTTTGTAATAGGCCATTCCCGCCCTGAACAGCGCATCGGCAGCCACATCCTTCTGATAATGATACCGATCAGCGGCCTGCTCATAAGCTTTGATCGCTTGTTTGTAGGGCTCTGTTCGGTTGAAAAAGCTCAACTGCTTTTCGCGAGCCGAGCCAATGTTCATCTGAGCCTGGGGCGCCATTTCGCTATACGGCCCATTCTTGATCACCTTTTCAAACATGTCGGAAGTCTTGTCCATCGAGGGGAAAAATGGGATGTAACCCCAGAGCTTGAACCATTGTCCGGCCAAGTAACGATTCGCGATCGCATTCTGACGGCTCATGATCTCCTGGTAATTCGCCACCTTCGGATATTTTTCAAGGACTTTTTGATACTCCTTGAACGCTCTTTCGTCCTGGCCTTTGGCTTCGTAACACCTGGCCAGCAAATATTGCCCTTGAGGCGCATAATCCGATAAAGGCCAGGTTTTGACGGTGCGTCGGGCCGCCTTCAAAGCGACACTGTAATCCTTTTGATCAAAAGCATTCTGAGCCACGTCGAGCTGATCCTTAGCCCGAGTCTTAACCCATTTGCCTCCCCCAACCGGCTCGTATGACCACCCTTCCCCAGCTCGATAGATCAAGGGTGCCGGGGAGTTAAGGGGAAGAACAACCAAACAGGCCAAAACAATGGCCAAACGCAAAATCCAACGATTCATGTTTTGACCGTAACGAAGCGGAAAACTCAAGTCAAGGCAGGCAGATTGATCCAGGAACCCCACTGATCTGGCGAGCCACGGCTGAGCGCTGTACCTAATGCAGCGGATGCGCAGGATTCTTGACTGCGAAGCTCCCGAGCCACCGCGGCACCAGAAGGTGTCGCAAACGCCCACAGAAACCCACGAAATCACCCCAAACCGGTGCGATCGGCCGCCCCGGTCGGATCCCAAAACAAAATCAGCGACGGATCTTTTTCGCACCACTTCCTTACGCGCTGATTTGGGGGCGCAGCCTCGTATTGCTTTTTCTCGCCTTCCTGATTTCCTCATTTGCAAATGCCTTTTGCCCTGACTGCGTCACTCCGCGAACTCCGAACGTTGCTTGTGTTGGGCCGCGTCTCAAACCTGCCCACCGTATGGTCAAACTGTTTGGCGGGTTGGCTGCTCGGCGGCGGCGGCCCGCTGGGGAGGCTTGCGTTGCTTTGCTTTGGCGCCACGTTTTTATACGTCGGCGGAATGTTCCTGAACGACGCTTTTGATGCCGAGTTCGATAAGGAGCACCGAAAGGAACGGCCCATTCCTTCCGGGGCAATTAGCTTGGGGCGGGTCTGGTTTTGGGGATTTGCCGGCCTGAGCATTGGTGGCTTTAGCCTGACGCTTCTTGGGAATACTACGGCCATCCTAGCCCTGCTTCTTGCTGGCAGCATTCTTCTCTACGATGCCGTCCATAAACTGATCACTTTCTCGCCTCTTGTGATGGCAGCGTGCCGCTTCTTTCTTTATTTGGCGGCAGGCTCGACAACTATCGAAGGGGTGACCGGACTGACGCTATGGAGCGCTTTTGCGCTGGCGGCCTATATCGTTGGGCTGAGTTACCTGGCTCGCCAGGAAAGCTTGAGAGGTGTGCTTCGATATTGGCCTTGCGGTCTATTGGCCGCCCCTATTCTGCTGGCCATGATCGCGAATGCTGGCCCTTACCGCGACCGCGCGTTTTTACTTTCCGTCATTCTGGTGCTTTGGATAATCAAATGCCTTCGCCACACGTTTGGAGGGCCGGCTCGTCATATCGGACGCACCGTTTCTGGCCTTTTAGCGGGTATAAGCCTTGTGGATCTTTTGGCCATCGCGGACGCAACACATCAGACCGCGCTCATCTTCCTGCTCCTGTTTGTGAGTGCTCTCCTCTTTCAGCGTTTTGTGCCCGCCACTTGACCTTTCCATGAACCGACCCACCCCTACCCCTCCCAGGAGGGGAACGGACAAAGCTCCCCTCCTGGGAGGGGTAGGGGTGGGTTCAGAGTCGCCCAGGGCGCGCGAAGTCCGCGCCGGTTGCAGGCTCCCCTCCTGGGAGGGGTGTAGGGGTAGGTTCAGGGTTCGGTGCGCGCGCGAAGTCCGGGGTGGTCTCTGCTCGGCTCCCCTGCCTTCGAATTAAGCAATCGCGACTCAGCCAATGGCCTTCTCTCTGGATGAATTCAAACGGCCAAAGGAGAATAGAATGACCAGCGCTGAAAATGTGGCACCCCCTTTGGTGCAGCGTCGATTTTTCGAGTAGCCTTGAAGTCTGTTATTGACCGGATCGATCGGCGTCGCCTTCACTAAGGCAGCAAATCATTTTTATATGACTCAACACGCGGCACACGTTGCCAAGAACAAGAACCCCTCGGGAGCGCCCACATCCACTTCCCTCGCGCCTCCGCAAGACGATGTCGCGGCGACTGATGAGCTACGCCGAATCTATCAGAGCATGCGAGTAGAGCTCGCCAAGGTGATCATCGGCCAGAAGGAAGTGATCGAGAAAATGCTCATTTGCATTCTGGCGCGCGGCCATGCCCTGCTGATGGGAGTTCCGGGGCTGGCGAAAACGACGATCGTTAATTCGCTGGCCCAGGTCATGTCATTGCAGTTTAACCGAGTTCAATTCACGCCGGACCTGATGCCTTCGGACATTACTGGCACGGATATCTTGCAAGAGACCGACCAGCCGGGTCGGCGCGAATTCGTATTCGTTAAAGGGCCCGTTTTTGCCAACATCGTCCTGGCAGACGAAATCAACCGAACTCCGCCGAAAACACAATCCGCCCTTCTCGAAGCGATGCAGGAACATCGGGTCACAGTGGCAGGCCGTTTCTTTTCTTTGCCTTCGCCCTTCTTTGTTTTGGCGACGCAAAATCCCATCGAACAGGAGGGCACTTACTCCCTGCCGGAGGCGCAACTGGATCGGTTCATGTTTTTCATTCACGTTGATTATCCGGACCAGGACGAGGAGCGGCGGATCGCGCGCGAGACCACGGGAGCGGCACCCCCGCCGTTGCAGAAGCTCATCAGTGGAGCGGAAGTCTTGCACTTTCAGGAAGTCGTCCAGCGGGTGCCAGTCCCCGATCACATTTATGATACGGCTGTCGATCTGGTGAGGCGCACGCGTCCACGATCCGAGCAGGCGCCGGACTGGCTCAAGAAGTGGGTCACCTGGGGCGCAGGCCCGCGGGCTGTGCAATATCTGATCCGAGGGGCGAAAGCTCATGCGGTGCTCCAGGGGAGTTATCTTGTGCGAATGGAAGACCTGGAGGCAGTCGCTCAACCGGTTTTGACGCATCGCATTCTCACCAATTTTCAGGCGCAGTCCGAAGGGATCACCAGCACGGTCATCGTGGACCGGCTCCTGAAGGAAATTCAAGCGGAGACGCGACGTGGCTGAAGCCAGTGCAAAATACCTGGACGCACAGGTTCTCGCGCGACTGATGGCCCAGCCTCTTTTGGCCCGCTTTCCCATGGAGGGCACCGTCTCCGGCCAGCACAGGAGCCCTCACCGGGGCTCGAGCGTGGAATTCGCCGAATACCGCAATTACGTGCCGGGAGATGACCTGCGTCGGTTGGACTGGCGTGTCTTTGCGCGCTCGGATCGCTTCTACATGAAGGAGTTTGAAGCCGAGACAAATCTTCGATGCTACATGGTGTTCGATTCCAGCGCCTCGATGCGTTTTAGCGGAAAACACGGCAGCAAGCTGGATTACGCCCGCCGGATGATCGCCACGCTGGCCTATCTGATCGTCCATCAGGGCGACGCGGCTGGGTTGTTGTCGGTGGGAGAAAAAACCGTGTTCGAGATTCCTCCCCGACGCAATCCAGCGCACCTTCAGCTCATTTTGGAAATGTTAGGGAAGGTCGAACCTATCGGTGAAACTGGATTAATCTCGGCGTTGCACGATCTAGCCGAGAAAGTTCGACGCCGCGCTTTGGTGATCATCTTCTCTGACTTCTTCGCCGACCCCGAAGCGTTGTTGAACTGTTTTCAACACCTGCGATTTCAAAAGCATGACCTGGTCGTTTTTCATCTGCTGGATCGGATGGAGCTGGATTTTCAATTCGATCGTCCGGTGCGTTTCGTGGATTTGGAAAGCTCGTTCAGTTTGGTGACTGAGCCGGCAACGATCCGGGATGAATACCTTCAGCAGTTGCGCGCTTTTCTGGGTCGGCTGAAGGAGGGCTGCCACGAGTTCAAGGCAGATTACCGGCAAGTGGTCACGGACCAGGAGTACGGGAAAGTTCTGGCGGACTTCCTGGTGGAGCGCGCCCGCTATGCCGCCTAGCCTCCGCCTAGCTCCTTGCTAAGACCATGACTTTTCTTCAGCCGATTGTGTTGTGGGGGCTGCCTCTGGTGCTGGTGCCGATCATTATCCATTTGATCAACCGGCTCCGGCATCGGCCTCAACCATGGGCGGCGATGCGGTTTCTGATTTCGGCCACGCGCAGTTCGATCAGCCATGCGAAATTGCGACAGTTCTTGATTCTTCTGTTCCGGGTGCTGGCTGTCCTGACGTTGATTCTCTTTCTGAGCCGGCCCTTGGCTGGAGGCTGGCTTGGTTGGGCTCTTTCGCCGGCTCCGGATGTCATTCTCATTTTATTGGATCGCTCGGCGAGCATGGAAAGGCAGATTGCGGGCACCACCATCACCGGACGCGAGCAGGCGTTGAAGCTCTTTTCGGAAGCCGCGAAAAAGTTCGAGGAGACGAGCCATCTGGTGCTCATCGAGAATGCGTTTCGGACGCCGCAGGAGATTTCTAATTCAGGCACTCTGGCGGGGCTCTCGTTGACTGCGGCCACGGACACTGCGGCGGATATTCCGGCCATGTTTCAGGCCGCTCTGAAATGGCTGGTCGAGAACCAGTCCGGGACGGCGGAGATATGGATCGCATCGGATCTGCAGCGGAGCAATTGGCTGCCAGAGGACGCTCGATGGAAGATTGTGGCGGGACAACTGAGCTCATTGCCGCAACGGGTCCGGGTGCGATTGCTGGCCATGGATCCGAGTCAAGAGTCCAACACGTCGATTGCTCTGAAGGAAATCACGCGACGGCGGCGGGCTGACAAGGGCGAACTTCATTTCGTGGCCGATCTGCAACGCAATTTGACGGCCACCGAACCCGTTCCGCTCGATCTCACCCTGGATGAAACGCGCTCTCAGCTCGAATTGATCATGGACGGACAAGCTCTCCGCTGGCGGCATAAGGCCGATATTGGCGGCAAGAAATCCGGGGGTTGGGGATCCTTCGCGCTTCCGGCGGATGCGAATCGCCGTGATAATACAGCCTATTTTGTCTATGGGCAGGACACGGTTTCGCGAGCGACCCTTGTGACCAGTGATCCAGCGAGGGCCAAATATCTGAGGTTCGCCGCCGGGGCGTTAGCCAATAGCTCGCAGCAGGGGGTGCAAATCGTATCGCCTTCTGAATTTGAAACTGCGAATTGGGACGATAGCACGCTGCTGGTATGGCAGGAGACTTTGCCCGGCGGTGCCACGGCAGAACGTGTGCGATCCTTCGTTCAACAAGGCGGAGTAGCGCTCTTCTTCCCTCCCGGCCGTCCCGATGCCCAACAGTTCGCAGGCTTTGGTTGGGGAGAGGTGCAGAGCGCCGTTGGCGAAAAGACTTACCGAATACTCCGTTGGGATGAGGATCAGGGACCGCTCGCTAAAACCGACGAAGGCATGAGCTTGCCGGTATCTCAGGTCGCATTTCATCGGCGGCAATTAATTCTCGGCGCGAAGAACGTGCTCGCGGCTCTCGAAGATGGCGTCCCGTTCTTGACCAGGCAATCCGTGGGTCGCGGCGAGGTATTCTTCTGCGCTTCGCTTCCCGTGAAAGAATGGTCGAGCTTGGGTGATGGCCCGGTCCTGGTTCCGATGATGCAGCGTCTCATGCAAGCAGGGAGCCGTCGTTTGCAGCCGGAAACATCGATCGGCGCTGGCGAATTGACCACGGCCGATGCGGGCGCTCGATGGGTGTCGGTGGATTCAACGAGTCTCAAGGACGCCAGGCTTCAGGCGGGTGTTTATCGTGCGGGCGAACGCCTGTTAGCTGTAAATCGCCCAACCCAGGAAGATGACCCCGAGATTGTGGATTTAGAGGTGCCCCGCCGTCTTTTTGGCGACCTGCCTTTTCAAGCGTTCCAAGATACCAGGAATCCTAGCGACCCATTGCAAGGTGAGTTCTGGCGCATTTTCGTTTTCGCGATGCTGGCGTGTTTGCTCACGGAAGCATTCCTGATTCTCCCGGCACGCCGGACGGCGGCACGGAAACAAGGAGACGCCGCGGCCAACGCATCCTCAATGAGCGCTGAGGAGGCAGCCCCATGAGCCGGTGGTCATTTGCCGTTTCTATTCCGGTGTTGATGGCGGGGGTCGCCGTCTGGCTGGCGGCGGGCTGGCTTTGCTGGGCCAACTGGCAGCGGAGCGGGCGTCGCAAGGTGGTTGCGTTCCTCGAGGTCCTCCGCCTTCTTCTCATCACACTGCTTGCCATCAGCCTGCTGCGCCCGGAGGTCGTGCGCCAGTTGCAGCGGACTGAGGCTCCGGAAATCGTCGTGCTGAACGATGCTTCGGGCAGCATGAAGACCCGCGACATCATGATATCGAGCAACGTGATTTCGAGGGCCGATTGGCTGGAGCAGAAACGCAAGGCCCGATTCTGGGCGCCTTTGGAAAAAACGGCCAAAGTCACCATCGAAGACTTCGCCGTCCCGCCCAACAGCACCAATGCTCCCGGGGTCAAAGTGGAAGAAGGCACTGACATCGATCTCGCGTTGGAAACCGTTCTGAAGCGCCAGAAGAATGTGAAAGCAGTCCTTGTTCTAACAGACGGCGATTGGAACCTTGGCAAATCCCCTGTGGGGACGGCGACGCGGTTTCGCGAGCAGCAAATTCCTATTTTTTCCGTGGCGATTGGACGGGAAGCTCCAGTGCCCGACTTGATTCTCGAAAACGTTTCGGCTCCCTCCTATGGCTTGTTCGGCGAGCAGATCTCGATTCCTTTTAAAATCCGAAATCACCTTCCACGTGAAGTCAAAACCGTGATCTCGCTCCTTGATTCCAAGGTTGAGGAAACCAAGAAGGAGATCGTCATCCCAGCTAATGGCGAACTCCAAGACGCTGTTGTCTGGTCGCCGCGCGCCGTCGGGGAAAGGACGCTGACGCTGAAGCTGCCGGTCGAGCCCGACGAAAGTCTTCCCGAAAACAACGAGCAGACTTTTCGCATCGCGGTGCGCCTGGAAACTCTGAAGGTGCTGGTGGTGGATTCCATGCCGCGCTGGGAATATCGTTACTTGCGCAATGCGCTCGAGCGCGATCCGGGCGTGGAGATGCATTGTCTGCTCTTTCACCCGGGCATGGCAGCCGGCGGCGGCAGGCAGTATCTTCCCTCCTTTCCAGGCACCAAGGAAATGCTGTCGCGATATGACGTGATCTTTCTGGGCGACGTCGGAATTGGGCAGAATGAATTGACGGAGAAGGACGCCGAGCTGATCAAGGGATTGGTCGAGCAGCAGTCGAGCGGATTGATCTTTCTGCCGGGGAGCCGCGGGCGGCAACTGACGTTTCTGAACAGCCCGCTGCAAGAGCTGATGCCGGTTCAACTGGACCGAACCAAACCCGAGGGAGTGGGACTCCAAAATGAATCCGCGCTGCAACTTTCCTCCGTGGGCAAGCGACATTTGCTGACCCGGTTTGACGCGGATGAATACCGGAATGACGAGCTCTGGAAGCAACTGCCGGGCTTTTATTGGTCCGCCGCTGTGGAAAAAAGCCGCCCAGGCTCGGAAGTGCTCGCGGTCCATTCGTCACTGCGGAATTCGTGGGGCCGAATGCCCCTGCTGGTCACGCGCTCCGCCGGGAGCGGCAAAGTTCTGTTCATGGGCACGGACAGCGCCTGGCGATGGCGTCGGGGTGTGGAAGATAAATTTCATTACCGCTTCTGGAGCCAGGTGGTGCGCTGGATGGCGCATCAACGGCACTTGTCCGAGAAACAGGGCATTCGCTTGAGCTACAGCCCGGAAGCGCCGCAAGCAGGCGACACGATTTTCTTGCAAACGACAGTGTTCGACGCATCGGGGTTTCCCATCGAGGAAGGCAATGTGGTGGGCAAAGTCACCGCGCCTTCCGGAAGGGGAGAGCGTTTGGAATTTTCACCCTTGGGCGGAGGCTGGGGTGTTTTCAAGTCGAGTTTCAACCCGCAGGAGGGCGGCAAATACAAGGTGCGCGTTTCGTCGGAAAAGCATGGCCGCGATCTCGAAACCGAGATTCTTGTGACGCAACCGCAACGTGAAAAACAGGGCCAGCCGGTGAACGCTGAAATCCTGCGCGAGATGGCCGGAATAACAGAAGGGGCGAGTGGCACCTTGGACTCGCTCAATGAAATCGTGCAACGCATTTCCCTGCTGCCCGAAGCCAAGCCGATCGAAAAGCGAATCCGGCTCTGGAGTGATCCGTGGTTCGGCGGGGGCATTTTGCTTTTGTTGGCGGTTTATTGGATTGGGCGCAAGATGGCCGGGATGGTTTGAAACGCCATCCCGACGTGAATAGCGTCACTCGCCCGACTTGTTGAGATCCCTTTGGGCGCATCTGCGAATGGGGACAGCCGTGGCGCGACATCTTTCCTCCTCTCCCCGGACTTCGCACGCGCAGGGTGCCTCTGAACCCACCCCTACCCCTCCCAGGAGGGGAACGGAAAACGATTCCCTCAAAGACAGCTCCCCTCCTGGGAGGGGTAGGGGTGGGTCGGAACGATTCCTTCTTGAATGAAATTCCGAGGCAGGCGGCAGCCTCCTTCGTCTCGGCGGCGCTGCCCCTCAAGAGAGTCCAATGATTTCCGTTCAATTGTCGATTGATCGGCTCAGGGTATTTTCCGACTTGAAGCAAGCCCATCAACTCGACACTGTTTGTCCATGCTGCGCCCGGCCAAGAAACACTCCGTTTACGACCTGCGACAACTCAAAGGCAAACGCTGCCTGACCCATGTTCACGTCAAATCGCCTGAAGAGGCAGAGGCGGCGGAAGAGGCTGGAATTGACTTGTTGAGCTGCAGTTTCGACACAGCGGTAGCGCAGGCACGATTACCCCTTCTTGTGGCGGCGGCTCCAAAAAGTTTCATCTCGGGAGCAACCCCGCATGGGTTAGCCTCGCCGGAAGAGGCGATCCGGGTCGGATTCCAGGCGCTCGAACAGGGCGCGAGCTCGGTCTATTGCTCCGCCAGTCCATGGACTATTGAGGCGATGGCGCGGGAAGGAATCCCGGTAGTCGGTCACTTGGGGATGGTTCCACGCCACGCGACCTGGACGAACGTGCGCGCGATCGGTAAAACCGCTATCGAAGCCAAGCAGCTCTACGAGCAAATGAAGCGTCTGGAAAGCGCTGGTGCCTATGCGGCGGAACTTGAACTGGTGCCACACCGGCTAGCCTCATACCTCTGCAAAAAAACTTCCTTGCTGCTGATGTCTCTCGGTTCCGGCAATGGCTGCGACTCACAGTTCCTCTTCTCCGATGACATCCTTGGAGACTACGACGAACGCATCCCCCGCCATGCAAAGGCCTACCGGAACTTTCTCAAAGAATACCAACGACTCCAGGCGGAGCGTGTCGCTGCGTTCAGGGAATACGCCGATGACGTGAAGAGCGGGCGGTTTCCCGAAGCCCACCATTTGGTGACGATGGATGAGGCAATGTTCCAGAAAACCATCGAAGCAATTGAAGGTGGCGGCAATGCGTGATCCGAAGGGGTTCCTCGCTGTTTTCAGTGGAATAGTTCCACAGCGGATGAAGACCGTTTTTCCATCCCGCCGGGATGACGGGAGTTTGGACCTATTGGCCGCCTTCGTCTCCCGGAGGGAGATTCGAGAATAGCCCGGCAGTTCACTGCTGGGTTCGAATGAGCCCTCGCATAAGTCCCGCAGGGACGGCCGAATCCCCCAATGTCC